>NZ_JBWBQS010000008.1:0-222544 GCF_056279125.1 Novosphingobium sp. Sphag1I | reverse complement strand
CGCCATTCATATCTGGGCGGCATCAGCCCCCTCGCATTCGAGGCCAAGGTGGCATAGTGAGATAGGTGACCGGCACAAATCCGTTACAAGTCCAGATGGCCAGCACGGTGGCGGCGCGGATCAGCATGGGGGTGGCGGCATTGATCGGCGCGTCGATCAGGCTCGGGATCAGCGAGCCATAGGTGCGGCGCATGACGCGCGAGCCGATAGGCGTGGTGAGGATATCAACTACCGACTGCGCCAGATGCGCATCGCCCGAGAGGGGCTTTCCTGTGGTGGCGTCCATTCCGTTCATGACGGAAGGACATGACCCGACGCGCGCGCGTGGGGTAGGGGGCGGGGGCGTAACCCGGCGGGTTACGGGGGATGCGGTGGGCTATGGGGGAGTTAGGGGGCGGAGTTTGCGACGTTCCTACGGTTTGCCATTCGCAAATCGAACGGCAAAGGTTGCCTTGGCAGCTGCTTTAGCTGCTTCCGAGCGCCATTTGCTCGGCGATATGGCCTCGCCAGACCGCGCAAAGCAAATCAGTTTGGCCGACTATGCCCACGAGTTGACCGGCACAGTCGACGATCAAAGCTTCTTTGTAAACACCGCCCGATAGCAACGGAAGTAGCTCGTCGATGACTGTATCCGGTGAGGCAACACAGGGTGAAGTGTCCATCAAATTCGCCACAGTTTGGGTAATATCCCCTACTAGCAAAGACTCGATACGAATCAGCCCTTCGAAGCGACCGCTTGCGTCCACCACAGCAAGCACCGGTAGGCGGTCTGCCGCAAACATCTGTTGGGCCTGCGCCAGCGTGGCATCTACTGGCAGTCTGGACAGGTGGGTTTGCATGATCTGCTCACAGCGGATTTCGCCATGAAGCCGCCGCCAAGCCCGGCCTTCTACCTGCCTGAACAAAGTGTCGAGATCGGCCGGACTGACATCGATTAACTCGTCATATTGCGCGAGTACGCTTTCGATGTCAGCGACCGAATAGCCAGCCCTGGGCGGCGTGGCGGCAAGATAGCTGGCGGCGCGGTGTGGGTAATTGCCCCTCACCGCGCCATGGTATATCCAACCTAGCGTGACCAGCAGCACGCTGTTCAAGCCCACAGGCACCCATGCGAATTGCCAGCCCGCCGCCGTAATCGCATGCCCTCCGATTACCGCCGTCAACGCGCAAGCGCCGCCGGGAGGATGCAGGCAACGCGCCAAGCTCATGACGGCAATTGCACTGGCAACCGCAGGCGCCGCAGCGAGCATCGGATCTGGCAAAATCTTGAGCCAGAGAATGCCGCATAAAGCCGAGAGCACATTACCCCCAACAATGGCCCAGGGTTGGGCCAATGGGCTGTTGGGCACGGCAAACAGCAAAACCGCCGATGCTCCCATCGGTGCGACCAGGAAAGGCAGCGACGAAGACTTGCCCAGCCACTGTGCGGAGATGACAGCAGTGAGGACGATTCCAAACAACCCTCCAAACGCCGCCAAGCCAAGCCGGGGCGCGGTTGTTGCCGGTTGAATGCCCAGCCACAGCCATAATCTGGTTGGCCAACGCGCAATTGGTTCGGCATCGGTGCTTGAGATCGGAGCGTCGCTCATCAGCAATTCCGCGCTTGCAAAGTTGGCGGCACGTTCAGTGGTTCCTCGGCATGGATTGTCTGTGCCCTAGGCGGCGTGGAACAATTTCACAAGGCCACGGCTTTTGTCCCAATCGGATGACGGTTCAAGTTGAAGCGCTGCTGGAAAGCCGGGCGCGAAGCCAATGTGGTCTGAGGCTATACATTTGTTAAACAGCTACCCCCGATACAGCCGCACCCGCCTGCACCCCGCCATGCCTGTGCCTCTTCAGGCTGATCCCGCCCGCCACCACATCGCCATCGGCGGTGATTGTGCCGGTCACATGCACCATTTCCGCGTCCAGCGTGATGGTGGTGGCCCTGATCGTGGCAGTGGCGGCATCGGGCAAGGTGGCGGCAAGATGGTGGGTTTCGGGATCATAGGACAGGATCGCGCCATCGGCAAAGGCGATCAGCTCGGTCAGCGTTGAGGCGGGGGCGGGGTGGTTGTCATTGTTGAGGCCCGCCAGCGCGACGCCATTGCCGATCTGGCCATTGGGGCAGAGGAGGAGGCATTCCTCGCCCACGGTTGGCGGTGACCAGCGGCGGGTGGCGCCAGCGCGCAGGGCCAGCCAGCGGATGGGCGGGCTTTCGATGGCGCCATCGTCGGCATCGGGATCGCCAAAGCGCACCCGGCAGCGTGGGGGCGAAAGCGTGACCGCGCTGATCACGCCCAGGCGGATCAGGGTCGTGGGATCGAGGGGGATGTCATCGTCGCTCATTCGCCTGCCCCACGCGCCCAGTCATGCGCGGCCTGCGCATAGGCCCAATCCGCGTCACAGGTCAGCCAGTCGGCGCGGGTGATCCAGACGCGGGAGATGTCCGCCATGATGGCGTCGGGGGCGGGGTTTTCAGGAAGTGCGGGATCGTCGGTTTGACCGGCGGCGGCGTGATGGGCGGGGGCGTTCGTCCGCAAGCCGTGGCCAGCAGCATAGGAAGCAAAGCGGCCAGTGGCGCCAGAGGCCAGCGCCGTGTGGTTCGTGTCTGCATGATCGGCGTCCTTTTTCGATTGCGCCTGATAGGCAGCCCGCGCGGCGTGGGCTGTGCGGCGCTCGGCATTGAGCGTGGTTTGCGTGTTCCGGGCGGTGCCTTCCCATTGCGCGGCGCGGTGGGCCTGCCACCCGGCCAAGGCCAGAGCGATCAGCGCCATCGCGGCCCAGATGCGCGCAGGCGAGGCTGCGATCCAGCGCAGGAGCGCCAGCGGCCAGCGCCAGAGCGATCCGGTGATCAGCGACAGGATGAAGCGGGCGATGGCGCGGGTCATGCCGCATCCCTCAGGCAAATCGCCTGCTCCCTTTTGCGGCGCGCCACGATGCCGGGCACGACGCGCCCGCCCGCCTTGTTGAACCAGGTCAGCGCATCGCAGGCCCCGCGGATATTTCCGGCGTTGATCCGGGCGCGCATGGTGCTGGTGCAATAGGTCGGCCACCCCACATTGTGGGCCAGAGACAGCGCCGCGTAGCGCACATTATCCCGGCGCTGGATGGTCAGGGCGAGCCCCGGCGTGCAGGCCATCACCCGCGCCGCATCCGCCGTCAGGCGCGTGATCAGCATTGAGGCGCATTGCTCCTCGGTAAACTCGCGGCCCACCTTGATCCCTTCGCCGGTAAGCCCGTCGCAGGCCGTCGCCACACCCACCATGTCGAGGTAGACTCGCAGATATTGCTTGCCGCTGATATGCGTGATCGTGGCGGTCCCGGCTTGAGGCGAGACGGTGACCGCCACCGTCCGCCCGCTCTCTTCCTTGGGAACTTCGGTCAGCACCAGTTGCGTGGTGGCCGGTCCGATCAGCGCCAGCAGGGCCACGATCAGCACGACAACCCCGCCGCGCTTGGGCTGGGCACTTTCAGGCAGCGTTGCCATGGAATTTCCCCTTCACCCAACGGATCGCACGGCCAGTCGCCAAGTTGACGCCCACGTAAAAGGCCAACCAGGCGCAATGGATCATGATGTCACTGGCCATCGCTCTTGCTCCCCTGCTGGATCAACCGTGCGATCGTGGGCGCGGCAAAGACGGCGACCCCTGCCAGCGCCGAGGCCAGCGGGCGCCAGCGTTCGGGCACATAGGCGACAAGGCCGGTCAGGATCTGGGGCTGGGCCACCAAGGCCCCGGCCACGACGCCTGCCAGCGCGGCCATGCGTACCGACCACCAGCGCCAGCACGCACGCGCATCTTCAACCAATGTCATCGGGAGCCTCCTGTTTGCGGGCGCGGGGGTTTTTGATCCAGCCAAGCTCGATCAGTTTTTGCATGGCGGTCAGGCAGACCACGACAAGGCCGCCCAGTTGGATGAGGTGAGGCAACGCCTCCCAGAATTGCGCCAAAGCCATCACCATCAGGGCAAGAATTGTGTCCCACCAGCCGCGCCAATGCGGCGCGGCCAGCGATGCGGTTGCCAGCGGGGGCAGGGGCGGGAGGTCAGCCATCGCAGAACTCAGTAAATCTGGCCCAGCACGGAAAAGTTCACCGGCCCCGTGATCTGGCCATCCTGCCACGGCCCAAGCTGGCCCTGAATGGCAAGGCTGACGGTTTTATCATCGGGCACCCCGTCAAGCCATTGGGCCACAAATTCGCCCGCGACAGTGGGGAAACCGGGGCTTGTGCCGCTGGCGGCGGTGATTTGGTCGCGGGCCTCGGCGGGCGAACCTGAAACGGAAAAAGCAAAGGGCGTGATCGACACGAGAAGTCTCCTTATTGAAGGCGGATGATGGGCTGGACGTAGAGGCGCAAAGTCACATTGACGGCGGTGGCGTTGGGGATGGCCATGCCGACGCAAGGGCGCACATAGTCCGACCCGGAATTGAAATAGCTGGCGCTGAATGTCCGGCCGAACAGGCGGAATGTGGCGTCGGGCGTAAAGGCAATGCCGCGCTGCAAAAGCCATGTGTCGGCGGAATTGTAACAGGCGGCCTGAAGCACGAACGGCCCGGTCGATCCGTCATAGCCTGCGCTGGCCGTGACGCCGGTAAAGTCGCCCGCCATCACCCGCACACCGACTTGATAAAGCCATTGCGCGCTGGCCACAAAACCCAGCGCCCGCGCCGCTTCAAGGTAGAGCGCCCAGCCGTTGCCGTTGGTCGTGGTGCCTGCGATGGCGATTTCCGCAAAGGTGCCGTATTGATCTTCGCCCACGCGGTTGATCGTGGTCGTCAGCCCGCCCGCCACCGTGCCCAGCGACCAGCCTGTCGGCAAAGTGCCCGCCGCCCCGCCAATCAAGGCGCGGTTGCGCGGGGCCACCGGCCAGCGCTCCAGCATTTTGGCGCGGCCCAGCTTGCCCCGGCCCTTATAGAGGTAAAGCTCGCCCGAAACGAACGTGTCCGCCGTACCGCTGACCACGTTGTACCCATAGACCCGGACCTGCCATGTCGAGGGGCTAGCATGGGGCGGAATGAGAATGTGATAGGTGCCTTTGGTTGTGTTGCCCGACGCGGGCAGCAAGACGCGCCGCTGAAAACCCAGCGTCGAATTGGCATAGTTGAACAGGTCAATCACAACATGCGTCAGCGAACGGCTTGCCGCCTGTGCCAGCGAGATTTCCAGCACCGCAGGCCCGCCCGCCCCGCCATAGGGATCAACAAAGCCCGCCGACATGCCGCCGATGATTGAGGCATATTCCGACAGGCCATAAGGATCGGCCACGGCAACAGCGGTTGAACCGGAAAGATAGGTAAACAGGTTTGCGCTGGGCCACGAAACGATGGGGGTAATCATCGGGTCGTCAATGAATGGGTGGACCGGCATCCGGTTAATATCCCCCGGCCAAAAGCCCGCATAATCGCGCAAGGTGCCAATCTGGGCCGTGCAGAAACGATCCGGCACCCCGCCCGCGTTTTGCGCGAATTCAAAGTCGCTGGACGCGGACAACATGCTTGTCGTCTTGCCGTTGGGAAACTGGATGAAGTCGGTATAGGTGCCGCCAGTGAACTGATTGTCGCGGGCCGACCAGTTGACCAGTTCCGAAACGTAGGACTTGATAAAGGGCGCGTTCGGATTGGCGATGGACACCACCTTGTTGCCCACAAAATTGACCCCGCACAATCGCCCGGTGTCAGCCGTGCCGGGGCGGTAGGTGGCGCGGTCTGTGCCGGTCACGCCATCATAGGCCGCCACCAGAATGCGAGGATTGCCCGCGATCTGGCCTTCGTTGCCCATTTTGTTCCAGCCCACTGTGATCGCGTAGCCAGAATTGCCCAACGAACCGCCGCTGGTGTCAGGCACAAACCAAATATCGGCTTTGGTTTCGATCTGGCTTCCCAAACCGATGAAATCGTTGCGCAGGATGTTGACGTTGCCGCCCACGCGGTTGCCCATGACAATGTGATAGGTGTTCGGGCCAAAGCTGTTGTCGCAGACCATCACCTGATCGCACAGCCCACCCCACGCGATGCCGATGGTGCTGCAGCCGGTCATCCCGCCAAGGAAGCAGTCCTTCACCTTGAGGAAAGGGCTGTCAGACGAATTGTTGCTGAGCGCGCATTCGGTATATCGGTACATCATGCAGCGAGTGAACTGCACAAGGTTCTGCACGTTCGATCCGGTGCGCGTGTTTTTATAGACGCCCTTGCCGCCCAAAAACATGATGCCATCGCAGACCAGCGAATAGGGTGTGCCGGTCTGGTTACAGAAGTATTTGCCGTCAGGAATGCGGATCACCACCGTCCATGGAATGCGGGCAGAGATACGCAGCGAGCCGTTGTCGATGGTAAAGTCACCCGCATCATAGATGCCCGGTTCCAGCACGATGCCGTTCTGATATTCAAGCGGGCCAAAAATGCCGAGTGGTTCGTTAGACCGGCTTGCGATCATCGCGGCGATGGCGGCGTCCATGCCGTCTTGATCCGCCGCCGCGCTGGCCCCATCGCCCACCGCGCCGAGGTCGATGGTGGGCACGAGCACCTTGGGCTTGAGCCGGTCGGCATAGGTGGCGGTGGGAATAACGCCTGTCAGGCTGGACGAACTGGCCGAGTTCTTCCTGTAGATTTGGACCTGTCCATCGGCGACCACGGTGTAGAGCTTGCCCGAAAGCAGCGTGGTATCGGCCTGCGCATCTGCCGTGCTGGCATAGTTGGGATAGGGCAGCGTGGCGGGGACGGCCTGCGTATTGTCCAAAATGGTCTGCGCAGCATCGCGCGCGGCGGTGGCGGTTTCCACCATCGGCGCGGCCAAATCGGACAGGCTGGCGCGTTTGGATTGGCCGAATTTGACCACGGGCAAGGTTTCGGTGCCGTCGATGTCGGCGGCGTCCAGCAGGTCTAGCGAGGTGATTTTGACCATGGGGCTTACTTTCCGATGGCGCGCCAGAAGACCGCGCGGTCGAGGTCGTCGCTGAACACGTTGAATTGGGTGACGGAGACTTTGTTGCCGCCCACGCTGTTGCCGCTGACGGCGCCAGTGTTGGGGGTGCGGGCGGTGACCGACAGGTTGATGCTGGGCAGATCGGTGAAGGGGATGGGGAAGTCGAGCGAGGGCGGTGAGCTGGATTCCCCGGCGGTTACCTCGCCCCATTGTTCGATCAGGCCATTGGACATCTTGCGCCAATAGCCGTTGGCATTGGAGCCGAAGGTGGCGGCATCATCGACCAGGACAAAGGCGGCGGCATGTTTGCCGTCGAGCAGATCGGCGTCGAGATCGCTGCCCGCGCCATCGACGGTTTTGAGCAGGGTGAGGATGGCCGCGCCGGTGAAAGCCACGCTGTCAAAGGGGACATAGCCCAGACGCGAGACGATATCGGCGTACCACGCGCCGTGTTGGCCATCGAGCAGGTCGGCGTTGATGCCGCTGTCTGCGCCATGGACGCGCAGGATCTGCGTCAGCAGGGCGGCCTGCATCGCGGCGGGCGTCAGGGCGCGCTGGGTGTCGGTGCCTGCGCTGGCCTCGGCATCGGTGGCCAGTTCGACCACGCCCTGCCGCGTGGTGGTGGCGGGCGGGTTGATGAAATTGGTGTCGCCAAAGGTGATATTCTCGGCCTGTCCCTGCGCCAGTTTGATGTCGAGGACGAGGAAGGAGGCGGAAGGCTCTGCCTTGGCGGCGATCGGGCCGGGCTGTCCATAGACGGCAAAGAGCGTGCCATCGGCCAGATAGAGCGCAAAGCCGCGATAGGTATAGGCGTCGGCAGTATCATCCAGCGCGATCAGGTGCAGCGTGTCATCGCCCACTTGCTGGCCCGAAACATCGATCCGCTTGAATTCGCCGGGGAGCGCTTCGAGCGTAGAGGCCACGGTGAAGGCAGCATCGGTCAGGCCAAGCTGGGTGATGACCACCGGGCCGAGCGAGGGGCTGTCATCGCCGACAATGGCCGACAGGCCCGCCGCCGTCAGAGTGATGAGCAACGGGTCCATCAGATATACTCCCATCCGGCGCCATCATCGCCTTCGAGCGGTTCGCCATATTCGGTGGTGATTTTAAGAAGGTCGGCGGGGTCGGGGCCGATCATGGTGGCCATGGTGCGTTCCATGGCCCATGCGCGCGCCACGGCGGCCATGGGCAGGGTAACTTTGGCGCGCAGCTGTTGGCGCAATTGAAAATGGGCTCGGGCGGGCTTGACGCGGGTCAGGTCGCGGTAGAGTTCTGTGGCGAAGCTGGCGGTGGCCAGATCATCGAACGCGCCATCGAGCGGCAGGGTGCAGAAGAAGGTATAGGGGAGGCCGGTGCCGCCTTCCTCCCACCATTCCGTGAGCGTGATGCGGGGGTCATAATCGGCGATCACCGCCTGCGCAGCGGCGCGGCTGCCCCGGATCTTGGCATTGGGGATGGCGGCGGCGGTGGCGGCGCGGCGCTGTTCCTCGCTCCAGCTTGGCCGCCAGCGATCGACCGACAGACCCCATGCCAGCCATGGCAGGATGGTGGCGGGGATGGCATCAGGGCGCCACAGGTCGGTGAGCGGGGTGGGGATGGCGGTGATGCGCGCCATCGAGGATGCCAGCGCATGTTCGAGCGGGCGCGCGTTGGGCGGCAGGAGCGAGGGATTATTCGCCACGGCCCGCCACCGTCAGGGTGAGAGCGGTGCAGTGGCCGCATTGGGTGGCGTCCATCGGCATGTCGGTCGCCGGGGAGGTCAGCGCGATATTGGAGACGCCCGCGACGCCGATGGAGGCGAAGATGCTGGCGCGGTTGATGTCGCGGCCAATCAGCCTCGCATTGGCGACATAGGCATCGGCGGCGGCCTGCGCATTGGCCAGAACGACATCGCCATCCGGCCCGTCAAACAGGGTGAGCGCGGCGGTGATGGCGTAAGGGACGATCTGGGCGGATTGCACCAAGACCTGATCGGTGAGCGGGCGGGCGCCGGAGAGCGCGGCTTCAACATTGGCGATCTGTTCGGGCGTGGCGGCGCCGTCGCCGGAGGCCGACAGCAGCGAGACCAGGACAACACCGGGGCTGGGGCTGGTGACGCTGGCATCGGCGATGGTGCTGTCGGCGGAGCGGGCGTGATATTCGTAAGCGGATTCCGGGCCAGCCACGCTGAAAGCGTCGGGGGCAAGCTGGATGCGGGCCTTGAACGTGGCGTCGAGTTCGTCGGTCAGGCGGGAAACGCCCAGCAGCGCGCCCAGATGGTCGAGGTTGGTGCCGGTGGCATAGGCGAGCAGGCATTGCAGGGCGCGCTCGTTAAACTGTTGGCGGATCAGCAGTTCGCGATAGGCGGCAACCTCCAGCACTTTGACGGCGGGGTCGCTTTCTACCGTCGCGTCCCAAGTGGGCAGCAGCGTTTGAGTGTCCGCAATCAGCGCGGCGCGGATCGTCTCATAATCCAGCGCCTCCACCACCGTGGGGGCGGGGAGTTGCGATAGGTCGATTGCGGTGGTGCTGGTGGCCATGCGCAACCTGTGCATGGCCTTCGCGCGCGCGGGGAGAGGGCGGGGGCGTAACGCGGAGGGTTACGGGGGAGGGGGGAGGTTCGTCGGCTTCGGCCAGCGATCGAAAGCCGCATCGTGGGACAAAACGGTCGTTCGTCGCGTGAGCAGATCGCGTCTGACTACACTGAAATCCGCCATTCCTCGGAGCGAGTACACCCTTTCCTTGACCACCAAGCCGTAAAACGAACTGAGCGTGCAGGCGTGGGAATTGCAAAGGGATGTGAGTGACCTTTGCTGCGATGAATAGTCAGAGGACGTTGCCGGCCAACTGACGTTCTTCCGTTGGCCAATTCTGGCTATCGGAGAATGAACATGGAAATGCCTGAACCCCAACCCACATCCCCCACGCGTCAGGCCTGGAACGCTGGGCGCGCCGTTGGCGCGAAGCGGGCCCTAAAGCCTAAGCAAATTTGGGAGATCCGCTTCTACCTCAATCAGCGTCATCGCTTACGGGATCGGGCCCTGTTCGACCTCGCAATCGACAGCAAGTTGCGTGGCTGTGATCTCGTGCAGATGAAAATCGGCGACATTGTCAGTGGCGGGCAGATCCGAACACGCGCCATCGTGATGCAGCAGAAGACTGGCCGACCTGTGCAGTTTGAATTGCTGCCTGACGCCCGAGCCAGTCTGTTGGCATGGCTTGAACGCCGTGGAGGCACGGTGGACGATTATGTCTTTCCAAGCCGGGTCGATCGCAACGGCCATCTCAGTACCCGCCAATATGCTCGGCTTGTCGATGAATGGGTGACCGGGGTGGGCCTGATGCGAAGCGAATATGGCACCCACTCGCTGCGCCGGACGAAGGCCTCGATCATCTACCGGGCGACAGGCAACCTGCGCGCCGTTCAGATTTTGCTCGGCCATAGCAAGATCGAGAATACGGTGCGCTATCTCGGGATCGATGTGGAAGACGCGCTTGCCCTTGCCGAGAATACCGAAATTTGACCAAGTAGCTCCTCGCTGCTGGCGAGGAGCTAACTTTTATGCCCTGCAACAAAACCACGTTCCAAGCGAACAGTTCGAATGGAGGGTTCTGGACTGCCCGCTGCCACTTCCGTTTAGTGTGCCTCGCGAATGGATGAAGACTCAGACCCTGCCGTCAGGCGGAAAGTCAAATTGATGCGTTCACCAATCGGTTTGGCGGTGCGCATGACGGCGTGTTGCCAATGGCGTTGCATTGTGCCAGCCATGATCAGCAAGCTTCCATGTTCCAGCGTGATGCGTTTCACCTGCGTATGATCGTCTTTGCGGCGCATGTGGAAAACCCGTTCCGCCCCGAAACTGAGCGAGGCGATCACAGGCGCAGGCCCCAGTTCCGGCTCATCATCCGCATGCCAACCAATCGCGTCCTGGCTGTTACGATACAGGTTCGCCAGCATCGAGTTGAAACGCGCCGCGCAAAAGGCCTCTACGCGCTCACGCAGATGCGCAACCACGCCGCCCCATGGACGCGGCACCAGAACATGGGCCAGCGTGGAATAGGTGTGGACCACCTCGCCATGCCAACTGCTCAGGCGCGGCTGGGGGATGATCTGACCACGGATGTTGACGCTATGCTGCTCCCACGGGATTTCCGCGCGCAGGGCCGCAAAGATCGCGTCTGGGTGCAGGCCCAGATCGGGGCTGGGATGATAGACGACCCGCGCATCTGCCAAGACAATCGGGCGGATTTCGTTGAACAGGTCCATGGTCAGTCATTCTGCCCGATGCAGGGTGTCGGCAAGAAAGGTGGCAAAAGCTTCAACGCGGGGCAGGCTGGCGCGGTGGGATGGACGCACCAACCACAAGGCGCCGCGTTCACAGTGCTGATCGGGCAGCAGCGCAACCAGCCGACCATCTGCCAACGCAGGCGCGGCTGCATAATCGGGCAATTGCGCCACGCCCATGCCTGCCTGCGCCGCCAGCACCACCGCCTCGCCATCGTTGAACACCGCGCCCGCGCCCAATTCGCGATCCATCTCGTGGCCATCGAATGACCAGCGCTCCAATTGCCCGGTGGAAGGGTAGCGAAAGCGGATGCAGGCATGATGCGCCAGATCATCCGGAGCCAGCGGCGCGTCCCGGATAGCCAGATAGGCAGGCGCGGCGCACAGCACAAAACGGTGCGGCGCAAGGCGGCGCGCAATCAGTCCGCTGTCTTCCAATGTGCCGGTGCGCACCGCCAGATCATAGCCGCCCTCGACGAGATCCACCTTGCGGTCATCCAGCCCGATATCCAGTTCGATCCCCGGAAAGCAGGCCACAAATTCCGCCAAATGCGGAATGATGACCATACGCCCCAGCGTTGCGGGCAGGCTGACCCTGATCCGTCCCACAGGGGCGCCGCGCTGGGCCGCCATCATGCTTTCCATATCGCGCAAATCGTCGATCAGCCGCGTGGCGCGGGCGTAAAGCTGCTCACCTTCAAAGGTCATCACCACCTGCCGGGTAGTGCGGTTGAGCAAACGCAGACCAAGCCGCGCCTCGACCCGCGCCACCGCCTTGCCCACGGCAGATGGCGACAGGCCAAGCCGTCGCGCAGCCGGTGCAAACCCGCCAGCTTCGACCGTCGCTACAAAGGCGGAGAGGCCGGACAGCGATTCCAGATGAGAGATTGAGGACATCATGTCATGACTGATCGGATTTTAGGCGCCATTCCGTCAAGTGTGGAATTGCGACATAAGCAGGTTCTTCCTCTTTCTCCTTGGTGACTTATGCTGCGATCCTTGTTGCTGGCTTTGAGCATTGGCCTGACAGGCCTAACGACGGCGCACGCCGAACCGGCCATCAGCGTGCTGGGCCGCGATTATGTCTTTCCCAATGCCATCGCGGGGATGCCTGCCAAGCTTTCGGACTTTCCTGCCCTGCAGATCAAACATTTCACCACCAGCGACGGCGTGCGCATGACGTGGTGGGAGGCCGGAACAGGGCGGCCCATCGTCATCATTCCCGGCTGGTCGTCCAATGGGGCGGAATACGTGAATGTGATGTGGCTGCTGGCACGTAACCACCGTGTACTGGTACTTGATCCACGCAATCAGGGCCTGTCAGGGCGCGTGGACTATGGCGCGCGGATTGCCCGCTATGCCGCTGATTTGCATGAATTTCGCGCGGCCGCACAGGTGGGCGAGGCCGATTACGTGGGCCATTCGATGGGCGCCAGCGTGATCTGGAGCCACATCGACCTGTATGGCACGCAAGGCATGCGCAAGCTGGTCTTTATAGACGAAGGGATCTCCTTGATCGCCGGATCGGATTGGACCGACGAGCAACGCCGCGATGCAGGCGCGATTGCCGACAGCTATGATGGGTTCCGCTCTGCTCTGGCGCCAAAACCGGATGGCAGCGATCTGTTCACCCGTCTGATGCGGGATCGCACACCCTATTTCGAGAATTCACAGGGCTTTTCCGATGCCTTCATCCACAATGACATGGTGCATATGGGTCTGGTGATGCGCGACCATGCGGGCAACGATTGGCGCGACGTGATCTCTCATAAGATCGACCGTCCCACTGCCTTCTTTACCGGCGAATTGAGCGCCAATGTGGCCAGCCAGCACTGGGCTGCGCGCCAGATCCGGGATGCCCGCGTGTTTGTCTACACCGCCGCCGAACATGGCGATCACCTGCTGGCTTATAAAAACCCGGTCAAATTTGTGGCCGACCTGACCCGGTTTCTTGATCAGTAAAGGAGCATCCCATGCCCGTCGTTCGCGTCAGTTGGTTTGAAGGCAAAGACACCGCCCAAAAGGCCAAGGTAGCCGCCGACATCACCGACAGCATTGCCCGCAATACCAGCACGGATCCATCCTATGTCTATGTGATTTTTGAGGATGTGAAGCCTTCGGATTGGGCAGGAGCGGGGAAGCTGTATGCGCAGGAATAGCGCCATGGGTGTAGTCGCCGCGTTAGCGCTGGCTACCTCGGCACATGCCGCCGATCCAGCGCCGTCCGCGTTTCGGGTCAATGGGGTGGAACTGGCCAAAGATTCCGAAGGTCTGCGCCTGTCTATGCCGCGTCCATATTGGCAGGATCCGGCCCGCGAAGCCTTGGCCGACCGGGATTTCATGGCGTGGTTGCCGGTTGACTTTCACGATGGCGTGATCGAGGCCGAGGTGAAGGCGGGCCTTGCCCCCGACGCACCCGCATTTGCCCGCGGCTTTGTGGGGCTGGCGTTCCGCTATGATGGTGCGCGGTTTGAAAGTTTTTACCTGCGCCCCACCAATGGCGTGGCTGATGATCAGGTGCGGCGAAATCATGCCGTGCAATATGCGGCCTTTCCCGATTGGCGCTTTGACCGTCTGCGCCGCGAAAGCCCCGAGCGATACGAGACCGCCGCCGACATTGCCCCCGGTCGCTGGGTGCACATGCGGATCGAGGTAACGGGGGCGCAGGCCAGGCTCTATCTCGATCACCGTGCCTCGCCGGTGTTGATCGTCAATGATCTGAAGCTGGGTGCGGATTTGCGTGGCGGCGTGGGTCTGTGGATCGAAACGGCCACCATCGCCCATTTCCGCAACATCAAGGTCAAGCCGAAATGATCAAAAAGCTGGGGTTGGGCGGCGCGCCGCTGGGCAACATGTTCGCCCCCATCGACGAGGAAACCGCCGATGCCACCATGCAGGCCGCGTGGGACAGTGGCGCGCGTCATTTCGATACCGCGCCCGTCTATGGCGGCACGCTGGGTGAGCATCGCTTTGGCCGTTTCCTGCGCCAGATGCCGCGCGATGACTTTGTGATATCCACCAAGGTCGGACGACTGATGCGCCCCGGCCGGGAAAAATCAGCCGTGCCAAAGATCATCCACGGCCCCAGTTCGGACGAGGCGGGACTGTTCAAAGGCGGCCTGCCATTCCACGCGCATGTCGACTATGGCTATGACGCTGCCATGCGCAGCTTTGAGGACTCGCTTCAGCGCCTTGGATTGGACCGGATCGACATCGTCTATGTGCATGATCTGGGCGCAGATCATCTGGGGCCAGAGTGGGAAGAACATTGGCCGATCGCGATGAATGGAGCCTTCCGCGCCTTGCAGGCGTTGCGCGATCAGGGCGTGATCCGCGCATGGGGCATGGGCAACAATGTGATCGAGCCATGTCTGCGCGCGCTGGAGCAGGCCGATCCTGATATCATCCATATTTCTGGACGCTATACATTGCTGGATCGTAGCGCGGAGGGCCTGCTGGCGCAGTGCCTACGGCGTGGTGTGCCGGTGGTGCTGGGCGGGTGCTATAATTCCGGCATTCTGGCCGATGGGCCATATGACGATTACCGCCCCACCAGTGCGCAGCGGATTGCGCAGCGCGATCGTCTGGCGCAGGTGTGTGCGCGTTATGGAGTCAGCCTGAAGGCCATCGCGTTACAGTTCTGCGCCCGCCACCTTGCGGTTCAGGCCATCGTGCCGGGGGCCAAATCGCCGCTCAAGGTGCGCGAAAATGCGCTGATGCTTCAGGACACAATCCCGCCAGATCTTTGGACGGAGATTGAAAAGGGCGTGTCCTAAGCCGTGTAGGCTGGATTTCCAAAGGCAGATGTCGAATAAAACCGCCATTCCCGGTGCGGCATTGAAACGGCGTGATCTGGTCGCCTGCTGCCAGCGACGATCGCCGCGTCGTGGGACTTTCCTGCCGGTCGATGCCGCTACTGGTATTCTCCGCCTATGCCGGAACCAGCCCGTCAACGAAAGCATGCATGTTCTCTTGCTTCCGGTTTGGACCGAGGACATACCACCTTGGACGCTCGATACGGCCGCTCGATGATCCTCAGTGACTTCAGTTTGGCCCCTCGGCTGCTTCTAACCGGATATAGTCATATTGCATGGTGCCCTTCTTGCCCGAAGGAAGAACTAGCGAGAGACTGATCGTGTTTGGCCCGCGCCTCAACACGCCCGCAGGAATGGCCACCCGCGTTTCGGCGAAAGCACCATGGCTGCCCAGACGGATGGGCGCATGGCTGAGTTGCGGGGCCGTATAGGTGGCGATGGTCCGGCCATTGACGGCAATGCTCAATGGCGCCTCCGCCGAGGCCAGCGCGATATAGAGCGAAGCTGGTCCGGCCTTGGCCATGGAGAACCTGATCGTCCATGGCTGCGAACCGGATTGGGCATAGCGCCAATCTTTGCGCCAGTCGCTCTTGCCCACGGTATAGGTCACAGGGCCTTGCGCCATGGCCTGCGTGTATTTCGCCCATTGCGTGTAATCGAAGGCGCCTCCGGCAAATTCATGCGTGTCGCGGTCCGGGATGCCGATGTCCCACAATGTCTTGCCCAACCGTGGCGGGGTCCATTGCACAACGCCCAGATCAAGCGCAGCGCCTGCGGCCACCACGACATCGCGGCCCGTGAAAGTGCCAATATTGCCCGCACCAAACGCATGCAGATGGTAAGTGCCGGGCAGCACATGGGGAATGCGGAAGGTGCCATCGGCCGCGGCCCTGACCCAGAACTGATAGGTGCGGCCCTGCAATTGAAAATCGGTGCCGTCATCGTCGGGTGACAGGCCGATCCATGCCCCGGCAGCGGGTTTGCCTGAATCGCCGACCTTCAACCTGCCGCTGACGGTGCCGCGCCCCGCTTCCTGCGCATAATTGGCGCTGCGGAACCAGCGATAGGGCCATGCGGACTGCTCGGCGGCAGCCTGCGCCTGTGCATCGCGCCACAGCGCAGCTGTCACCTTGGACGACGGATCGTCGGTTGGGCCATCATAGCGGTTGGCGTAAACGAAATAAGGGCCGTAGGTCTTTTGGAACGCGCTGCCCTGCGCCATAATCAGCTGATTGCCCATGCTGTAATGCGACCCATTGAGCATGTTGAGCAGCGTGTGATCCATATGCGCGGTCAGTTCGCGCTTCATCGGGCCGCCATTGTAATATTCGTGGCTGGGCACTGTCATCCATATCCCGACGCGTTTGGTCGTGCTGCTCCAGCCCCACACGTCAAGGTCGCCCAGATCGGCGCTATAGGCATATTTGCATTCAAACTGGCCCGCATAATCGCCGGTGGTCAACAAGGTGACCTCCTTGGGCGCGCCGGGAACGCGTTGAGCCGCCGCCATATCCTCCACCGTTGGCATCTTGCGCTGATGCAGGGCATCCACGCTCAGCCAGTCGAAGATCGGGCTGACATAGGCGTTGGAGCGAAATTCGCCCAGATCGGTGCGTGGATAGGCAGCGGGATGATCGAGCATGGCGGAAACGTAATAGCCCTGCGCGCCGCGTGTCAGGCTGTAATGAACATCAAGATCCATCGCCGCATCGCCGCTCTTGCCCGACCATGGGCTGTGGATGACCACTTCGGCATAATCGCCATGGCTGGCGGCGGGGCTGACGCTCAGGCTTGCCGTCCCATGCGGGCCGCCATAGGTCGGGGCGTTCCAGCTCCAGTAGAATTTGCCCCCGCCATGGCCGCCTGCAAACAGGTTTATGCCTTGATAGGTAAAGCTGGTGATCGAGGCATCGCTCTTGTCGATACGGATCGCCACAATGCCATTGTCGAGCAGGATAGCGCCGCCCTCGTCGCGGACCGTCACATCGGGGCCTTTGCCAGTGCCGCCGCCGGGAATGTTGGCAAGGCATGGGCTGGCCATCAGCGCGGCGGCGACCAACAGGGATGGGAGATGTCTCATCATTTGTAGCGGTAGACCTTGAGCTTCTGGATACCGAACTGGTCCGGCGGCAGGCGCAGATAGCGGCCTTGCCCGCTCTCATCGCCATTGAGCCAGCGACCGCCCCGCCATTGGCCATCGACAAATTCGCCCTCGACGATCTGCTCTATGCCAACGCGGTATCCCGAAGGGGCGGCATCGGCAAAGCGCAGAATGATGCCCCGGCCCGCCACCAGAAATTCGTCCTTGCCGGTCTGGATGATCAGGCCGCCATGCGCGCGAATGTCCTGCGTGTCCTTGGGCGTGCGGGAATCGACCATGGAGGCGGTGATCGTGAAACCGCCCAGAGTGAAAGTCTGCGGCGCCTCGTCCAGCGTCCCTTCATAGCTTATCGGTGCCCGTAAACCGCGCATCGTGCCCTTGCCCTGATGGGCCAGCACCAGCGGCGCAATCTGGTGCAGCACCCGATAGGCGTTGGTCAGCGGATCGCGTTCCGGATGCGGCATCAACTCGATGGCAAAGGGGCCAAAGCCGATGCCGTCGAGTTCGCCCAGCGTGTAAAAGGCATTGCCGCCGGCATCGGGCTGGCCTGCGCGATTGGCTTCGGGCACAAAGACGGGATTGTCGGGCCGTTTGAACTGATTGGCCCAATAGACATAGTTCGGAAAATAGGCGTCCAGCCCGATCATGTCGATGGCGGGGCCGCCCGCCTTCCAGATGTCGAACAGATGCGGCAGCGGACCGGCGCTGGGATATTGCCCCGGCTTTTGCGTCGGGCGATTGAGCGCCACATTGACATACATCGGCAGATCATACGCCGCCTTGCCCGCGCGGGTCAGATCGTTGGTAAAGGAGGCAAAGCCCCATGCCTGAAAGATTTCCTGTGCGGCAATGCTCTGACCAAACACCTCGGCCCAGGTGCCCGTGGTCTTATAGCCCCCGGCGGCCCAGGCATCGCGGACATAGGGGTGAAGGCTCGCCTTGTGCTTTTGCAGATAGTCCGTCAGGGACTTGGGCACCTGCGCCGCATAGGCCCGCTGCGCCTGAGGGCTGTAATCGCGCACCACCGGCAACATGCCGATCTCATTCTCCACCTGCATCATAACGACGGTGTGGTTGGTGTCGAAGGCCTTGATATGCGCCATCAAGGCGCCAAAAGCCTGCTGGTCGGCCTTGAGCGTGTCGGGGTCATAGGGGCTGAGAATATCCTGCGCCACGCCCTTGTCATCCTGCGCTCTGGCGTAGGTCTGATAGTCTTGCTTGATGAAAGCGGGTGCATAGCTGGACATCGAGTTTTTCCACGCGCCGAACCACAGGATCACCAGCTTGACGTGATGGGCTTCGGCCTGCCGGATCAGACCTTCGACGGGGGTGAAGTCGAAATGGCCTTTGCGAGGCTCGATCTGGTCCCATTCGACCGGGGCAAAGATCGTGTTCACGCCGATGGTCTTGAGCGGCGCCCAATGCGCGTCGAGATAGTTGAGGTCCGAAGCCGTCGAATTGGCCAGTTCCCCGCCCAATATCAGCAGCGGCGCGCCATCAACGACAAGCTGCGTCGCGGTGCCCTGCCTGCGCAGATGCGGCGCTTCGCCCGCGAGCGCGTGCTGGGACGCGGTCAAGCTCAGCACAGCGAGTGCGGTTATCAAGCGGTGTTTCATTATCCTCTACCTCGTAATTGCATATGAATTATTATTTTTCAGCAATTTATAATTTTTCTGCGTCAGCTTGGCGCAGCCGCAATTTCAAAAGCAATGGCCAGCGAACATCATCATTGTCGGAGCGGTAAAGTGGGGAATGGGGCACATCACGAGCTCTGCGGCCCGATATGTGTAGCATCCGTCATCCCTAAATCAACGCAGCCAGCCCTTTGGAAGTCCTTATCAAAGTTTCATATTTCGACACAAGATTCCGATTTATGGGATTTGTGAGGCCATGGCAATCATAAATCACAAACCGATCATCACAAAGGAATCCCGCGAATGATCAGTCCGCGATTTGGCGGAAGTGGAATGACAAAAATGACGGCGGGGAGGATTTTCGGTGGGCCAGTCGAAGATCGTGAGGGACCGCTTTGAAGGCGGCAGTGATCGTCATTGCGAGGTGCGCGGAATGGCCGGTGTTGGCGTAGACTGACGTACCCGGCACTACACCGGAACGGCTTGATCTGGTCGATTCCCGCCTCAACCCTCCAACATTTCCCCGGCCACCATCAGCGCCAGATCCTCATCCTCGCGGCCAAAGCCCAGCAACCGGCGCTCGGCATATTTGGCGCGGATCTTTCGGCCATTGCGCAACCGGCCCACGGTGACGGTCTGGCCGAACTGGCTGACTGAGCCGACGCGATCGGCGGTGTTGGAGACTGGGCTGATTTCGACGCCATCGGGGGCGGCATCGATGCGCCATTTGGCCAGTTTGCGCAGGCCCTTGAACATCTTGCCGCCCGCGCCTCTAAGCAGGCGCCCGCGTTGATCGAGGCGGGGTTTGCGCGGGGCGAAGGGGGCGCCGTCGGGATCGACATTGGCGCCGATGCGTTTGAGGTTGGCGCGGCGCAGCAACTGGCCCAGCTTGCGGGTGGCTTTGCGGCGCTGGGCCGGTTCAAGCCCTGCGATGATCTGGCCGAACCATTCCTCCAGCCGAGCGAGGTCATTCGCCATCGACGGTATCCCATGGCGGCAGGTCTTCGCCATTGACGGTGATCGAGGTGAGCGTGGGCATGGCGTCGAGGCCGCCCAGCGGCAGGTCATCGCCAAAGAGCGGGGTGGGTTCGGGCAGATAGGTGGCGGTGACGCCGGTGCTGGTCAGCGTGGCGGCGACATTCTGGCGCAGTTGGAGACGGAATTGGACATCGGATTTGCCATTGTCCAAAATATCAACCTCGAAGTCGAAGGCGTCGGCGCCCATGGCAAACAGGTCGGGCTGGTGGGTGCGCAGCCAGATCAGGATGGCGAGGGCAAAGGCTGCGATGTCCCCAGCGAATTCGATCAGCAGAACGTTCAACTGAAAGCTGAAGGCGAAGGACAGGTCGGATGTGTCGCGCGATTGGACCGCGCCGCGATCAACCCACATGATGAGGTTCTTGGGGGCCTTTTTCAGTTCGGGCATGGCCTCCATCAGGGCGGCGCGCAGGAGGTTGATTTTGAGCATGGCCGGAGTCCTTTGATGGTTGCGTGATTGGCGGCAAAAACCGGTGCCCACTTTTTGCCATCACGCTTCAATCCCAAAGCTGCACGATATCGATGGTGGCGGTCTGGGCGGCGCTGGCGTCGGGCAGGGTGACCAAGGTGCCACCCGGCAGGCGCGGGCCGATTTCGGCAAGGCCGGGGTTCATGTCCAAAACCTGTTCGGTCACCGCCGCCGTTTTGCCCAGGACGCGGTGGCAGATTTCATCGACGGTTTCGCCGTCCATGGCGTTGGCCGTTTGGGTCATTGGCCTGACGCCTGCATTTCACGAAGGGCCGGGCGGGCCATGATGATGCGTTGGGCCATGTGGATGGCATGCAGCATTTCGTGTTGATCCTGTGGATGCTGGGTGGGAAGGGCTAAAAAGGCATTCCAAACATTCCCCAACTGCTCGACCACTTTTCGTTCGTCGTCGGTCATTGGCCTATTTCCCGCGCTGGGAGGTGGGGGTATCCGCTTTCCACCAACAGCAACACCGCGCAGGGCGAAAGCGGCGACTTCTATTTCGACGAATTCTTCTGGGTCCACGGCTTTGCCCAGCTGCGCAAGGTGGCAGCGGCCATGGCGACGCTCACCATTTACAAGCGCACCTATTTCTCGACGCCTAGCACCAAAACCCATGAAGCCTATGCCTTCTGGAGCGGCGAGGAATGGAACCGGGGGCGCAGGAAGGGCGATCAGCGGGCTTTTGATGTCAGCCACCGGAACCTGCGCGCGGGCGCGCTCATGCCCGATGGTTCGTGGTGCCAGATGGTCACGCTCGACGATGCCATTGCGGGCGGGGCCCTTCCTCGATGTGCAATTTATACCGCATGCCTTTGCTGTGCCGTTCGAACAGTGCGCGCCCAAGGCGCATTTCCATCTCATGGATCATGCGGCTCAAGGCCGGCTGGCTCAGGTTTACCTGATCCGCGGCGCGGCCCAAGCTGCCCGTGTCGGCGATGGCGATGATGGCGCGCAGTCGATGTTCATCAAATGTCATGCAGAATTGGTATGCCTTTGGCCAAATAATGCAATGGCCGTTATGACATGAGCGCGCTAGTTTCGAAGCATAAAACAAAGGCGCGCCGGTTCGGGCCGCGCTGCATATTGCGGAGAGAATGGCCGACCATGACCACGGTCAGACAGATCACTATCGATGTGTTGCGAAAGCTGCGCATGACCCATGTTTTTGGCAATCCCGGTTCGACCGAACTGCCGATGTTCCGCGATTTTCCGGCGGATTTCCGCTATGTGCTGGGGCTTCAGGAATCGGTCGCGCTGGCCATGGCCGACGGTTTTGCGCAGGCCACGCGCAACGCGGCGTTGGTCAACCTGCACAGTTCGGCGGGCACGGGCCATGCGCTTGGCAATCTGTTTACCGCATATAAAAACCAGACGCCGCTGGTGGTGACGGCGGGCCAGCAGGCGCGCTCGATCCTGCCGTTCGAACCGTTTCTGTTTGCAGAGCGGGCCTGCGAATTCCCGCGCCCCTTTGTCAAATGGGCGTGTGAACCGGCGCGGGCGGCGGACGTACCGCGCACGATTCTGCGCGGCTATCGCATCGCCATGACGCCGCCCTATGGCCCGGTGTTCATTTCGGTGCCGGTGGATGATTGGGATCAACCCTGCGATCGGCTGGACTTCGGTTCCTTTGCGGCCAGCAATCCGGGTGATCAGAGCGAAATGGCCGAATTGGCGCAAAAGTTGAGCGAGGCGCGCGCGCCCGCGCTGGTGCTTGGGGCAGGGTGCGCACGCCAGCAGGCGTGGGATGCGGTGGTCCAATTGGCGCAGGCGCAAGGGATGGCGGTCTATGTTGCGCCCTTTGCCAGCCGTAATGTGTTTCCCGAAGATCATCGCCTGTTTCAAGGTTTTCTGCCCGCGTCGCGCGAAAGGATCGTGGAAACACTGGCGCGGCACGATCTGGTGATTGCCGTGGGCGGCCCGCTCAATCTCTATCATACCGAGGGCCATGGGCCTCATCTGCCCAAAGATACCAAGGTGTGGTTGATCACCGATGATCCGGGCCTCTTGTCCTTTGCGCCGGGGGACAGGGCTGTTCTGGCCGATCCGCGCCATGCGGTTGAAACCTTGGCGCGGCTTGCCCCTCCGCCATCCGCGAGGGTCGAGGTGGAGCGGCGCGATACGCGCCGTGCGCCCGATGCCCTCAACAGCGGGTTTGGCGAAGACCATATGATGGAGGCCATCGCAAGGCTGCGTCCCAAAGGCTCCGTCATTGTTGAGGAGGCCCCTTCCAGCCGCCCTGCCATGCAGCGCGGTTTGCCGATGCTCGATCCCGACAGCTTTTATACGACGGCCGGTGGCGGGCTTGGGTTTGGATTGCCGGCGGCGGTCGGCATCGCGCTTGCCCGGCGGCAGGATAAGGTCATCGCGCTGCTGGGCGACGGTTCGGCGATGTATGCGATTCAGGGCCTGTTTTCCGCCGCAAAACTGGGTGTCGCGGTCAGCTTCCTGATCGTCAACAATCGCTCCTATGCCGCGCTGCGCCAGTTTGGCGGGCATTTCGGGCTGGAAAAGGTCGAAGGTTCGGATCTCGATGGGCTGGACTTTTGCGCCATCGCACAGGGCCATGGGGTTGAGGCCCGGCGCGCGACAACACCCGAAGAGCTTGAAGCTGCGCTGCAATGGTCGTTTGACGCGCCAAAGCCGACGCTGGTCGAAATGGTTTTGGCATGATGCGCGGGGAGGGTTTGGATATGCATCAATTCTCCCTTGGCGCCTTGATCGACGATCGGCCCGAAGACGGCGTATTCCGGGTCAATCGTGCGTTGTTTCGGGATGCGGCACTCTTCGATCTGGAAATGAAGCATATCTTCGAAGGCGGCTGGGTGTTTGTCGGCATGGCCACCCAGGCCGAGCAGCCGCATGACTATTTCACCGCTGCCATCGGGCGGGTGCCGATCCTGGTCAGCCGGGATGGCGAGGGGCAATTGCATTGTTTCATCAACGCCTGCCCGCACAAGGGCGTACGCCTTGTGCAGCGCCAGTGCGGACAGGCGCGGCGGCATGTCTGCCCCTATCACAGCTGGACCTTTGACAGCGCCGGGGCCAATCGCGGCATCAAATGGGAAAAGCGCGGCTGCTATGGCGAAGGTTTCGCGCGTGAGGATCACAATCTGGCCCGTGTGGCGCGTTTTGGCGAATATCGCGGCTTTCTGTTCGCCAGCCTGAATGCCGATGTCCCTTCGTTGGATGAGCATCTGGGCGAGGCGCGCAAGCTGATTGATCTGGTGGTAGATAAGAGCCCCGAAGGCGTTGAACTGGTGCCGGGGCGCGTGCGTTTCACCTATGCGGCCAATTGGAAGATGCAGCTTGAGAATTGCTCGGATCAGTATCACTTCACATCAACCCACCCCAGCTATATCCGCATTCTGAACGAGCGCGCCCAAGAGGAAACCGCGCAAGTGGTGACCGCCAGCCTGAGTAATGCCGACTTTTGGAAAGAGGATGCCAGCGGGATCACCGGCGGCACCTATTGCTTTGACCATGGCCATGTTCTCAACTGGGGGTTGATGGGGGTGACGGCTGCGCTGCCTGAATTCGAGCGGGCGGATGCTTTGGCCGAGGAACTGGGCGTGGCCCGGCGCAACTGGATATTCAACATGCGCAACCTGACGCTTTTCCCCAATATGCAGATCGCCGAAAACGCATCGAGCCAGTTGCGCATGATCCGGCCGATTGCGCCCAACCTGACCGAAATGCAGACATGGTGCATCGCCCCGCGCGGCGAGAGCGCCAAGGCACGGCAATTGCGTATCCGTCAATATGAGGACTTCTTCAACCCCACCGGCATGGCGACGCCTGATGACACGGTGTGTTACGAGGAAGCCCAGACCGGCATGGCCGAGCAGGCAAGTGAGTGGCTGCAAGGCCATTCGCGCGGGCTGGGCGCATCGGTGGCGGGCGGCAATGATTTTTCCGAGGCTTTGGGCATGGACCCAGCCTCCAGCGTGCTGGCCGATGCGCAATTGTGCGACGAGAGCTTGTTCCGCAATTACTATCGCGCTTGGGCGCAGCGCATGGCGCCGGTGCTGTCATGAGCGGCGAATCCACCCAATTCGCAGAGCTTCTGACCCGTGAGGCGCTGTTGCTTGATCGCGGCGCTTATCAGGAATGGCTTGATCTCTACACGCCCGACTGCGTGTTCTGGATGCCGGCATGGCGCGACGATGGCACGCAAACCCAAGACCCGGATAGGGAACTGTCCCTGATCTATTATCGCGGGCGCCGCAATCTGGAGGACCGGGTCAAGCGCATACAATCCGGCCTTTCGGTCGCCTCCTCGGTCATGCCGCGCGTGTCGCATATGATCGGCAATGTGCTGGTCGAGGCGTCGGATGGCCAGCGGGCGCGTATTGCTTCGGTTTTCACGGTCCATGTCCATGATGTGCGCACGTCGCGGGCCCATGTGTTCTTCGGGCGCTATGAACACGAATTGGTGTTTGTGGAGGGCCGCTGGATGATCGCGGGCAAGGTCATTCGCCTGATGAATGACGTCATTCCCACCTTACTCGATATTTACAGCATCTGACGGAGCCGTGATGACCCAATTTCCCCAAACTGTCGCAATCATTGGCGCGGGCGCGATGGGCTGTCTGTTCGCCGCGCGCATGGCCGAGGCGGGGGCGCAGGTGACGCTGATCGATGTTGATACCGTGCGGCTCGATGGGATTGCCCGCGATGGTATTCGCCTGACCGATGACCGTGGAACCCGCGATGTTGCTGTTGGCGCCGCGCTGGCAAAGGACGTCATACAGGCGCCGGATCTCGCGCTGTTGTTCACCAAGAGCAACCACAGCGCGGCGGCCATTGCTTCGCTCGCGCATTGGCAAGGGCAAAGCCCCTTGCTGATGACCTTGCAAAACGGGATCGGCAATGCGGAACGTCTGGCCGAAGTTTTCGGGGCGGACCATGTGTTGCAGGGAACCGCGCATGTTCCGGCCGATTTCCTGCCGCCCAACGGTGTGGTGACACATGGGTTTGGACATATCCACTTTGGCGGCCTGACGGCGCAGGCCCATGCGGCGGCGTCCGGCATTCGCGACTTGCTGGAACGGGCCGGATTTGAGGCGGTTCTGGCGCATGATGTCGAGCGGGTTGTCTGGGAAAAAGTCGCTTTCAATGCCGCGCTCAATGCCACATCAATGATTTGCGAGGCCACCAACGGTCAGATCGACAACCCTTCCGGTCGGCGGATCGCCGGGGCGGTGGTGCATGAGACGGTCGCTGTTGCAAAGGCGCGGGGCCTGATACTGGATTCCGATGTCATAATGGCTACGGTCAGCGCTGCGCTGGTCGACCATCGCCACCACAAGCCCTCGATGCTTCAGGACCGCGAACATGGCCGCGCGACCGAGATAGAGGCGATCAATGGCGCGATCCTGCGTGAGGGCGAAAGGTTGGGCGTGCCAACCCCGGTTTGCGCGACCTTGGCCGATCTTGTGCGGCTGATCGAACAAAAGAGCGCTGTTTAGAGCGTTTTCCGATCATTCGGGATCGAAAAACGCGACTAGCCCGCGCGGCGCTTGAGCGTCGCTTTCCCGTTCGCGTCAGCTTGAACGGAAATCGCTCTAGGGTGTGAACTGTTCCTGCTTTCCCGGCGGCTGGGATGTGTGAGAGGGAGCTTTTGTCATGAGCAAGACCCATAAGCGGCATTGATGGGTGTCGATGGTTTAAACGATACTGCAATGACATCTTGCTCTGCTAGAATGCGGCAAAGCGATAAGCATAAGCCAAGCCCCCAAATTTCGCCGCGTTCAGGCAAGGGGGCTTAATTTTGCCGGGACGGGATGGATGGCGCAAGATTGCCTTACAAATTGCGGGCATAGCAGACTTGGCAGAGCGGTCATCAAACGCCGTGAGGAGTTGGTTGTTGACCTGCACTGCCACCTTAATGTGGCCGCCGCCGAACAATATGTTCGCAAGGAGGTTCCCGATGCCCCGGATCCACTGACATTTGTGTCTGCGGCATCGCGGGCAACCAACGCCAAATTGTTTGCCGAAATCGGCGCAAAATTGAACGGCATCAACGAACGCTTGCTGGACATGGACCGTTTAGGGGTCGATGTGCAGGCCATCAGCCCATCGCCGGGGCAATATTACTATTTCGCACCCCCGGAAGTAGGGCGTCAGGCCGCACAATTGGTCAATGACCGGATGGCGCAGGCAGTGACCGAGCAGCCCGATCGGCTGGTGGGCATGGGGACCGTGCCCCTGCAAAACACCGATATGGCGATTGCCGAAATGCGACGCTGTGTCTCGGACCTTGGGCTTCGTGGTATAGAGATCGGTTCGAATGTCGCCGGTCGCGAACTGGCCGGTGACGATCTGCGCCCCTTCTTTGCAGCGGCAGAGGAACTGGGCGTATTGGTGTTTCTGCATCCGCTTGGCTTCACGCATGGCGAGCGGTTGAAAGAATATTATCTCGACAACATTATCGGCAACCCGCTGGAATCCAGCATTGCGCTTAGCCACCTGATCTTTGCGGGCGTATTGGACGCCTATCCGCGCCTCAAGCTGTGCGTGGCGCATGGCGGGGGTTTCTTGCCGGGCTATTGGGGGCGTATGGATCATGCATGGCGCGTGCGCCCGGAATGCCAAATCCATGCGCGTCGCCCACCGTCAGACTATCTGCGCCAGATCTGGCTCGACACGCTGGTGTTCGACCGCAAACAACTCGACGCCTTGATCGATAGCCATGGGGCTGATCGGCTGTGCATGGGAACCGATTATCCCTTCGACATGGCCGAACCCGATCCGGTGGGGTTCCACAGCCACCTGGCCCCTGATGTGCGGGCCAAAATCCTTGGCCTGAACGCGGCCGAACTGTTGGGGCTGGAAGTGCGCAGTCTGACCGATAAAAGCGAAACATAGCGCGGCCGGGCGCAAGCCGTTGACGGGATATGCGCATGACTTGTGTTAAAAAGCCGAATGCGATTCGATAAACTTGACCTCAACCTGCTCGTCGCGCTCGACGCGTTGATCAGCGAGCAGAGCGTGACCGAGGCTTCACGGCGCCTCTACCTCAGCCAACCGGCCGTGACATCGGCGCTGAACCGCCTGCGGCAGTATTTTGGGGATGACCTGCTGGTGCTGGAAGGGCGCCAGATGCGTCTTACCTATAAGGCGGAAGAATTGGCTGCGCCCGTGCGGCAGGCTCTGGAGCTGATCCGAAGCGAAATCACGCAGCCCGGTCAATTCGATCCAAAGGAATCGTCACGTAAATTCGTGATCATCGCCTCGGATTACATTCACATGATCCTGCTTGCCGAGGTGATTGCCACTATCGCGCGTGAAGCGCCCAAAGTGATGATCGAAATCATCCGGCCCAGCACCGATGCCACCGAGCGGTTCGAGCGAGCCGAGGCTGATTTGATGCTGACCGTTGAGCCTTTCTCGCTGGCCCAGCATCCCAGCGTTCCGCTCTTTCAGGACGAACACGTGCTGATCTCATGGGTGGGATCGGGCCATGGCGATGTCATTTCATCCGAACAATTCCTGGCCGCAGGCCATGTCGCGGCGTCCTTTGGGCGCGACAGGCGGCCCGCGCTATCCGAACTCTCGCTTGAAAAATTCCGCGAACAGCGCCGGATCGAACTGGTCGTGCCCAGTTTTTCCGCGCTGGCCCAATCCGTGGTGGGGACCGAGCGGCTGGCCACCATGCATAGTAAACTGGCCCAGCATTTTCTGCCCTTCTACCCGATCCGCATGCACACATTGCCTGTGCCCATTCCACCCATCCAGCAGGTCGTGCATTGGCATAGGCTTAGAAACCGGGACGCCGGGATGCAGTGGTTGAAAGACCTGATCGTCGCACGCAGCGCGGCCAAATTCGGCCAACCCATAAATAACGCAGATAGATAGGGCGCAGCCTTTCGATTAGACGGATGAGAGCGCCGCCGCCATTGTTTCTTCCATCGGGAGAACAGATATGGCGATCAAAGGCCTCCATCACATTCATCTTGCTGTTCAGGATTTACCGGGCGGCGTTGCTTTTGCACAGGATTTCGGACTTCATATTGCCGATGTCCTGGGCGCTCGCACTTACCTGCGCGGTCTTGGACGTCATCCCTACCTTGTCGTGCTGGAACGAGCGGCCCAATCGGATTTCCGCGGTCTTTCGTTTGAAGCCGACAGCCGGGCCGATCTCGACAGAGCCATTGCCCGGCATGGCGCGGGTGCGATCCGCGAACTGGACGGCCCGGGGGGCGGCATTGCGGTGGATCTGCGCGATCCCAACGGCTTTGCCATTTCGCTCGTCCATGGTGTGGCCGATCGCACGCCTGATCCGTTGCCTCCGTCGCTTTTGCTCAATCAAGGGTATGAAAAGCCGCGCATCGGCAACGCTCAGGAAAAGTCGCCGCTGGGGCCGCCGCCGGTCATCCGTCTGGGCCATGTGGGCATCTATGTTCAGGACTGGAAAGCCGCCGACGCATGGTATCGCGACGTTCTTGGCCTGATCCCCAGCGATCTGATCCACGTGGGCGACGAGAACGTCAAGGTCGGCGGCTTCTATCGCCTTGATCGCGGCGATGAATTTGTCGACCACCATGTCGTTGGCATGTTCGGCCTGCCCGGCAAGCAAGGGCTGCACCACCTGTCATTGGAAGTGCCCAATTCCGAGGCGCAATTCATGGCGCACCGTTGGTTGGCCCAGCGCCAGCGCAACGAGGTCTGGGGCGTAGGCCGCCACCCGTTGGGCAGCCATGTCTTCGACGTTTGGAAAGACCCCAACGGCTTTCGTTACGAAACCTTCTCCGACACCGATTTGCTGAATGCCTCAGCGCCTGCGGGCCTGCACGCCATTCAGCAGATGGAAATGGACCTATGGAGTGACCGCGATGTCCAAATCTACTTTGCATGACCTCAAGCCGAAGCCGGCGCCCCAGCCCGAAGGCATCCATGAAGCCACAGGCCTGATCAAGGGCAGTTTTGGCATCGGCACTTACCGCGCCCATGGCAAAGTGTTCCCCGGTCTGGTTCAGGCAGACGGCGGGGTCCACGACCTTTCCTTGCACTATGCCGACACGCTGGCGCTGTTCGAGGATTGGGACCGCGCGCTCGATCTGCTGGCCGATATGTCGGCCAAGGATGCCGGGACCGACCTGCGCTTTGGCGATGTCGAATGCCTGCCCCCGGTCTCGCGCCCCAACATGCTGTGCGCCGGGTCCAACTATCGCCAACATGTCGCCGAGATGATGACCTATAACAAGTTCAATCAGGACAAGCGCTTGCCCGGCGAAAGCGATGAAAGCTTCTTCCTGCGCAATCTGGAGGAAGTCGACCGCCGCGCCCGCGAAGGCATGCCCTTCTTCTGGACCGGGCTGCACAGTTCGCTGTGCGGCGCGAATGACGAGATCCCGCTGCCGCTGGTGGGCGAACATCCCGATTGGGAACTGGAATTTGCCGCCGTTGTCGCCCGCACCGGCCGTTATATCCGCCCCGATGATGCGGGCGATCTGATCGCGGGCTATGTGATGGTCAACGATCTGGGCACCGTGGACGAATTCCGCCGCGCCGACGTGCGCTGGGGCCATGATTGGGTCAGCAAGCACCAGCCCAACTTCAAACCCGCCGGGCCCTTCATCGTGCCCAAGCAGTTCGTGGACCGCTCCAAGGTCCAGATCCGCATGAAGCTGAATGGCCAAATCATGCAGGATTGGCCGATCAGCGACATGATCTTCGAGCCTGAACAGATCTTGTCTTATGCATCGGAACGTATCCGCCTGATGCCGGGCGATTTCCTGCTGACCGGCTCGCCTCCGGGCAATGGCGCGATGCACAACAACCGCTGGATGCGTCCGGGCGATGTGCTGGAAAGCGAGATTACCTATCTGGGCCGTCAGACCAACAAAGTGGTGGCCGAAGAAACGCAGGGCAAGCCGACCTATGGCCCCTTCATCACGGAATGGACGACGTGACCGGCGCCATCCTGCCAGAAGCTGAGCCGACTTTGTCGGCTCAGCAATATACAAAAACCGCCGCGCTGCTGCATTGGATCATCGCGGCGCTGATCCTGGCCAATCTGGTCCTGGGTTTCATGTGTGGCTGGCTGGAATTGGCGTTTGAAGACACAATCATGAATCTGCACAAGGTTATCGGACTGCTGGTTCTGGCGTTAAGCTTTCTCCGGCTGGCATGGCGACTGAGCCATCGCCCGCCCGAACCGGTCAATACCGCGGCGTTGCAGCGCAGGGCCGCCGGGGCGGTCCACTTTGCGCTCTATGCTTTGATGTTGGCCCTGCCGTTTTCGGGATGGTTGGTGACATCCAGCTTTCCCAAGCGGCATCCCATCAGCGTCGGCCTTTTCGACCTGCCGTTCCTGCCCGTCGGCCCCAGCCTTGCGCGCGCCATGTTTGCCCATGGTGTTCACGAGGCGCTCTCGTTGGTCATGCTGGGCTTGGTGATGGGCCACATTATGGCGGCGCTCTATCACCAATTGGTTCTGCGCGACGGGCTGATTGCCCGCATGCGCTTGGGGAACGATGGCTGAGTGCATCCACCTATCCACGCCATCTATAAATGGGCTCTATGTTATCGATTTGACTGAAAGCGGCATCGGCCGATTAAATAGACCTGCAAAAAACGAACCGAAATGATCGGCGCAAAACCCGTTGGGAGGGAACAATGAAAGCATTATTACTGGTATCGACCGGTTTGGCATGCGCACTGTCGTTTGGCATGCCCGCTTTGGCCCAAGACAGCAAGGCCAATGCAACGCCAGCCAGAGATGGGCTGGCCGAAATCGTCGTGACGGCGCAGCATCGCTCGGAATCCTCGCAAAGGGCTGCGGTTCCGCTGGATGTGGTTTCAACCGCCAAGCTGCTGAATGCGGGCGTAACGTCAAGCACCGCGCTCAATGCGGCTGTCCCCTCGCTGTACGTCAGCCGGGGCGGCGGCGCGAACACCAGCTATTTCATTCGCGGCGTGGGCAATTTCACCAACAATGGCTATACCGATCCGGCCATCGCCTTCAACGTGGACGGCGTCTATTATGGCCGCCCCGGATCGACCATCGGCGCTTTTTACGATCTGGACCGGATCGAAGTTCTCAAAGGGCCGCAGGGCACCCTCTATGGCCGCAATGCCACCGGCGGCGCGATCAACGTGCTGACCGCCAAGCCGATATTGGGCAAATGGGCGGGGCGGGTTGCGTTGGGCTATGGCAATTACAACGCCATTGACGGCGAAGCCTTCATCAACGCGCCGCTGGGCGAAAACGCGGCGCTGCGCATCAGCGGCAAGGTGCTCGACCGTGACGGTTATTACAGCGACGGCACATCCGATGAAAAAGGGCACGCCGTGCGGGCACAGGTTCTGGCCAACCTGTCCAGCAATCTGACGGTCCGGATTATCGGCGATTATTCCCATATCGGCGGCATGGGGCCGGGCGCTACCTTTACCCACAGCATCAGGGCAACGCCCGGATCTGCGGCCACGGCCACGTCGCCGGCCAATTACACGATCACGCCCACCGGCCTTGATCCCCGCTCCGGCCTGCTCTCGCCCAGCAATGCTGCGTTCTTCTCGAACGTGTTCATTGGCGGGCCGGGCATCAACCCCGCGCCTCTGAACAGACCGTTTGTCCACAATGACTATTACGGCATCAGCGGCGAGTTGACATGGCGCACCGGCCTTGGCGATCTCACCGTCATTCCCGCCTATCGCAATTCCAGAGTGCGCAGTCTGTTCAACGGTCCCGCCTTTCGCGGCGGCCTGGTCCATGAAGATTCCGATCAATTCACGTTGGAAGCGCGCATCGCGGGCAAGCGGATCGGACCGGTCGATTGGCAGATCGGCGGGTTTTATTTTGACGAACACGTCAACGGTTCGCAGGTATTCAGCCAATATACCGTCAATTCGTTCCAGATTTTTCGGGCCAACAACAAATCCAGCGCCGCCTATGGCCGACTGACCCTGCATGCCAGTGATCGCCTGCGTCTGGTCGGCGGGATCCGCTTTACCAACGATGACAAGACTTTTGCGGGCGACGGCAAGAACCTGATCCAGATCTGCTCGACCCAGCCTTCGACCACATGCCTTGGCGGCCCGTCGGTTCCCGTTGCGCTGACCTATGCAGACCTCTCACGGATGATAACGCTGCCCACTTTGCCCGGACCGGCTAACGGGGTGGCGTTTGGGTCCACGGGCAATCGGCTTTTCTATACGCCGGTGGTCAACAATCAGAAGCTGAACCGTAACCGGACCACTTGGCGCGGCGCGGTGGAATTCGATGTTGCCCCGCGCTCGTTGCTTTATGCCAGCTATGAAACCGGCTTCCGTTCGGGCGGCTTCAACTTTGCGCTGGGCCGCGAAACCTATGAGCCGGAATATATCACCGCGTGGACGTTGGGTATGAAGAACCGCCTGTTTGACAACCGGCTTCAACTCAACCTCGAGTTGTTCCGCTGGAATTACACCAATCAGCAAGTGGCCCATTTTGGGCTCGATTCCACCGGCGGCAATTCGTTCTTCACCGAAAATATCGGCAAATCCCGCATTCAGGGCGTCGATGTGGATGTTCAGTTCAAGGCCGCCGCCAACACGCTTTTGCGCGGGTCGGTGCAGATCCTCGATAACAAGCTGACCAGCTTTACCTACAATACACAGCGCAACGCCACCAACAACGCGCTGCCCCCGGTTGTGGGCTGTGCCACATCGCCGGGCACCGCGCCGATCCCCGGATCGACCACAGGCGCCACAAGCACGGTTTGGGTCGTAAACTGTTCGGGCAATCCGGGGTTCAATTCGCCCAAACTGGCGTTTAACGTCGGTATAGAACAGACCTTCCCAATTGGCGCCTATGATGTGGTCGCCACCGTTGATGGCCGTTATCGGTCGAACCGCGTCACGTCGTTCGAATATCTGGCCTTTGAAAACTCAGGCGCCGATTTCACGGCGGATGCCTCGCTGCGGTTTGCGCCGCGCGAGGGCAGGTGGTCCATCACGGCCTATATGCAAAATATCGGCAATCGCCTGATCCCGACATTGTCTCAGTTTGCAGGGACAACCGGCAATGTCGTCGTGACCAGCTATGGCGCGCCGCGCACCTATGGCTTGAGGGCAGGCTACTCGTTCTGAACGAGCAATCGCGGCCACTTGGGGGGGGGCAGGTATTTCGAGGCCCGGCGCGCACATCGCCGCCGGGCCTCGGATCAAATGGCTTTGCCTAATGTTGCGAACCAGATTACGTGCTTGGCGCCCTTGCCGTTGCCGTGCTTGTCATAGCGGGCAAAGACCGTAACCTCGTCCACCGTAAAACCGGCGGCCTTGAGGCGTCGCGTAAAGGCTTCGTCACGCGCCGCAGACCAGATGGCCAGCACGCCGCCGGGCCGCAAAGCCCGGCCCGCCGTGCGTAAGCCCGCGCTGGCATAGAGCCGATTATTGCCCGCGCGCACCAATCCGTCGGGTCCATTATCAACGTCGAGCAGAATGGCATCAAACCCGCCCGGTGAGTTGGCGATGACATCGACAACATCGCCCTGCATGATTTCAACGCGTCGATCATCCAGACATCCGGCCGCCACCTCGGCCATCGGCCCGCGCGCCCAGGCAAGGATCTCGGGCACGATTTCCGCCACAGTGACCCGCGCGTCATCGGGCAGCTTGGCCAGCGCGGCACGCAAAGTGAAGCCCATTCCATAGCCGCCGATCAACATGCGCGGCCGCGCCGCACCGGCGATGCGCGTACAGGACATGACGGCCAACGCCTCTTCGGAGCCGCGCATCCGCGTGCTCATCAATTCGTTGCCGCCCAGCACGATCATGAAATCGCCGCCATGACGAAAAAGGCGTAATTCCTCGCCATCGGGCACCTGTGCCGTGCCAATCAACTCACGCGTAATCATACCGGTTCTCCTGCCGGCTGCCCGGTCGCTGCGTCCTTTGGCCAAGGTCAATGGAAATTACAATCGTCCAGTCAGTCGATGGATCGCACAGCTTTGCCTGTTTGGGGCCGTCACACAGGCAAGGCGGCGACTTCCTCAAGGCAGGCTGTTTGTCTGACGCAGCGCTTCGCCAAGGACGATGGCCGCGGTGGTGGCAAGGTTCATCGAGCGCACCTCTGGCCGCATGGGGATGCGTATGCGGGCGTGACAGATGTCGGCCACTTCGGCCGGAACGCCCGCGCTTTCCTTGCCAAATAACAGAACGTCATCGGCCATGAATTGGAAATCATAGGCAGAGGCAGAGCTTTTGGTGCTGAGCAGGACGAGGCGGCTGTTGCCTACCGTGGGCAGGAAGGTCTCGAAACTGGCATGGCGGACAAAGGTGACATGGTCGATGTAATCCATCGCCGCGCGGCGCACGCGCCGGTCGTCCCAGGCAAAGCCCATGGGTTCGATCAGATCGATCTGCGCGCCAAAGCACGCGCCAAGGCGCAGGATGGCGCCGACATTTCCCGCAATTTCCGGTTCGAACAGAGCAATACGCATGGCGCTTCCTTGGCCTTGGCCGGGCGGTCAGGCAAGATGGGATGCGGCATTTATTCACCATCGGGCGGCAGGATTTTGCAGGCCGACGCCGGAATCAAGCACATTGTTAACTGTCCTACTATATCGATTGTCATCGATGAATGCTGACCGATCTTCTTCCTTTGGATTGCCTTATGGTCTTGGTCGCGCGCTTTGGGCGGGGCTGGCCTATTTCTGTCTGGCGGCCATCACCATTGCCCTGACCAGCGATGGGCGCAATGATGCGACGATCTGGGTGGCCGATCCGGTTATCCTTGCGCTTTTGCTGCATTTACCGCGGGCGCAATGGAAGCCGGTGCTGATTGCAGGCCTGATCGCAAACCATCTGGCCAATGACGTGATGCGTGGGTTTGAATGGGGCCATATCCTGTACGGCGTCATCAATATGGGGCAGGTATGGGTCGCGGCCACCTGTCTGCGCCCCAGACTCACAACGCCCAGCCTGTTGTCGGATGTGCGCTCGCTGGGTGATTTCGTGCTGTGGGCGGGGGTGATTACGCCCGCGGTCGGGGGCGTTTTGGGGTCATTGGTGACCTTGGTGATCTATCAACAACCCTTTGTTCCATCCTTTGTTCGCTGGTTTTTCAGCAACGGGCTGGGCTTTCTGGTGGCGACGCCCTTTTTCAAATCGATCTGGGATGGGTCCTATGTCGAATGCTATCGCATAAAAACCGCGAATGAGCGGATGCGGATGATGGGCTTGCTGGCCGGATATACGGTGTTGGTAGCCCTCGTCTTTATGCAAACGGCGATGCCTTTGCTGTTCCTGCCGGTCAATGCGCTGGTCTTGCTGACCTTTCCTTTGGGCCGTCAGGGGGTCAAGGTCGCGATTGTCATTACCGCGCTTGTCGGCGCACTGGCCACCATGGAGGGGCATGGTCCGATTTCCTTGATGCATGGCGATCTTCTGGCCAAGTCTGTCTTCTTTCAATTCTATCTGATCATGACGTTGGCCACGTGTTTCACGGTGGCGGCGATCATTGCCTCGCGCGCGGAATTTTCGGCCAAGCTCAAGGATCGGGAAAATTCCATCCAGATGATTCTGGCCAACAGCCCCGATGCGGTTCTGGGTTTTGATGCCGAAGGTCGCTGCATCTTTGCCGGTGGTCCGACGACGGCGCTGCTGGGTGAGGATTCGGAAAAGCTGACGGGGCGGTCGCTGTGGCAATTGGCCGAAAAATGGCCCGATCTGGCCCCGTTCCTGCAGCGCAGGGAAACAGTGGTCGAATTGCAATCCCCACAGGGGCTTTGCGTCGAAGCCTCCTTTACCCCGCTTGATCAAAATGCGGGCGGATCCGGGGCGGTGGTGACGTTCCACAATATCACCGTGCGGGCGCTGCGCGAACGTGAACTGGAAAAGAAGGCCTATACCGATGACCTGACCCAGGTTCTCAACCGCGCCGGTTTCCACCACAGCGTTCAGGAAGCGATCCTTGAGGGACGCAAATGCACGCTGGCGCTGATCGATGTCGATCATTTCAAATCGATCAACGACCGCTTTGGCCATAACAGGGGCGATGAGGTTCTGGCCAAGATTGGCGAGTGCCTGCGCGTTGAGACGCGATTGACCGACGTTGTCGGGCGTATCGGCGGCGATGAATTCGCGGTTCTGTTCAACACGGATGCGCAAACCGCCGAAAAAGTGTGCAACCGCATTCTGGATAAATGCGGCATTCTGACGGCCTCGGTGCGCGACGGCCAGATGATGCACGTGACGCTCAGTTGTGGCCTTGCCGAAATGGTGCCGGGCTGGACCAAGGCTCAACTTTTCCGCAATGCCGATGAAGCGTTGTATGAGGTCAAGGGCGCGGGGCGCAACGCGGTACGCCTGCGAGCGTGAAGTATTCAACATGCGCCGCAAGGCCATGGGCGACGACATAGTCGTGGTTGCCATCACGCATGTTCAAATCCGGCATGATGTGGCTATTTGGGGATAGTCTATAGTTAGACTTGCCTTGATGGACCTATTGGCACTAGGCGCCCGTCAAGTGGATCGCGGCAACGCCGATCGCAGCCAGACAAAGGGATCAGCATGTTCAGTTTCTTGAAGCGTTTTTTCGGCAAAGTGGTGCAGTGGGCGCAAGCTCCGGCCATTGACGCGCCTGAAACGACACAGGATGACGTGCAGAGCGAAGGTTCGCGGATCGATACGCTGCGCCGCGCTTCGGTCCTTGCCGAAAGCCAGCCGGTTGAGTTTGCGCAGTTTCAGCCCGAACCGGCTGTGATTGAGCCATATATTCCGGGGCCGGGCGCTCATACGGAAGCCCCGCAGCCCACGATTTCGGACGATTTCCTGCGCGGTTCGGTCTTTGACGATGATGACGAAGAAGAAGAACTGCCCGGCGACAAGGCCAATCTGGGCATGGTGCCCAGCATCGGCAATCCCTATGCCTATATGATCGGTCTGGTTGATGAACAATATCATGCCGAAGCGGTCCATGACCTGCGCGAAGGCACGGTGGTGACGCTGGAACTGGAACCGGGCAATCCCCATGATCCCGCCGCCATTGCCGCGGTTGACCCCTATGGCCGCGTGATCGGTTATGTCAGCCGCGACAGTTGGCTGCGTGAGGCGGTCTATGGCGGCGGCTCGGGCTTTTCGGCCAAGGTCCTTGCGGTGGAAGAAGGCAGCCGTGGCTTTGCCGAAGTGGTGCTGGAGGTTGAGCCCAGCGAACAGCCCTTGCTGGAACGCGCATACGAAGGTTGAGCATATAGGCCCCCGGCGCGACGGGGGCCATTGTATGCGTCATGCGGGGCAAACCGGCACATCTTTGAGCGCATCGGTAAAGCGCTTGAGCCACCACATGACGTCTTCCTGTTCCACGCCCGCCATCAGGCGTTCCCAGCGCTGAATCCTCTCGGCCAGAGGCATGGTCAGCGCGCGGCCCAGAGCGTCGGAAATTTCCTCGGCGCTGTGGGGGTTGACCAGAATGGCGTCGGTCATCTGTTCGGCCGCCCCGGCAAAGCGGGACAGGATCAGGACACCCGGATCGGCGGGGTTTTGCGCGGCCACATATTCCTTGGCCACCAAATTCATGCCATCGCGCAGCGGCGTGACCAGACCCACCCTGCTGGCGCGATAGACACCGGCCAGCATGTCGCGCGGATAGCTTTGATTGACATAGCGGATCGGCACCCAATCGAGCGCGGCATGGGCGCCATTGATCTTGCCCGCCAGACTTTCCAGCGAACTGCGTATGCGCATATAGCTTTCCACCGCGCCGCGTGATGGCGGAGCGATCTGGAGCAGGACGACATTCTTGCGCTCGTCGGGATGTTCGGTGAGGAAGCGTTCATAGCCGAGGAAGCGTTCTTCCAACCCCTTGGAATAATCGAGCCGATCAACACCCACGATCAGATTGCGTCCGACCGCGCTTTCACGCACCCGTTCAAAAGTTTCCCGCGCCTTTTCACTGGCGGCCAGTCCGGCAAATTCATTGGCATCAATGCCCACCGGACAGACGATCAACCGAACCCGGCGCCCGTTGAGCGAGAGAACCTTGTTCTCATCCACGACCCCGCCCAATTCCTCCCGCGCATAATCGCAGAAGGATTCCAGCCATTCATTCGTGTGAAAACCGATCAGGTCATATTCCAGCAAGCCTTCGACCAGTTGCCGCGCTTCGGGCAGGGTGGAGAGCAGGCGGCGCGCAGGCCATGGAATATGCAGGAAAAAGCCGATGCGATTGGCCACGCCCCGCTTGCGCAATTCCTTGCCCAGCGGGAACATGTGGTAATCCTGAACCCAGACAATGTCCTCATCCTCGATCAGGGGGCGGACGGTGTCGGCGAAACGTTCATTGGCCCGTTGGTAGCCACCGGCAAAACTGCGCTCATATTCGGCCAGATCGATGCGGTAATGGCACAGTGGCCAAAGCGTGCGATTGGCATAGCCGTTGTAATATTCGTCAATATCCTGTTCTTCCAGATCGATCGTGGCGGTGGTGACGCCATCGACCCGCTGGAAATTGATATGGCCGGTGAATTCGGGCGTTTCCTGACCCGACCACCCGAACCATATGCCCCCATGTTCGCGCAGGGCCGCCGAAAGCGCGACGGCCAGGCCGCCTTGATTGCCGCCGCCGGGGCTGACGCGGTTGGAAATGACGATCAATCGGCTCATCGGACACTGTTCCATGGTTTGCTCAACAGGACGGCACAGTTGATCAAGCCGACAAGCGAGTAGGTTTGCGGGTAATTACCCCAGAGTTCGCCGGTGACGGGATCAATGTCTTCGGACAGCAGACCGGCCGGATTACAGCGGCTCAGCATTTCCTCGTAAAGGGCGCGGGCCTCGGCGCTGCGTCCGGTCAGATGCAGCGCTTCGATCAGCCAGAAGGTACAGACGTTGAACGCCGTTTCGGGCAACCCGAAATCATCCTCCGTCGCATAGCGCAGCATATGCGATCCGCGCCGCAGCCCCGTTTCAATCGCCGCCAAGGTCGAAACAAAGCGCGGATCATCGGGGGCCAGAAAACGCAGGTCCAGCAACTGGATCACACTGGCATCCAGATCATCGCCCGAAAATGTGGCGGACATGCGCTGTGTTTCGGGGCGCCATGCGGATTCTTCGATCCGGTCGCGGATATGGGCTGCGCGTTCGTTCCAATGGGTTGCGCTCGCCTCCAGCCCCAAGGCCGCGGCCGCATTGCCCAGACGGTCGCACGCGGCCCAGCACATGGCCGCGCTATAAGTATGGACCGATTGGCGGGTGCGCAATTCCCAAAGACCTGCGTCGGGCTTGTCGAACAATTCCCACGCACGTTCGCCGATTTTTTCCAGCGCTTCGAAATCGGCCACGCCGGATTGGCGCAACAGGCGTTGATCGAAAAAGGCTTGCGTGCTGGACAGGATGATCTGGCCATAGGCGTCGTGCTGGCGCTGGATATAGGCGGCATTGCCCGCACGCACCGGCCCCATGCCGCGATAGCCGCCCAGCTTGTCAGCAAAGCCTTCCTCCAGCCGCGCTTCGCCCAGAACGCTGTAGAGCGGTTGGACATCGCCGCCCTTGGTCGCGTCCACAATGTTGCGCAGATAGGTGAGATAGGATTCCAGCACATCCAGCGCGCCAAGCCGGTTGAGCGCCTGAACCGTATAATAGGCGTCGCGGATCCAGCAGTAGCGATAGTCCCAATTACGCTGTGACCCGGCATGTTCGGGGATCGATGTGGTCAGCGCGGCAACGATTGCGCCCGTTTCCTCATGCTGGCACAGTTTCAACGTGATGGCCGAACGGATCACCACATTCTGCCATTCCAGAGGGATGGCCAGACCGCGTACCCATTTGCGCCATTCATCCTTTGTCGCGGCCAGCATTTCATCCAGCGTGGCCGGTATCTCGCCCGAAAAGCTTTCATCCGGGCCAAGGAAGAAATGGAGGGGATGTTCAAGGCGGAACGTCAATTCCTGCGCCACCAAACCGACAGGCGCCGTCGTGCTGAGGCGCAGCGTCGTCGCTTCGGTGGGATAGCGGATATGGTTGGACCCGCCAATGCGGGCCTGTGACGGGCAGCCCCAATCGCCGGTCGGGCGAAGGCGCACCGTGATCCGGGGCGAGCCGGACACGGGCCGCACGATCCGGGCAAAGGCGCCGGGGCGATAGCTGCGCCCCAGTCGGCGGAAATAGGGGCAGAAATCGGTAATCTCGATCTCACCCCCATGCTCGTCGCGATGGCGGGTGATCAGGATGGGCGTGTTGCGCACATATTCCTGCGTGGTTTCAACACAGCCTTCCAGATCGATGGCCCAGAAGCCCGTGTCGGGCTCCTCACCGCCGACCAGAGCGGAAAAGACCGGGTCGCCATCCACGCGCGGCACACAGCCCCAGACGAAGCGCCCCGCCGTGTCGATCAGCGCGGAAACCTGACAATTGCCGATGGGCCAGAGGTCGAGGGTCTGGGTCACGCTACAGCCTCCTGCAGCCATGCCTTCAGCGCATCGGGCGAGGGCAGGCCATATTGCGCGGCGGTGCTGCGATGCGGCCCGATCAGAATGCCGTAACCGCCCAGCGCGCGAACCGCGCCGAATCCGGGTTCATCGGTCAGATCGTCGCCGGCAAAGACCGGCGTCGTGCCCTGCATCATCGGGCGATCCATCAGGCGGGTGATCGCGCTGCCTTTGTTGCCGCCGGCGATGCGCAATTCGACCATCATCCTGCCATGCTGGACCATCAGGCCAAATTCTGAGGCCAAGGCCTCGGTCAGAGCATGAGCCGCGCCTTCGGCCTGCGGCATCAGGCGGTAATGCAGGCCGACGCCGAAACTCTTTTCCTCTATCAGAACCTGCGGATAGGCTTCCACGAACAGTTTCATGCGTTCGGCGGCCAGATCGAGTTCATGGGGGCGGTTGGGGCGGGCAGAAATGCCATGCCATCGGTGTTCACAACCATGGCTGCCGGAAAGGGCCAGTTCGGCCGCCATGGGGCCGATGATGCGGTCGATCTGCTCAATAGAGCGGCCCGATATGATGGCGAGGCGACCGTGCAATTTTTGAGAAAGCTTTTGCAAAAGCTCTAATAGATATTCATCTGCCCGAACAGATTCCGGATCATCGACCAGGTCGAGCAAAGTACCATCGAGATCCAGAAAAAGTGTAGCTTCGTCCAGAAGGTCGGCTGGCGGGGGGGACAGCTTGTCTTGTACGCTAGCGATTATTCTTCTCCGGCTGAGGGCGAAAGAGTCGGGAAGCGACATCTTTTGCCAAAGGCGATGCTGGGTGTTGCAACTGCCTGCGGATAGGAAATGCGACGAACCGTTGAATGTTCCCGCCCGTCGCCCTTTGCGACGATGGGGTGAGCCTTGGGCGCGATCAACCGAGCCCAAAAGAAAAGCGCCCCGCACAAGGCGAGGCGCTTTCCTGTTTCAGCTATGCCTATCCGATTACCAGTTCAGGCTCAGCTTGGCATAGAGATAGCGGCCGTTGAAACCCCAGGGCGAGTAATACGGGAACGCAACCGCGCCATTGGTGGCCAGCAGGTTGGCCGGGGTCTGCTTGGGATAGATGTCGAACACATTGTTCGCACCCACCGACAGGCTGGCCATCGGCAGAACCTTGTAGCGCGCTTCCAGATCGATGATCGTCTTGCGCCCCGTGCTCAGATCGCCAGCCGCCGTCGAGGAAGGCTGGATCACATTGCCATAATAGGACGCACGGGCCGTCGCGCCCAGCTTGTCAAACGACCAGTCGACGCTGCCGACCAGCTTTTCGCCCGGCGTGCCATCGGTGATGGTCAGGATACGCTGACGCGCAAACAGAGTGGAAAGCGACGAGGTGGGATAGCTGTCAACGGTGATCTTGTTGATGTTGGCCGCCGCCGTCAGGTCAAACGTGCCCACCGATGCGGTGCGCAGCTTGTAATGGCCGACGATGTCGATACCCTTGGTCGTGGTGTGCAGACCATTGATAAAGAAGCGGGCTGCCGACACGCCATAGGTTGCCTGATCAGCGCTCGACAGGTTGATGTTTTCCGACAGGCCCAACTGGTCGCGGATCTTGATGATATAACCGTCGATGGTCAGGTCAAAGCCACCCTTGCGGAACACCGCGCCTGCCGAGAAGTTGGTCGACTTTTCAGGACGCAGCGCCTGACCGCCCAGCGCGCGCGCGATGTTGCTGGTCGAGGGGAAGGTGCCGGTTTCCACGATCGTCGGCACGGTCTGGCCGGGCAGCGTGGTCAGGACCGAAGCGGTCGAGGTGAAATACTGCTGTTGCAGCGAGGGCGCGCGAAAGCCCGTCGACACCGTGCCGCGCAGCGCGAACCAGTCGGCAATATCGGCGCGGGCCGAAAGCTTGCCGGTGGCAATGTCGCCAAAGTCGGAATAATGTTCGCCGCGAACCGCTGCGCCAAAGGTGAAGATGCTGGGCAGCTTGGCTTCGAGGTCCAGATAGATCGCGTTGCTGATGCGGCTGGTCTTCAGAGCATTGCCCGCCTGAAAGCCGATGAAGCCCTGCGCGCCGCTGGTCAGAACAGCACCGCCGTTGGGGCTGTTGTTGACCGGACCGCGGTTGTACGAGGTCGGCTCGCCCGCGATGATGCGATAGCCTTCGCGGCGCACTTCCACGCCCCATGCCACGTTCAGGTCGGTCCCGCCCAGCTTGTACAGCTTGGCCAGATCCATGCCGCCAAGAGCCTGATCATAGATCATCGCGCCGTCATAGAAGCTGGTCTGCGAGGCCGCGCCATAGGTCGAGTTGAGCGAACCCTGGGTGCGATAGTCCAGACGGTTGCGGCCATAGGAAGCCTTGATCGTCGCGTTCCAGTCGCCCATCTGGCCGCGCACGCCCGCCGTCACGGTCAGGTCCTTGGACAGGACCTTGATCTGGGGCAGGAAGCCGTTGGGATAGATCGAGAGAACATTGTTCACATTGCCCGGCTCACGCGCAAAGGCCGAACTGGTGCTGTCACGGAACTGATAGCCGCCAAAGGCAAACGCGGTCCAATTGGTGTCGCCGATCGGCAGCGCGGCGTTGACGTAGCCGGTGCCCTGCAAAACCTTGGGATCGCCGATGCGCGAACGCACCACCGCCGGGGTGGCCGGGGTCAGTGCGGTCGCCGTCTGGGTGCGCGTGTCGAGGTCCGAACGGGCCGTCAGGCCGCGATCCAGATATTCGCCCGTGACGGTCAGGAAGCCGCCATTGTTGCCCAGCTTGAAGCCCTGCCATGCGCCAACGGTCAGCGTGCCGCCGTCCGAGATGTGACGCGACGAACGGGCGCCGTTGAACTGCGTGTCATACTGACCATAGGAAACGGTCGCGCCGCCGCCATGGCTGGCTTCGCGCAGGCGCAGGTTCATCACGCCCGCGATGGCGTCCGAACCATACTGTGCCGAGGCGCCGTCACGCAGCACTTCGACCTGCGACAGGGCCAGGGTGGGGATGGTGTTGAGGTCGACAGCCGCCGAACCGCGACCCACCGAACCGTTCACGTTGAGCAGGGCCGAGGTGTGGCCGCGCACGCCATTGATCAGCACCAGCGTCTGGTCAGGCGAAAGACCGCGCAGCGTGGCGGGACGGATCGAGTCCGTGCCATCGGTACCGGCCGGGCGGGGGAAGTCGATCGAGGGGGCGACAGCAGCCAGCGAGGCACCCAGTTCGGTCGAACCCTGATGCGAAAGGCTTTCCAGCGAGAGGACATCGACGGGGGCGACGGAGTCAAGCTTGGTGCGGTTCTGGGCGCGGGTACCGGTCACGACGATGTCGGTGGCGGGTTCATCGGCGGCCCATACGGGGGTGCTGACGGCCACCGCCAATGCGGAGCCGACGCCAGCCAGAAGGGCTTGGCGGAGGTTGGTCATAGAAATGTCCTCATTCACTTGGCGAAGAAATTTATGTTTTTTCGATCGCTTGCCGGGGGGCGGCTCACGACCGGCATCTCTCCTAGACCCCGTTTGTCGGGCAGGACAACCAACAAAACATGGATTGTTACCAAGGAATCGGCTTGCAAGCGGAAAAAGGCGTATAAGGTGACATTTTTGCCGCAATTTTTGTTCTTTTGGCAGAATCCGTTGCGGCTTTATGCGCCAATATACGATTGCACATGAGGATAGATGTGCGACATATATGAACGGGATGACAGGTTTGTCGCGCTGTTCATCCGCTCTGTTTCCGGCTTTTCACCGCGTCCCGTGTGACGGCGCGTGCCAGGCGGCTTGACAACCCATAGCATAGACGGTCGAAACGGGGCCTTCCCTCAAGCAGGATGTCCACCATGAGCCACACCGACTTTCGCCCTGTCGTCTATCTCAAGGATCGTTGCCCGTGGTCGCTTAAATTCCGTCTGTTCCTGCTGGAATCAGGTCTGCGCGATAATTTCGAATTTCGCGAATTTGCCCCCGGCGATGATCGTGAAACGGCTATCCGCGAGGAATTGGGCCAGCATTTTGAACGGCCCACATTCCCCACGGTTCAGGTCGCACCGGGCGTCTATATGCGGGAATCGGACGATCTGATCGCCCATTACGCCGCGGCAAATGGTGTCAGCCTGACCGACCTGCCCACGCTGGACCAATATGTGCGCGGGCCATTGGTGACGATTGCCGAATTGCGTGCCGAGATTGCGCAATTAAAGAACTGACCGATCAACCTTGGGCCAGAAATGCCTTCAGGTCGCGCATGAAGGCGTCAAAACGATCATGGTGGGGCCAATGGCTGGCCTCATCATATTCGATCAGGCGCGCGTTGCGGAAATGATTGATGCGGCCATCCGTGACAGGATTGGGCATGAAACTCTCGCTGCCCTGAATGAACAGGATCGGGCATTCGACGGCCTGCCACAGGCTTTCGACATCAGCCTGTTGAAAATCGACGGCGGGAAAGATGTTGAGCCGGGGGTCGAATTTCCAGCTATAGCTGCCGTCCTCATTCCGGCGCAGCGCGTGATGCGTCAAGTGGCGCACCAGTACCTCGCTCAGATGGCGGTTCTTTTCCCGCATCCTTTCGCGGGCTTGCTCCTCGGTTGCATAACGGCGGACCTTGCGCAGCGGCGCGGCGCGGTGCAGGGCCACCCATTCGCGCATCCGCGCGGCAAAAGGTGTGATGGAAAGCAGCGAATTGGCTTGCTGCGGGACACTTAACCCTTCGATATTGACGAATTTGACCACCCGTTCGGGATAGATACCGGCAAAGCGCGTGGTGATCATCGCGCCCAGAGAATGGGCGCAGATCGTCACTTTGTCCTGTCCCAAAGCCTCGATCAGATTGGCAAAGTCAAAAATATAGGCCGCCATGTTATAGGCCGCATCGACCGACCAGGCGCTGTCGCCATGACCGCGCAGGTCGGGCGCGATGACATGCCATTCATCGGCCAATTCGCGCGCGATCCAGTCCATCGAACGGGCATGATCGAACCCGCCATGCTGAAGGATCAGCAATGGCGCGCCATGGTTGCCCCAGTCCAGATAATGCAAACGCAGGTTTTGGCTGGTGAAGAAACAGGATGTGGGTTGCCGATTATCAGTCATTGACCACCCATGGGCGAGACGGCAACCGGCGTCAACCAAGACAAAAATCGCAGATTTTCGGCCTTTTGGCCCCGTGGAACCCATTGCACGAGGGGGTGACGAAGGTTAACCTGACACTGTAACAGGGGGAAATGCGATTCCGATTCAGGCTTTGGCGGAGGCATTTCTTGCCGCGCCATTTTCGGATGATGGGTGGGACAAGGCGTTGCGGGCGCTGGCCAGCGCGACAGGATCGTCGCGCGCGCACTTGATTGCCATGAATGAGCGCCACGCCCGGTTCAACTGGATGACCGATGCGCCGCTTGAATATGGACAACTTTTCCTTGAAATCGAGGCTTATAAGCCCGAAGTCAATTACCGCATCGGCGCCATGGCCGCGCCGATGGAGGTTTCGTTTGAACGCGACTACGACCATTCTCGCCAGATAATGGGTACGAACGAGGTCTATCTGGACCATGTGCGCGAGATGGACGGCGAATTTGGATGTCAATCGGTCCTGATGCGCAATGATCAGTCCATGATCGGTCTGGCCATGTTGCATGGCCAAGCCGATGGGCTGACGACGATTGAGCAGCGTGATTTGTTTGCGCAATCCTTGCCCCATGTCCTTTCGGCGGTCAGGTTGCAAAACGCGATCGATCATCAGGGGACCGATCTGCTGTGCGGTTCGCTCGAAACGATGCGGGCGGCTGCGGTGTTGATTGATGGGGTGGGGCGGGTTTGCGCGTGTACGCAATCGGCCGAACGTACTTTGTCCGCAGGGGTGCTTCAAATCGTTCACGGACAATTGCATGCGGCCTCTGCATCCTTTGACCGGCATCTTCAAAATGCCATTGGCGCGGCCATTGCCTTGCAGCCTATTCCTGCCCATGATCTTTGGGTGCCGCAGGTTTCCCCGCCTCTGTTGGTAGAGGTCAATGCCTTGCCCATGCGGCCGTGGAGTTTGGGCTTTGCCCCGGCGGCCATTGTTACTTTGCGATCGCCGGTTCGCGCCGATCAGATCGACGGCTCGGTTCTGGCCGATGCTTTGGGTTTGACGCAGGCCGAAGGGGATGTGGCGGCGATGGTTGCGTTGGGCCAAAACCGCCAGATGATTGCCGCGGCCCGTAACACCAGTGTTCAGACAGTGACCACCCAATTGCGGTCGATTTTCCAGAAATGCGGGGTCAGGCGTGAGGCCGAACTGGTCAGCCTTGCGCTTCAGGTCGGGCAATTGGCCCGCGCCGTAAACAACGTTTGAAAACAGAGCCTTCCGCGCGGGGGCGGAAGGCTCCTCGGTCTTGGGGTTAAGCGGCGTTCTTGCCTTCGACCACGGTCAGAGCAGCCGGGCCGGCGGTGCCGATGGCGATCTTCTTGGGCTTCATCGCTTCGGGCACTTCGCGCAACAGGTCGATCACCAGCAGGCCGTCCTCAAGGTTGGCGGCCTCGACCCGGACAAAATCGGCCAGTTCAAAGCGGCGCTCAAACCCGCGCTGGGCAATGCCCAGGTGGAGATATTCGCCTTGCGGGGCGGTGTGCTCGTCATGCTTGCGGCCCTGGATCACCAACAGGTTCTGCTGTGCGGTGATGTCGATGTCGGCGGGTTTGAACCCGGCCACGGCCAGCGTGATGCGATAGGAATCCTCGCCCTTGCGTTCGATGTTGAAGGGGGGATAATTGTCGCCCCCGCCCGCACGATTGACGTTTTCCAGCAGGTCGAACAAGCGGTCAAAGCCAACGGTGTTGCGGCGATAGGGGGTGAAATCAAAACGGGTCATATCAAAAATCCTCTTGCGTTTGAGCAATTTTCGGTTCGACGAAAGCCCTTGTCGGCGCTTTCTGATTGTGGTCATGCCCGGTGCGGCGCATGACACGGATCTTGAGATATGTTAGCCGCGACCTATTTCAAGACCCGGACAAACGACAAAGAAGGACTTGTTTGATGACCACCCCCAAGGTCGAAATTTATACCCAATGGGGTTGCCCCTATTGCGTGCGTGCCAAGGCTTTGCTGGACAGCAAGGGCGTGGCCTATACCGAGATCGACGTGACCATGGATACGGCCAAGCGCCGCGAGATGGGCGAACGCAATCCGGGCGCGCGCACCGTGCCGCAGGTTTTCGTCAATGATCAGGCTTTGGGCGGCAGCGATGACATTCACGCGCTGGACGCTGCGGGCAAGCTGAACCCGCTGCTGGGCCTGTAACATGGCCCGCGTCGCCCTGCTTCAAATGACGAGCGGGATCGATCCCGCCGCCAATGCCGCCACGATTGTCGAGGCGGCGCGCGCGGCCAAGGCCGGCGGGGCGACGATGCTGTTCACGCCCGAAATGTGCGGTTTGATTGACCGTGACCGGGCGAGGGCGGCGCCCCATATCGTTCCGGCATCGCAAAACCCTGTCTTGGCGGCGGCGCAAAATGTGGCGGCGGAGCAGGGGATCTGGGTCGTGCTTGGCTCCTTGGCCGTCAAGGTTGAGGGCGAGGAGCGCGCCGCCAACCGCACCTTTGTCATCGATGCAACGGGGCAGATCGCCGCGCAATATGACAAGATCCACATGTTCGACGTTGATCTTGCAGCCAAGAATGGAGTGGGGGGTGAGAGTTGGCGCGAAAGCCGCGCCTATCGTCCCGGTGATCAGGTGGTGACGGTTGAAACGCCTGCGGGGCGGTTGGGGCTGGCGATCTGCTATGACCTGCGCTTTCCGGCCTTGTTTGAGGCTTTGGGTCGTGCGCGCTGTGATCTGATCGCCATTCCGGCTGCCTTTACGGTGCCCACTGGGGCCGCGCATTGGCACATCATGCAACGCGCCCGCGCCATCGAGGCCAGCGCCTATGTCGTTTCCGCCGCGCAAGTGGGCCAGCATCAGGATGGCCGCGCCACCTATGGCCACAGTCTGGTGGTTGACCCGTGGGGCGATGTCCTGCTCGACATGGGCGGGGATGCGGTGGGGCTTGCCTTTGCCGAAATCGAGCCGCAGCGCTTGGTCGAAGTGCGCGCCCAATTGCCCAGCCTTGTCAATCGCCGACCCATTCTTACATCCTGAACGCCATGATTGTTTATGATCTTGCCTGCCGTGAAAACGGCCACCGTTTCGAAGGGTGGTTCGCCTCTTCGGATGATTTTACGCGTCAACAGGCACGCGGTTTCGTCACTTGCCCGCAATGCGACAGCCATGATGTGATCAAGGCACCGATGGCGCCCCGGTTGAACCGCAAGGGCAATCAACAGGTGGTGGCGACGCCATCGCTTCCCGCGCCGACGCAGGCGATGGTTGCGCCTGCTGCTGGTCCGGCCCCGACGCCACCATTGCCGCCCGAAGTGCGCGAGAAATTGCAAGCCGCGATCAAGGTTGTGGTCGAGGCGCAGGCCGAAGCGCTGAAATCCTCGCGCTGGGTCGGCAAGAGTTTTGCCGAAGACGCCCGCGCCATGCATTATGGCGACAAGGAACCGGCACCCATTCACGGTCAGGCCAGCCCCGAAGACGCGCGCGCTCTGGTCGAAGAAGGGGTTGAGATCATGCCTTTGCTGGTCCCGGTCGCCCCGCCCGAAGAGATTAACTGAACCTTTTGTGCGCGCCAGTGGTTGCAAGTCAGACGACGCGCCATTATGGCCAAGCCGAGTGCATCCGTAGCTCAGCAGGATAGAGCATCAGATTCCTAATCTGAGGGCCATGGGTTCGAATCCCGTCGGGTGCACCATTTTTTCAAAGACTTAAGCCGCATTAGCGATTGGAATTCCAACATATTCAAAGTTGGAATTCCAACACGCATTGCCAAATTCGCTTAATGCGACTCTGCCGACACCTCATATTTCGCCCGCGTGGCCGCTTCATCCCAATCATCCCCCGCCTCATTCAGCACCTGAAACACGGTGCCATCCTCGGCGGTGATGTGGGCAATGTTCGGGTCATATTCCATTGCACTTCTCCAATCAGTTGGCCGAAAACGCGGATGACAGGTTCAGCAACCCTTGCGCCGACGCGCCGTTCACCAGTTTGACGCGGTACAGATTCGTCGAGCCATAGGCGCCCGTGACATCAACCGACAGGTTCGCGGCCACACCTGCCGATACAGCCACACTGCCCACCGTTCGCCAATTTGTGCCGCTGTCCACAGATTGTTCAATGGTCAGCGTTCCGGCCTGATCCGTAAACGCCCGCGCCTTGAATTTCGCCGCCCAACCCAAACTGGCCGTGCTTCGGCTTGTGCCGGTATAAGTGGCCGAACCACCCAGCGCCGTTGTGCTATCGGTATAGCCCACTGAATTGAGGACATAGCCAATCTGCGCGCTGGCCGCCGACAAGGCGACATAACCCGTCTGGTCCGGTACTGGACGGGCGCGCTTCTGGGTTGCGCTGATCGCAACGGTCCCGCTGCCATAGGTCGATACGCGGGCGCGGACATAGGCGCAAACCGACACAAATTGATAGATGCCTGTTGCGGTCGCTCCGGTGACAGGGTTGGAATAGGTATTGCTGGCAATATTCACCGGCAAAACCACCCAATTGGTGTTGTCGTTTGATTGCTCAAACGAAACAGTATTGCCGCTGCCGATATTGGTAATTTGGAAACTTCCGCCGCCAAATCCGGCCGTGTTCAACGTCATGACGGTTGCCGCACTGGTCACGCTGCCGGTGGTAACGGCGGCATCGCTGACGCCATCCGATGATGTCGCCAATGGATTGCCCGGTCCAAACGCTTCACCTGACGCATTCGTCAGCGCTGCCGCTGGCACCCGCGCAAAACCGCCCCGGCTGTCAGTCGTTTCAAATTCCACATACTGGCGCGCGTTGGGCGCGGCGAAACCCGTTGTCGTCATATCACTTTCCTTCCGAAGGTTTGGCCACCCCCGCCGCGATCAGGGCTTGGGCGTCGTTATGCACCTTGGCGATGCGGGTAATGGCTCTGGTGCAGCGGTCGAAGTCGTCACGACTGACCGCAACCATGACGTCACCAAATCGTCGATCCTCTCCGTCATCGACCGGGGCAGGGTGATCGGCTCCGGGCAAATCGGTATGGCCGGGGCCACACGAATTTTGGGGCCGCAACTGGTGAGCAAGAGCGTAAGCAGCGCCAGCCCGCAGGCCAGCCTGATAAAGCGACTGATCGGCATTGGATTTCTCCGCAATCGCCGCCGATGCGGCGGCGGGGCGATGGTTGACGGCGGCCTGATCCTTGGCGGCCTTATCGGCTGCGCTCTGCGTATCGGTCACCAGCTTGTGATAGGCGCCCTCCCACCTGGCGGCCGCGCGATGCTCGATCACGCCCCACACGCCCAGCGCCAGCGCCAGCGCCGCCATGGGATGGGCAAACAGCCATTTCAGCCCGCCGCCGATGCGCTGCCATCCCTGCCAGAGCTTGATGGCGGTCCAGATAGCAGGGATGGAAAACATAGCCCGCTCCCTTATGCCGCCGGAGAGAAATCGACGTAGAACTTCTGGCCCGGTTCGAACTGGCCATGCAGTGCCGGATTGGCGATCAGGATTTCCAGCGATGCCGAAGGGCTGTATTTGGCGAAGGTATTGTCTTCATCCAGCCCATCGGTTTCGGCATAGGATTTTGCGGCAACGGCATGGAACTTGATGGTTTCATTGCCGCCGTCATGCTTGGTCACGCTGGCAATCTGCAACTTGGCACGCATATTGGTCATGGGGTCATTCCTTTTTCCGTGAGACGAAAGCGGGCCGATTTGCGGCCGCCCTGATCGACATATTCCGCTAATCCAGCATCGATCAGCTGCCGGGCGGTTGAGGGCATGAAGGGCGCATGTTCGCCCTGGGCGAGGTAGATCCGGCCACCCTCCTTGCAGCGGGCCACGGCGGCATCGCCGCCATGATCGCGCATCCATTTCAGCGCGGCAGAGGCGGCGGCCTTCACACCGCCTCCTTCCGGCATTCCCGCCGGTCCACATTCCCGATCCGCAGGTTGATCCAGCCGCGGTAAAACACCTTCTGGCTGGGGTCGGCGCGCACGATGGCGTCGTACCGCTGGCGCTGGCGCGCATCGAGGTAATCGAGCATGGCAATGCAGGTCCAAAGCCCGCCCTTGCGCGCGCGCAAACGCGCCAGCGCGCCGACATCATCGGCCATCAACCGAGCCTTCGTCACCGGCAGGCGATAGCCGCCCAGCGCGTTCAACCCTTCGCGAAACCACGGCAGCGGCGTCTGCGGTCCCATGTTGACGCCGGTATCGACCAACTCGGCCGTGATCGCGGGCGAAAGCTCGATGATCGCCAGCGCTCCATTGTCGGCCATATACCGCCGGGCATAAATCTGATCGGCGCAGACCGGATGAGCGTCGTCGCAATGCTTGGGGAACGCCCGCATATCGCCCTGATAGCCTTCTTCCCGCGCGACCACCTCGGTCACGCCAAACCGGGTTGCCCCGCCACGATCCAGCTTGTGATTGGAAAAATCTCCTTCGCGGCCGTAAACCCCAAAAAGGATACCCGCTATCGCGGCCGTGATGACAATGGGCTTGCGCGCAACCTTGCGCGTGGCTGCGGGTTTACTGGCCATCGGCTTTCCCCTTCTCGCGAAACGCCACCAGCAACGCGCCGGCCACAATCCCGACATAGGCAATGCGCCGATCAAACCCGGCGTATTGCGGGGCCGCCTCGGCAACATAACCGGCCAGCGCGATCAGCACCGTTCCCGCCTTGGTCGAAACCTCGGCCCATTTCCGCTTGATCCACGCCATCATTCGCCCACACTCCTGCCCCGCCACCGATCGACAAACCGCAAACCCCACCATGCCAGCGTGGCCAACCCGACAAGCAGCGTGACGATGGGCGTCAAAACCTCGGCCCAATGCGATGCGGCCATGACCAGCGCCCCCGCGCTGGCCATCACATCGCCCGCCATCGCGATGCTTTTTTGATGATCCAATCTCATGCCCCTTTGCCCGCCATCACACCGTCCCCAGCGAAACACGGATGAACGCTGATCCGGTAAACTTGAATTGCGCGTCTGCGCCCGCCGCCATCGTGGCCAGCACTGTCCCCGCGCCGTCCGCGTTCCTGACGACGAAATTGAATGCTGCCGCGTCCACGCGCGACACACGGACAAGATCACCGCGCAATCTGTTGGCCGTCGAAAGGATCTGTGTGCGGTCTGCGGTCAACGGCGTGATCGTGGCGATATGCTCCGGCGTAACCCCTGCCGTCGCGGTGCTATCGGCATCGCCCGGATCAAACAGGCCCATGATGCGCCCGTCATGCGCGTTCTCGCACTGATAAACCCGCACAGTGCCGATATCGAAATTCTGCGCCGTCCCGCTGGCCCACGATGCGGGCAACGCCTGCACGTTCAAATTGAACCCGGTGTCCGACAGCGCCTTGAAATCGAAAACCTTATGCACCGTGCGCCAATTGGCCGTCAGTTCAACCGGGGCATAGGTAGCCAACAATGCGGGCGAGGTGCGCGACAATCCGATCTGCACATAGGGCAAGGGATTGCTGGCCGACTTGCGCAGTTCGATTTCCACATGCAACGGCTTCGTCTGGTCAAACCCGGCGATATTGCCGACATAGATCGCGCCTGTGCTGGCATTGTTGATCGTCACCGTGCGCGCCAGACCGGCCGCCCCGCGCGCATCCGCAATCACGCTGGCCGCTGTCGATCCTCCCCCCGCAAGGCTCATGGTCGATGCATGCGCGGCCAGCAGCAGCTTGTAACCGCATCCCTGCGTCCCGCCCACAACCGACTTGGCCGTGTCCAGCGCATCGCCCATCGGGTCGAACAGTGTGGTCGCCGGGTCGTAATTGGTCGCTTTACAGATCTGCCCGTTGACGTTCTCGAATGTCTTTGGCGTGGCCTCGATAATGATCTTGGGTACACTGGGGCTCAACAGCCCGGACGCAATCACCGCATCGGAAAATTGCAGGATATAGGGCTTGAGCGCACCGCCCAGCGTATTGGTGCGCTCCCAATGCATGGCGAACTGCGCGATGCAGGCTTTGACATAGCCGCCGCTCTCGCCCGAAACGCCGAACATGCCATTGCTTCGGATGATAGGCCGCACCACATATCCGCTGGTGTCGGTTTCGCTATGCACCCGCTGTGTGGGCAGCAAGGCCGGATTGCTGACGTCCTCGCGCGCAAACAGGTATCGCGGCGTACCCGGCTCGGACCCGATGCCGCGCCCCTCATTGCCAAATTTGCTATCGGCAAGGATGCAGCCAACGCCAGTGTTGACGTTCGAATCCGTGGCCACGCACCAGATATTGGCCGCGCGATAGGAAACGCCGCCCGCGTCCCACCCGTCGAAGTGGGCGCAGCGCAAAACCTTCAGGTTCGAGATATTGCCCGCATTCTGGCCGAACTTGAAATCATAGCGGACATTGCCAACGGTGCAGTCCTGGATCGTGACTTCATCGGTATAGCCGCACCACGCAATGCCGAACAGCGCGCCCGTTGTGCTGCTTGCGCTGGCCGTGCCCGCCGTGGGCGCGCCGTTGAAATTGCACCGCGACACCTGCAATCCGGGATGGTCCGGGCGATCCGATCCGATGGCGAAATCGCGAAAGCCGACGAAGGACACGTCGATGAACACCGGCTTGCTGGCCGTGACCAACCCGGTGGTGCCCTCCCAATAAAAAACGCCGGTCCCGCCGATGATTTCCAGATTGGCGACATAGGCCGACCGCGCCGATTTGCACAAAACCAGCGACACCGCCGACGTGATGGTCAGGCGCGTCGCATCCTTGCCCGCCCCCATGATGACCACAGGCAGCGTTGCGCTGCTTCCGCTGGCCGCGCCGTTGACCAATCCGGGGCCGTTGTAAATGTAATTGCCGCCGCCCAGCCGCACCACGGCCGCCGAATTGATCGTGCCGTTCGATCCGCCCCCGGCGGGCGACCACCAGTTGCCGCCGACCTGCGAATACAGCCACGCCGCCTCAATCGCCGCCGTGTCCGCCGCCGCGCTGTTGCCGTCGCCAATGCCGCCGAAATGGTCGGTTGTCGGAAACACCTCATCAATCGCAAAACGCTTGCCGGTCGCATCGGTAAACCACCACTTGCCTTGCCCCGCTGCGGGCAACGTGATGGGCTGCGGCACAAAGCAATAGCGCGCTGCGCCCTTGCCGCGCTTGCCGCTGGCGGGCGTGGCATAACTGGCGGTCTGAATATAATTCGTGCCCGCTGGAACACTGATCCCGGTCAGGCTGTCAAACGGCCCCACCGCCATCACATTCCCGCCCGGATCGCCCTTATACCCGGCGCCCAGCAAGGCCATCATTTCCAGCTTGAGGAACAGCGCCTCATCCCGCGCCGTGCGGACAGTCGGTGCGCCGTTCTCGTCAAAGCCGGTGCTGGTCAAAATCCGATCCGCCGCGCCGGGCAATGCGATTGAGCCGGGAAGATCGGGGATGCGCAACGTCCGCGCTGCACTCGACATCAATTCCTGAATAAGCCGAGTATGTCGATCGAGTTGCTTTTCAAAGCTGACAGAGGGGAACCGCCCATTGGCCGGAAAATTTTCCTCCTGATCCGCCAATGTTGCGCGGCTGCGGTTGACCGTACTGCCCACCGGGGGTGCGCTGTCAAACACCACATTCTGGCCGATGATGGTGTAATCCATCACCGTGGCCACGCCGTCGATCAAAACTTCGACAATGACTTCGCCCACATCGGAATAGGTAAAGCCCAGATCAAAGCTGACGGTCGAACCGTCGCCATTGCTGCTGTTCCACGGTGTTTCGGCCGCAACCGTCATACTGCCCTCGCTCATCTGGATCAGAGCGAAGGGCTAAGCCGACAGGTTCGGGGCCGCTTCTGGCGTTTTACGGCTGCTCGCCGGGCATTCCGTGCCAGGGCCGCTGGGGCGCGAATTCACGCTAGGCCAGCGGCTCTGTATTTCTCACAAGGGGCCGGATGCGTCAAGGTTGGGGTGGGGTCGCCATGGCATTGCCGAGGTTGGGCGCGCGATCCGGCGCAGTTTGTCCCGGTGCCATCCAGAATTCTGTTCCCGCCTCGCGCGCGGCGCGGTCCATCCGCGCCCAGCTTCGCGCGTAATAAGGATCGAACTGCGTCTGCATCTGATCCAGCCACAGGCGATTAAGCGCAAGCCGCGCATACCAGATATTGTTGCCCGGCAATGCCTGCCTCGCCCACCGATAGCCCTCCGCTTGCAGGTTGGTGTCCTTATCCTCCTCGGCCTTACGGATGTTGCCGCCAACCATGCTGAACAGTGGATCGACCACCGACCCAATCGTCGGGCCTGTAACAAAGCTGGCAATCGGGCCGCCATGCCGATCATCAAGCCCATTTGCCCCGATGTCCGCCAGATACCCAAAGGCGCCGCTGCGAACAACCGCTCGGCCAAATCCGGCCAGGGTGAACCATGGCGAAGGGTCTTTGCCGGTCGCGATTTCGCGCATGGAGTTGGACAGATAGCCACCAAGGATCAATAGCGTCGGCAGCGTCAAGGCATAGGCAATCCGCGACATACCACCTTCGGCCCCATAAAGCGCGCGCTGAATATGGGTGAACATCGCAATCGCCGAAAAGGTTTTGAACTGGCTGGCGCTATGCAGCATTTCACCGGCCAACGTTCCACGCTCAATTCTGACACTATTGTTGAGTGTCGCCACTTTCGTTTGCGCTCGCAGTTGCTCGCTGGGCACGGCAAACCGCAATTCACTGTCAATCAGACTCATGAACTTAACGGCGCTGGCTAAACCTTCATCGCCGCCCTCGCGCGCCAGATCGCCGGGGCGCAGCAACTTCTTGCCACCATCCTCCACAATGGGAATGGCGCGCAGCCGATCCCAATCCGCCGCGGTGATCCCGTATCGCTCCAACGATTTCCGTTTGGGCGCCTCCAGCTTATCAAAGGCGCGGCCTGCATGGTCCGCCCAATCCATCATAAAACCAAGCCCGACCGCCTGCTTCATCGCCACAGTATGCGGCGAAAGCAGCGATGTGCGCATCGCGCCATCGGCGAATCGGCGCGATAATTCATGGAAATTAAAACCCTGTCCTTCGCGATACATGCGCTCGGCCCGGCTGGTCATTTCGCTGAACACCAGCCCCGCATGCTCTGCAATCTCGCGATGCCCTTTGTTGAACGGCTGAAACCCTTTCACATATTCGCTCAACACCCGCATAACCGGCAGACCGTTCATCTTGGCCGTCACCCCGGCATAGGTCGGGTCGGTGACAATCGCATCAATAAATGCGCTGCCCAGCTTGGTCGCCACATTCCAGTTGCGCAGGGCGGACCAACGCCGCGCATACGTCCTGTTTTCCGGGGCGACAGCGGTCAATGTGCCGGTGTAATAATCCCACATATCGGCCACTTCCTTGGCCGCTCTGCCCGCATCTTTTTCCAGCTTGATCGTCTTGCCGCCCTCAATTGTGGGCAGAGCATCCTGTTTCAGAATGTCGCCGATCCAGCGCACCGTCTGCGCCGGGTTGGGGCCAAGCACCTGCATCGCGGCAATGTCGCGCGTCATGCTGTCAATATGGCCAATCACCGCGTCGAACGGATCACTGCTGCCGAAACGGTCATTGTATTTCAGCCACGCATCAGCGTCCTTGAACACAAAGAACCGGTGATCGGCACGGCTGTTGGCCATTTTGCCGGGGCCGGAAACCGTGCCCGGCACCTGTCCGTCCATCCCATGTGATACAATCGCCCGCCACGCATATTCGCCCGCCTCGCGCAAGGCGTCCTCGGTGGCAAAGGCTTTGCCGGTGGCCCCGTCCATCATCTTTTCCGGGTTCAGCAAGGGGCGGATGAAATCCCACCACGCGGTAAACCCGGCCTTGCCGATGCCAAGGGCATCATGCCTCTGCGGCAAACCCCAATCGGCCAGCTTGGCGATATTGCCGCCCGCATTGTTGAACATCTGGCGCAGCCATTCGAACGTATCGCCCACCGCCTGCGCCATTTCCTTGGCGCTGGCATTGTCGGTATGCTCACCGCGCAGCGCCCGCACCATCTCGCGCAATTCATCGCCATGGCGCACCCGCCCCAACAGGTCGCGCTCATACCGGCCAAGGAACCCCTGCATTCTGGACCATGCCAGACGATAGAGCGCGCCGCGCACATTCTCTACCGATGGCCCGCGATCCCCAGCCTCGTGATGCTCCATAATGGAAACGGCGACAGAGGTTGCGCTGCCGCCTTTTTCCATATGGCTTTGCAGCCGGCCCAAAATGTTCTGCTGGGTCTTGATCTGCAACAGCGTCTGACGGCGGTTGTTGATGTTGCGCCATTCAATGGCGTCCACCATATCCTTGCTGGCCGCCTCGGCTGCGGCAACCTGCCCCATGGTTTTGCCATAGGATTTCCGCAGCCGGTCATATTCCTCGCGCCAGCGCTGCGCGCGCTCGGCGTCCAGCTTGCCCTCTTCAACCAGCTTGGTCAGACATGCCGCTATGCTCATGGTGCATCATCCCTTTCATCATTGGCGGCCTCCGCCAGCGCGCGGCGCAACACGTTGTGGCGCGCCGTCCGCTCGATACGTTCAATCAAACTGTCCATTGCATCGGTTTCAAGCCCGCGCTGCGCCGCCAGCGACCAGCCCGCACGCTTGAGTTCGGCCAGTTGCAGGCCACCCGGCACCATGATCCCGATCATGCCTGCGCCTCCATGATCTGGCTGGGGCGGCGATAGATGCGCACGGCCTTTCGGCCCACCTTTTCGGTTTTGCCCTGCCAACCCCACATGGCCAGCATCCGGGCAAGGCGCAGGCGCGTGGCCCAATCGGGGCTGCTGATGCCGATGCCCTCGGCGGCCTGCTGGATCGTGGTCTGCGCCCTGCCGTCCAGATAGGCCAGCAGGGGTTGCGCCAAAGGGTCGATATCGATCACCGTCTCGCTGTCGGGCGCAACAGGTGGCAGGCCAACCTGAAGCCACAGGCTGCGCGCGGCATGCGGCCCATAAAGGCGCAGGCCAAGGCGAACCACGTTCGCCCCGGCCTGCATGCGGATCGGGTCCATATCCATCGCCTGAACCGGCGGCGGTTCATGGCCGGGCATTTCATACCGGCCTGTCTTGCGCAGGGCGGGGAGAACTTCGCGCGTCAACCAGCGGCGAAGCTCCTCCGCCTCCGGCTTGTCGCTGCGCAGCACCAGCATCCACATGCCGCTTTCGCAGACGATGTTGACGGGACCGTTCTTACCTATGCCCTCAATCAGATTTAGGGCAACCTGATCATCGTCCAGCCGCTTAATCGCCATTGTGACATTCCGCAGCCCAAGGATGCCGCAAAGATCATTGGCAACCCACCATGGCTCCGCGTCGATCATCACAACGCGCATTTGCTTTTCGTGAAACGTGAAATTGATTGGGGCGTTCATTTGCCGGTCCTTTGATAAGGTCCGACCACAGCAAGGCTACGCTGGTGGCCGGACGCGCCACGATTAGCCTTACCGCTCAAAGGTAAGCGGCGCACCCGAGGGTGCTCGCAACGCGCCCGACCATAAGAAAACGCGCCCTCACGAGGACGTGTGGCGCGGGTCGCACCTTTGATTTTAGGGAGGCTAATCCCTCGCACGGGACATACCGTGCAAGGGCCGCTATAAGTCTTAACGACTCGATAGACAAGGGGGGGCTTCGTGGCTGTTCTGATTTTTGCTATGTGGATTGGCTCCGCTATTGCCGGATGGAATGGGTATTGGCCTTGGCTTCTTATCCCATTCATTGTGATCAGCCTGTTCGTCGCCAGCAGAGCCGCCCAAATGCAGAGGGTGCGCAAATACAATGGACTGCCAACCCCAAAGTTTGGGCAAATGGGCTCCATGGCGGCGGCAAACACTATGCTCATTGTATGGACTCTGCTTCAACACGGCGCAATTTTTGCTGTCGCGACCGGGCTGCATGCGCTGCTTCGTTTGATTTGATATCTGGGTTCGGAAGGGGGCGAGGATGGATTTTGAGGGCCTTGTACAATTTTTGATCTTTGGCGGCGCTGGAACTTTGTACATTTACCTGTTCGCTGGCAGCCTCAATCCTGTCGCTTTGCCTTTGGCAATCCATGTAATTATCGCTTGGCTGATCGTGTATGGCGGCTTTTATCCCGCTTTTTGGCCGCGCGGCGAAGGATGGTTTACCCCTAATCGCGTAACCAGCTACCTTCTTTTGACTGTCATACACCTGATTGCCTTTTCCGTCGGCAGACACCGCGCCACCCAACGAGAATACGCTGAAGTCCTCGCGCGCTGGCATGAGGCAAATCGACGCTGACACTCCTACTTCCCGCCTTCCAGTAGCGGATAAAACATCAAATCTTCCCCGCCATCAAAGCTGATTTCAACGGCGGTATAGCGGCCCGGCACCTCCATGTATGGGAACAGTTCTTTTGCGCATGACGTGATCGGGATGCTGATGCCGTCTATTTGCGCTTCTGTTTTGGCGGCTTGCGCTGATCCGGTGGCAGCGATTGGCTGCCGCTGCATTTTGGCCATTCGGAACAGCCGAGAAAGAATTCGCCTTTCCCTCGGCCGCGCGTGGCCTTCCGCTTTATCATCGCCGCGCCGCAGCGTGGGCATCCCGGCGACCCCTCTTCCGGCATTCTCCTTGGCGGCGGCGGTGGTGGGGGTGGCAAGGGCTGGGGCGGCTCTTGTGGCGGCCGCGCAATCGGCGGCGGGGGCTTTGGCGGCGCGCGAAATATCGGCTCGCCATCTGCAATTTTCGCACCGACTACAATCGCAATGACAAGTACCGGAAACCGTAACAGCCCCACTGCGGAATGATGCACCCCGCCATGATGTGAACAGGCACCTCTTCGCCCAATTGCCGCCGAATACGATCCATCCCGGCATCGCGGCTCTGGCGTGATATATGCGACCGCCACGGTGCCAACCAACCAGATGGCAAAGCCAGCCAAGAATCCTTTTCCTGCGCCCATGGGCTTTTGCGTATTCGCATTCGCCCGATTCGTGGACTCGTTTTTGCGGCGGTGCGTTCTTTCCCATCACAAACACCCCTTCAATGCATCAAAGGCGGCCTGATCGGCATCCATTCTGGCCAAAGCCTGCTCTGCGCTGATCACTTCGCCCGTGTCGCTCACGGTGAATTTTACATCTTTCAACTTCCCCGCGTCCAGATCGGCGCGCACATCGTGCAGCATCCCGTCCGCCTGCACCTGCGCCGCCGCGCCCACCGGGTCCGCCCCCACATCGGCGCCGGGCTGGGCAAGGTCAGGCCGGGGGGCATCTTTGGCCGCCATCGGCGCGCCCTTGCCACTTTCGGGCGAAAGGCTTATATCCGCATCAGCCCCGGCGCCGGTAGACCGTCCGTCTGGCGCATTGATCGGTTCGCGGCGGGTAGTCTGAACCGACGGGGCATCACCTTCCTTTTTGAACGCGGTCAGCAGCCAGCGCTTGCTTTGCCCGTCCATGGTCAGGCGAACCACTGCCTTGTGATCGTCGCTTTCCAGCACCGCGCGATTGTTGCCGCTGCGCTCGGGCACAAAATGCAACTGGTCCATGATCGCGGGCAGATCGTCCAATACCTCCGGATGCCGCGCCACAATCTTGGATAGACCCCACCCGGTGTTGCGCCCGTTGCCCGGTTCGCCCCATACAACATCGATCGGCCCCACTTCGGGGTGATACAACGCCCCCGGCGCTTCGCCTGCCTGCGCCTGCATCACCTGATCGCGCGCCTCGATCCACGCCTGTTGCCGGGTATAGACGGGCGTTTCCATGCCCATCGCATCGGCGTCCGCCTGCGCCTGCGCCACGCGCGCCGTGGTTTCATCGGAAAACAGATCAAGCTGGAGCCTTGGCATTGTCTCGCTGGGGTGCGGATCAAGGCCCGGCACCGTCTCGGCTGTGCCATCCCCGCGCGCGGCCATGCCGGCCATATCCATCGCATTGGCTTCGGCGGCCATCATCCGTGCATCCGCCATGGCCGCGTCCGCATCGGCCATATCGCCGATGCCTTCGGCCCGCGCCGCCATTTCCTCGCCGCGCCCCAGCGCGGCCATGCCCCGCGTTAAATCGCCATCGGTTTCCGCGCCCGCCTTGGGCCGCATGAATTTGCGGATATAGGCGTCCAGTACCGCGCTTTCCTCGCTTTGCGCCAGCACGTGGCGGCCGCCATGATCGCCCCCGGTCAATTCATGGTGCAGAAATTCAAGCTGCTGTGCCTTGGTCGGGTTCTCCCCATACCGCTCGATCAGGGCCGCCCGGCGCGAACCCAGCCATTGGCCCAGCCCAAAGGCCCCGCTCTTGGGGTTGACCGCCCTGTGGTTCCCGCCGCTTTCTGCCGCGATGCCTGCGGCAATCCCGCGCGCCTGCCCCTCGCTGAAACCCTTGCCGCGAAAGAACGAGACGATTTCAGGGTCAAGGCCGCGCGCGCGAACCGCGCGCTCCGCTGCGCCGGTCAACAGCCTTTCGGTCGCCCCGCTCAACCGCGCCTGATGCAGATCCTGCCCGGCATAGGTCGATTCATACGGGTTGCTTGCCGCCACCTCCGCCGCGCGGTTGACGACATTCAGCGCCGCCGCCTCATCCGGCGTCCGGTAAATCTCGGGCACCCGATCCTCAAATGCCTTCGCCACCTGCGCCAGATCGGCCGCCTGCGGGTTTGACGCTTTCAGCGCGGCCCCCACCTTGGCGCTCAAGGGAATGCGATCCACCGCCATTTGCAGGCCCTTGGCCGCCCCGGCCACGGTGGCATGCATCCCGGCGCCCAGCGCAGCGGCCATGCCCACATCCTTGGCCATATCGCCAAAGGTCGTTTCCTCGCCCATCGCCTTGCGCGCCATTACGCGCCCCGGCTCGGCGGCGGCGGCCACCACCGCATTCGTTGCGGCGGAATTCAGCAGCGCCCGCGCAAACGTGGTTGAACCGGGGCCGCCCAGCATCATGCCCAGCCAGTTGACCGGATCATGAAACCCCGCGCCAAACCCGCCGATAACGCCGGAGACCATCCCCGCCTTGGCCGCCATTTGCTGATCGGCCTGATGCTGCCCTTGGCGCGTCACCACCATTCGTTCAAATTCTGCCTGATCCTTGCCCGCTGCGGCCAGCGCATTGGGATCGGCGGCGCGCAACCGGCCAATCTGGCTCCATACCGCCTCCGTGTTCCACGGATCGCCCGCATCCATAATATCGGCGCGACCAGCGAAGGGGCGGCGGAATTTATAAATCGGCACTCCGCTGGCCCGCGCCACGTCGCGCACCAGATCGGTATAGCTGTCATTCAGCCGGTTCTGCTGCACATTCTGCAATTCATCTTTCGAATTGCGATAGCTGGCCGCGATCCCTTCGAAAAATCCGGGGCTGGTATCATCGCTGCTGCTGGCCTGCCGCTGCGGAATGTTTTGCGCCTCGGGCGAAAGAACGCGCGCGGTTGCAAGAACGCCGCCCATTACTGGCCCCCAATCCGCGTGATATAGGGCTGTCCCTTTTTGTTAAGGACGATGGAGGCATTCGGGCCTGTGCCGGTTTCCCAACGATATACCCCGTTGCCGATAAAGACAGGCGTGGCTTTCTTCAGGTCGAAATCATGCCCGTTTGGTTCAACAGGGCCATGCCCGGCCTTAACCTGCGCCGCAAGATCCGCCCGGATGGCATTGAAGAATTGCGCCCCTGTCATATTTTCCGGCGCTACAACAAACCCCTGCGGCTCTCGCCACAACATGCCGCCGCCATATTGCTGGCCATTTTTCATCTGGCCGCCAAAGGCATAGGTCGCCGCCTCGCGCAGATCAGCCCCGGTAATCTGATGCGCATTGGCCTTGCCTTGGCTTTTGAACTTTCCGGCAAGGTAATTGCGCATGTTCTGCTGAACGGCCACCACCGTTTCAGCATCCACATTGCGCAACGTATTGGCAATCATCGCGTCGAAATTGGTAAGCTGCTGCGCCGATTTTCTCTGATCCGGCAGGTTCATACTGTTGGATGGCCAATAGCCCTGATTGCCTTCCTGAATAATCTTCCCTGAATGCACCAGATCGCGCACGCCGGGGGCCAGCATGGCTTCCTGCTGAAACAGCTTGTCATTGGGCATGATCGCGCGCGCCCATTCCAATCGGCGCATGGGGGGCAGGGGGTCCAGATGCTGCAATGCTTCCAGCCTGCCCTGCACACTGATGCCGATTTGCTTGCGCATCGGCTCCATTTCCGCCTCGGCCATCGGCTTCATGGACACGCCATTTGCTTCGCCAGTCCGCATCGACCATTGATCGCGCGCCATAATGCTTTGCGGATCTGCCAAATTCAGCGCAGGCGGCTGCGCCCCACGCTGCCCCAATTCGGCCATATAGGCGACCGGATCAGCGGCAAAGCGCGAGGCCAGACTTGGCGCATGCTCCTGCGCCCATGCCAGCTCGCGCTGCTCCATGGGGTTGGGGTGGGGCTTGGCCGCCAAGGTCGCAATCTGCTGCTGCATCCTGACAGAATTGACCGCCATAATGCGATACTTTTGCGCGAACCCCTGATCTTCAAGCGCGCGCGTAATCTCGCGGGCCTTGACCTCTTCCCCAAAGCCCAGTGCAGTCTGCGCCAGCGCTCCGGCCTCCACGGGCGAAATATTTTCTCCGTCATGCGCGCGGGCGAGAAACAGGCTGGCGTCCTGATTGAACTGCGCTTTATCAGCCGCCTTTTGGGCGCGCTTCTGCTCCTCGGCATGCGCCACCTGCGCCATCGCCGCCGACCGCAAGACATGCAACTGCTCGGCGGGCACCCCGGCTTCGGTGAACTCGCCATTGTCGATGCGCTTGATCGCCTCCGCGCCGTCGCGCTGCGCCCACCCCCATGCATAGGATAGTGCTTGCTTTTGCGCGCTCTGGATCGTGCCCATCGCGCGTTGCTCGTTCGTCAAATCCGGCTGATGATGCCAAAGGTCCGCGCTGCGATTCTGGATCATGCGCAGATCGCCCAGCGCCAACACCGTTCCGGCCAGCGTGTCATTGGCATTATCCGCTGCCAGCGTATTGGCATTGGCCAACCGCGCCAAGGATACGGTCTGATAATCGCCGCTCGATTGCGCAAACCGCGCCCGCATTTCGCCCAACTGGTTTTTCACCATGCGGGCCACAATCGGATTGTCTATGCCGGAAAGAAGGGCGGGGCTGTCCTGATCAAACCGGCCCAAAATCGCCGCCTGATACGTGTTGGCCGGAATGCGGCTGTCGCCCTTCGCCGCATTCTCCACGTCGCTCATACGCGCCTGAAACTGCGCAAGGGCCACCTGCGCCGCCCCGGCCTGCGCATCGACCGCATTTTTCATGTCGATTTCGCGCCGCTGCTCCAGCCCGGCGTTGATCTGCGCCGCCCCCTGCGCGATCTCGCCAAACACCCCCGCGCCGAATTGATCCGGCGTGGCGTTCATGGGTAATGGCTGGGTTTCGGTCGGCTGGGGCGCCGGCGCCACGCTCATGTCGGGCATGTCAATTGCTCCAATTCATGCCGCTGATGTCGGTATAGATTGCCTCTGCTGCGGGTTGCATCGCGCCCGCCGGGGTGCCGGGGCCAACGCCCATTCGCGCATTGGCGTTGGCATAATCGATCTTCTGGTTCATCAACCCGCTGGTGGCCTTCAACGCACCCCCGATCAGGCTCATCACGCCGCTGCTCTGCGCCGCGCTGGCTTGCGAATTATACGCCGCCGCGCGCGCCGCCGCCCCGCGCGAAATCTGCATCATGGCATAGGCCTGATTGACCCGGCTTTCCTGCAACGCGTCCAGCATCGACCCGGTGCCCATGGCAAAGCCGCTGGCGCCCTGCGCGGCCAACTGCTCGCCGATGGCGGCGCGATACCGCGATTTGGCATCCACCGCCGCGCTGGCACCATCGGCCAATGCCATCTGGGCATTGCTGCGGGCAATGGCCGCATTGGCTTGCCCCGCGCGATATCCGGCAAACCCCGTGGCCACAGAACCAATTGCCTGCACCCCCTGCGCAATTCCTTGCAGATTAGGCAGACTTTGCATGCACGACCTCCCATAATTCCATGGTTTCGCACGATGGTCCGCACGCGCGCAGAACGGCCACACGCGAAAAACCACATGCCTGTGCAAAGCGCCCATGGCCGGGGCATTGCGCCCGTGTCATCGCCTCGATCCGGGGCCACAACCCCATGCCGACAACCTGGCGCACCTGCGCCACAATCGCCCGCCCATGGCCCGCGATCCCATCGGAAAACATCGCCCATGCGCTGGCCTGTGTGGCAAAGACCTCGGTAAATCCCGCCGCGCCCAACACCGCGCCATCATTGTCGATCAACGCCCACGCCGGACCGCCATCGCATAACCACCGCCCGTAATCCTCGGTCTGCGCCGGCGCATACAACCCCATCGCGCCATCTTGCGAAGGCTGCAAACGGATGGCCGGAATATGCCATGGCTCAAGGCGGACAATCGCGCTCAATCCTTGTCCTCCCGAACATAGGTCGCGCGGATCAAGCTGATGATCGCGGGCAGGGGCGCCCGGCTTTCGATCCGCCATTCGCCCTCGCGGTCGGCATCGCCACCGGTGGAAATCTGTTGCGACACACCATTGGTCAAAGGCGACGGCTGATCCATCCGCACCGAAACATCACGCCGCAACATTTCGGAAAGCCTGCTGGCGCGCGCACCACCCGCCCAGATCGCGGCGCTGTCCACAACGCGCAACAACATCGCCGTCATCCGGCGTCGCAACATCTCGGCAAAGCCGCCGCTCTGCGCTGGCAATTTGGGCGCCAAACCCACCAGCCATGCCGGATAGAACAGGCCCAGCGCCACATTCGACGCGGCATAGGGCAATGTCACGCTGCCGTCGCTTTCCACGGTCAACGCCATTTCCGCCTTGCCGTCCAACAATCCTGCAATGGTCTTTCCGGCCCAACTCGTGGGGAAACCCGTTCCGCTCAAACCGATCTGCGTTGCCGGGGTGCCGGAATAGAATATCCCGCCATCCACAAACCGCGCCTGCGCCATATCGGTGCCGTCCACCCACCAATCGGCCAGAACCTCAACCGTCTTGACCCCGCCGCGCTGGATCAACATCCACAACATATCGGGCGATCCCGCCGCCGATGGCATGGCGCAAATGTCCAACACCTGCGCATCGGCCCCATCAAACCCGGCAATGGCGGCCAGTGCCCATCCTTTCACCTGCTGTTCGGGCGAATAGGCATGCATCAACAACCGCCCGTCCTTGCGCAACGCCCACAGGATTTCCTCGCTTTCCTGCTGATAGGCAATTCGCGCGATGCCCGTCTGCGCCAGATGCCGACACCATACCACCATGTTCGGCGCCTGATACCGGTTTTGGGTATAATCGAATGACGCCTCGCGGATTTTCCTGGCCCCGCGCTGGACAAAAATCGTCTTCGTGTTGATCTGCGCCGCGCGAATGGCCGCCCCGCCATAATGGCTTTGCCGCAATGATTGCAGATTGGTGGACGATGCTGCCTGTGCCGCATTGATCGGCCCGATGGTGTATTCATGCCGATCCGTCCCGATCAGCATTTGCAGATCGACCGCCGCCCATTTAATCGGGTTCGAACCGTTGATCCTAAAATAAAACGCCAGATCGGCGGCAAGCTTTCCTGTGTCGTCAAACTTTGAAAAATTGAAATAGTCTCCAACGACTGACCCGAATATTTCGAAATCCGTCATCAGGATCAGGCGGTTATTCCAGATACGCACGATCTTGGGCCAGCCATAGGCATCGCTGAACCGCCCGAAATTCCATCGCCATGTGGCCTGTCCGATGTCGCTCAATCCGTTGGGCAACGCGCGCGTGACCGTGGCCGTCGCCGTGTCCGACGCCGCCAATGGATCGCCCGTCGCGGTGATCAGCATCTGGCCATACTGATCGCAAACATATTGCCACAACACGCCATAGGCATGGCCGTCGACTGCATTGGTGCCGGTACCGTCCCATTCGCTGCCATAGGTGTGCGTGGGCGGCGTCGATCCGGTCTGTCCGCCGTTGATGTTGCGATACAACTTGCCGTCGCTGCGCCATATGTCGCCAACGACCGTCTGCATGCCCGGTTGCCACAGCTTGAACCCGGAAAAATCCAGCGCCTGCATCTGGAATTGGCCACCTACATGGCTGGGCATGAAAATCGCGCTGCTGGCCGTCAACGTGATCGAGGCACCCACCGTCACATCGGATGCATAAACCGTAATCGTCCGGTCTGTGTTCTGATCCTTGAACGGCCCGCTGCTCAATGTCGGCACGGAATAGGTGAAGCTGGCCGCGCCGGTCCGCGAAATCCGCGACAACGGATGCGACGGATGCGCCATATACAAAACATCGGCGCTTTGCTGCCAATCCAGATCCGGCGCTTCCTGCGCGCTCCATGGCAATCCGGTGACAACAACCTGATCGCCGCCGCCATCGGTCAATGGCGCGCCGCTGTTGGCATAGACCCTCGCGGCATAATCGCCCATTTCCAGCGCATAGGCCTGTGTCGCGTTATATTCGAACGGGATCAATGCGCTTGCGGCGGCGGCGGCCTCACCTGCAATCTGCGTGCCCGAACGCTTGATTGCCGGCCCTTCAACCGTCGGCGCGAAATTGACCATTTCCGAAAGCGCGATGTCATAAATCGCCGCATCGGTGCGCCCGTGCAAACGGGGCGAAATCGAACCACCGTTAAAACTGGTCTGAATGTCATGGGTGGGCATGGATCACCCCGGCCATCCAGAACCATAGGCAAGGCCCGCACGGGCCAGCAACCATGGATCGGGATCGAAATCGACCGGCGGGTTTTCCGTCGCGTCCACCTGCTGCGCGCTGGAAAACAGATCGCCAAATCGCTTGCCCAGCCTTTCGGTCAACGCATCATTGCCCGTAATCGTCACGCATACCAGCTCGGCCAGCTTGATCGACATGGCCATTTCGAACATGTCATCCCACAGCGTCACGCTGGTGCAGTCATAGACATAGCGGATCAACAGCGGCGCGGCATTGGCAAGGATCTTGCCGCCTTCGAATACCCAGTCGCGATCGCGTGAAAACGGCCCCACCACATCGACCAGCCGGACGAAATCGGCGGGCATGGTAAAGGCGCAGTCATATTCAAATTCCGGCTTGATCGTATCGGCGGGCATCCGTTTGCGCTTGGTCGCGAAATTCCAGTTATTGGCGCGCAAGGATGCCCGGCGCGCGCTGTCCCACGCGCCATCAAATGCGCGCGTCAAACGGGTGTCATCGCTGGGGTCAAGGATTTCCTCTTCCTGCCCCAGGTGGTTGGCCGACAGCCGATAGATCGACAGCTTGGACGCCATGCCGCCGCGCCCTTATGCCGGGGGAAAGCTGTGACCGGGAACCCAGACTTCCAGCTTTTCAAGGATCACTTCCAGATGCCCGCGCGTCATATTGGTGCCGGGGTCAAAGGTCAGCGCAAACTGCCCTGCGGCGATGGTGGGCGCGCCGGTGCCCGTGGTAAAATCCTTGGGCTGGTCGCCCAGATTGCCCTTGATGTAAACTTGCGCCATCGCACCGTTCCTTGCGTCTTATAAAAGGGGCAGGGGTGCCGCCCGGCGCCGAAGGAGGTTGGCGCCGGGCGGCTGGGGGTCGCACCATCAATTGATCGACTGGAACGACATCTCGATTTCGGCGTTGAAACTGGCCGGGATCGCCGCACCGGTTACGGTGACGATGATTTCCTCTTCCGCCGTAAACTGCCCGGCCATACGCACCGCCACAGGGCGCAGCGTATAGAGCGTGTTGGCGGCGGGCGCCGCAATCGAACCATATTTGGTTGCATTACCCGCGATCCCGAACTGCAACGTGCATCCGGTAAAGGCGGTATCGGACTGAAACGTAATCGCGTTGAACAGCGAAAACGCGGGAAACCGATACAGCACGATCGTATCATTGACCGCGCCAACGCCCTGACTGGCAAGGCTGGTCCCGGTAAGAAAGATCGAGGTCCGGCGCGCGCGCGAACCAACGATGGCGCCGTCACCCATAAGCGGAGGAAGCGTGCCATCCAGAACCCCCAGCGCCTGAAGCGAATAACCTTTTGCCATTTTGCGAAACTCCCGATTGGAGTGTCAGTATCAGGTGTCAAACGGCGCGCATCACACGCGCCGCCTGATCACGCCTCGCTGCACTGGATATGGCCGGAATAACCGTCCTGCGTACGGGTCACCGTCATGGCGCTGCGCGCATAGACCTGCGTTTCATAATGCAGATCCTCGCGCGTCGTAATGTTGGTGAACAGCCGTTCCCACCACCCCGCAACCACACCTTCCTTCATCCAGAAGGGGCACTTGCGCACGGTGCCGCCCGCCGAACTTTCGGTGGTGGGCGCCTTGGTGGAATAGAGCGGATCAGCCAGGTTCTTTTCGATGATTTCAAAGCCGAGGAAACCCAACAGCTTCTTGCCATCGGGACTCATCCGCCCGCCCAGCGCGCGGAATTCATCGCTGGTGATCTGCACCTCGCGCAACAGATCGGTGATCTGCTTGGGGGTCAGCATCATATAGGCGACGCTTTCGGAATAATCGACGTTGCCCAACGCAAGGATTTCGCGCGCGGCAAACACTTTTTCCACGCACATGCGGTTGCTGCCGCTGGCGCCAAAGCCCGTGTTGTACGGCACGATTTGCCCGCTGGGATAGCTGGCGATGACGGTGCCCTTCTTGCCGGTCTGGCGGCCGGAAAAGAAACCATTGATCCATTGGCGGTCCCAATAACGGCGAATGGCGGCGCTGCCCTGCATGACATAGCCGCCCTGCAACTGCACACCGGCCATCAACTGGTCCTGCTTGTTCACCAGCCGGTCGAAATAATCCGGGTCGGGCTTGGCCAGCCACAGGCGGTCCTGCGATGCCTCGGTGGGCGTGATCGGAATGTGGCGGTCGCGGATGGTCTGCGTATCGGCCGCGCCAAAAATATCGTCCAGCTCGGCCAGCTCACCCGACAGGTCGCGCTCCAGACAGGTGGAAATCAGGTCGCCGCCCTGCGGGGCCAGCGCCAGCTTCATGTTGCTTTCATAGGTGACAATTGCGGTCGTGTTGACCTGATCGACCATGATTGGCCTCCCGAAATGATGAAGGAACATCAGATCGAAAGGCTAGGCCGCATCCGCGCGGGGCCGTTTCTAGCGCTTAACGGCCGCTCGCCGGATGATCCCATCACGGTTTTCCGGGGCGCTTCGCCGCTGGGCGATGGGGCGCTAGGCCGGACTTTTGACTTGCGCCTTATCCATCCTGAACAAGGCGCAAGTCAAGAGGCTGTATCAGGCGGCGCGCTTTTTGGCATCGCGCGCAGCGGACACCTGCGCGATCAACTGCTGCTGCTTGGCCTTGGTGGCCGGATCACCCTTGCGCAACAGCGCCGCATTGTTCGCATCCGCATTGAACGTGTCCAACGCCGACTGCGCCTCACTCTCGGACAGGGTAAAGCCGCCCCCGCCGCCTTGCCCCCCGGCGCGCAACATATCCTCCGATGTCATCTGGCCTATTTTGTGCATCAGCTTGATCGCCCCATCCACGCCAATGCCGCGCCCGATGCCGTCCAACGTGGCATTGTCGATGCCAAGCAGGTTCATACCCCGCCGCGCCACTTCCTGATTGGCGCCAAACTGCGCGCCCCATTCCTGACGCAGCGCGGCCTTCTGCTGTTCCACCGCCTGCGCATCGGCCTGAATATTGGCGATAGCCTGCCCGTTATACCATTCGGTCAACGCCGCCGCCTGTTTGGTCGAAAGTCCTGCGTCAAACGCCGCCTGTTGAAAACTGCCGGTGAATTGCGGGTTGGCCTCAAACCCGTCCGGCGCTTTCACCTCATACCCGGTCGGCGCATCGGGGCGGCCTACGCGCTTGAAAAATTCGTTCCACCGTTCCGGGCTGTCATTCTCGCCGGGAATAGCCGTGCGCAATGCCGCCTGCGCATCGCGCGCCGCCTTGGCCACGGCGTCCATGCTTTTGAACCCGGCCTTGGCCACCCAATCGCGCGGGCTGGGCGCGCCATCGCCCATCGGTTGATCGCCAAAGCCCATCATCCAATCGGCATAGCTCAACGCGCCGCCGTCATCCTGTCCGCCCTGGACGTTGCTTTCGCCGCCGCCTTGCGCGCCCTGATCGCCGCCGCCCGCCAACAGATCCGATGCGCCCCCGCCGCCATTTCCGCCGCCTGCGCCCAGATCGCCACCATTGCTCACATCAGTCATTGTTCAAAAACTCCTCATGGGTTTCAACAAATTTACGGACTTCTTCTTCATCGAAATTCAGAACGTCATTGATGGCCAGCCACACTTCACGGCGGCCATTGTTGCGCGCTGTCTCTTCGGGCGTGGCCCCGGCGGTGGACTTTTGCGCGAAACAATAATCGCGCATCCACGCAAGGAACCGCTCCACCGCCTCGCCGTTCGGCCCTTCGGTATCCAGCGCGCGCTGGAACGCCCGCTTGCGGAAAAACCGGACGCGGATCGCGGCCAGATTGTTTTCGATCCAGCCCATCACGCCGCCATCCCGGCTTGGCGCGCCTTGGCCATGTTCAACATCGCCTGGCTGGCGGCGGGCGCGGCGGCGGTCAATTGCTCGACCTGCTGCTGCTGGGCGCGGGCCTGCTGCTTGGCCGCCACCATTTCGGGCGTGGCCAGCCAATCGGCCCGAACGCCCAATGCCTGCAACAACCCACGCGGCGCCTTGTCGGTGTCAATCACGTCAAGGATGGATGGATCAATCGAGGCAACCGGCTGCAACATTTCCAGCCCCTGCATGAAATTCTGCGCATCCGCGCTCTTGGCCGCGCGGGTAAAGGGGTTGTCCATGGTGAATTTCACCCCGGCGCGCGCCTCATGAAACACGGGCGGGGGCGGATCGATCTGGGCCGCGCGGAGCAGGATATCCATTTCCCGCTGCGCCTGCGGCACCAATGCCTCGGCAATCTGGCGCCCGGCATAGGGCGCCTGCAACATCATCGCCTCGCGCTTGCGGCCCAGAAATTCTGTGGCCGTCTGTCGGTCGATGGGCGCGTTCATGATCGCAAAGACATGGACAAGGAATTGCGCCTGGACGAAATTCTGCACCCGGTCGAACGTATGCTCGGTATAGGCCAGCTCGCCTCCGGTATGGAATGGCTCGATCATCCGCTTGCCATTGTCCATGCCGCCCGGAATCGGTGCGCCCGGCGTCATCTGCATCCGCGTGATCGTGCCGTCACCGGGCATCAAAATCGGGGGCTGCATGTTCAAATGGCTGGCCTTCATCAGGTCCGCGCTCATCCGGTTCAATTGCCTGATCGAACCGATGCATGTGCTGGCCGGGCCAATGCCGTAAACATCATGGGGGGACAGCGAATAACGCGACACCACCAACGGCATCGTGTGATATCCGCCCACGGACAGGACGTGCTTGCTGTCCTCCTCGATGTAAATCGACTGGATCTCAAACCGCCCCGCATCCAGCCGCCCCGGTTCCCATTGATGATTGGGGCGCAGGATATGGATCAGCGTGAATTTCGCCTCCGGCTTGTTGTCGGCCAGCGCCTGCTTTACCTTGGGCGGCAGATTGTCGTTGTGAAACATCTGCGCCATCTGCCGCGCGCTCACCTCGCGGCGGCGATGCACCGTGTCGATCATGCCCCGGAAATTATCGTCCACATACATCTCGGACGGGTGCACCGCCTGATAAAACAGGCCTTGCCCCACCACCTCGTCAATCCACAATCCGCCCCAGCCATAGATGCCCAGCATGCGCCAACGCAGCGCATTGTTGCCGCCAAATCCGGTATGGGGCGCATTGCGGCATGCATGCATCCGGTCGCTCGCATGTTGCAGCCAACGCTGCATTGCCGGTTCTTCGTTCAACGATGCATCGGTGGTTTCCACCAACGTCACCCGTTCACCCTCCGGCGTCAGCATGGCATTCATGGCGGCCACATAGGTGTCCAGCCCGACGCGGGCCGTATCGTCGGTAATATGCGCGTCGCGCTGCCCGCCGGGCGTGCGGCGCCAAAATCCGCCCTGCTGGTTGGGATCGACCCACCGCTCGCAATCGCGCCACAATGCCTCGCGCGGGCTGCGGTCGGAAACAAGCTGCTGGTGGCGCTTCACCAGAACCTCGGCCTCTTCCTGAATTTTATCCTTGCTCATCGGGTCGATCCTTTCGGGTGAAGGGTTTTCAGCTTGCGACGGGGGCAGGGGGAACCTTGGGCACCACGATCGCGCGCGAAATCCGCGCCTCGCATTCCGGTTCCAACCGGATCGCGCTGGCGGGCGCAAAGCTGCCGATGGCCCGCTTCTTGTCATCCAGCAGGACAAATTCGGTAATCACTACCGCCTCTTTGGCCGCGCTCATATCAACGGCAATGTCGATCATCAGCATCGCCCCGGCCGGGTGCCCGAACAACCAATCCGTGGGTGCCGCCTTCACATTGGGCCAACCGGGCACATTTTCTCCCTCGGCCTTGGCGCGGATATAAACCACGCCCTTCTGGATCTTGTCATAGGCCGGAAAAACCATCGCATTGCTGCCTTGCATATTCGCCTCCGTCATGCGCCCAACACCATCTTGGGTCCGGGCATCTGCTGGCTGATCCCAGCGTCACCGTTCAAAATATCCGCCGCGCCCCCCTTGCGCGCGGCCACCGCATCATTGGCGGCAAGGACGCTGCTCGCATCGTCGCGTTGAATTTGGGGGATGGCTGCGGGGCCTCTCGACCCCGACGTCAGCGCCGCGACACCGGCGCCAATCGCTGCTGTTGAAACAATCGTCGAAAGAACCGAGGGAACCAATTGCATACGCTTCCTCCTTTCACATGCCCGCAAACGGGTCATAATCGGTGATGACTTGAACAGGCCGCTGGGCGCCGGATGCATGCCCGCGGATTTCGGCAATGACGTTTTCGCCTTCCAACGCCGCGTATTGCTCGGCATCGGCAACATGGGTGAAAATCGTATCGGCGATTTCGACTGTGCCGCGCGTTTCGCCTGTGCCCAGCTCATGCTTGGCATAGCGATATCCGCCCGCATGGGCCTTGATCAGATGGCGGGCATTCCGGTCGACCAGATATCCGCCGCGTTCCTTATGCGCGCGCCAGATCGCCTCATTGCGCAAACCCTGCCGGTTCGTCTTGGCGCGATACACAGCAAAGCCCAGCGCCTTTTGGAACGCCAGACGCCAATCCTGTTCATCATCCTCGCGATCGCTGGCGGCAAACATGGCGGGGTCGCCCACCACACGGATATCGTCCGGGCGCAGATAGGGAAACTTCTCCATCAAAAACGCCCGGCACTTCTTGCCAAAACTGGTCGGCCCCACCTTCAACAGGCTCTTGCCGTCCGGTGCCAGATTGACCACGTTGCCTAGAACGCGGATCTGGCCCAACTCATTGCGGAACAACAGGACGGCGGCCGCAAACAACCCCTGATCCACACCCAGGATCAGTTTGCGCCGGCGGTCCCACACCACATCGCCCACATGCTCGCGCTGGTTGAAATCCGGGTTCACCGGCAAACCATGCATCAGCATCACCGGCTTGTTGTGAACCATGCGGTCGACATAACCCGGCTTGTGTCGATTTGCCGCCACTTGGAGAACGTAATAACCTCGGCCATTGTTCAGATTATGCAGGTTTTCTGCATCCGGCTCCATGCCGCCCGGCTGTACAAAAGCCTCGATCAACGGGCGCCCGTTCAACGCCTCTTTCAACGCCGCCCGATCTTCTTCGGTCAGCCCGCTCAATTCCTGATCCATCAACAACCGATAGATATGGTTTTCGATGTCCGGCATGTTGAGCGACAGGATGATGGTCGGCAGCACCACGCTATCGGGGTTCAGGTCCGAAAAACGCCCGACACGCCCCGTCAGGAACGGCACAAGATCGGCGGGCTGGATATCCGCCTCATCGACGATAACCGCGTTGACTTCCCACCCGCGACAGGCCTGCTCGACCGACATATCGCCGATCGCGCGGAACTCGAATTCCGCATGCAGGATCTCAGTTGGCAGGCCGGTATTCCTGTCCCGCCGCAACACTTTGGAAAAATTATGGGTGAACGGCGCCTTGGCCGAAAAACGCCCTTCCTCGCGCGGCACAATGGTGAACCACGATTTCAGGATGGTGGACTCGATCGAGGGATAGCTTTCGCGGATGATCCCAATCCGCGCCTTGCGATGCAGGATGCCGCGCGCATCCCGCGTGCCCCCTTGCAACGCAGCGATGCCCAACCCCTTTTGCAGAGCCGCCATCGTCTTGCCGGACCCCACCGGCCCGATGATCCCGCAAATAAATGCGGTCGAATGCGTGAACGCATCGGCCACCGGGCCGGGCGACGTCAACTTGCGCGGGCGCGGCTTCATTCGCCACCCTCCCATTCGCCCTCGACGATGTTGCCGTTTTCATCGACCTCGACAAAATCGGCGTTCACGATGTCCTGAATTTCCTCGCGGCTATGGGTGAACCCCTCCATCACCAGATCGGACAGGCCCGAGAAGCTCATATCCACAGCCACCGGCTGCTTGCTCTCGATGAACGGCATCAGCTCGGCCGCGCATTGCTTGCGCAATCCCTGCGCCTCCGCATAGGACATCTCGACCGTCACCTCGACCGGATTGCCGTTTCGGTCGATGCGCATGTACTTACGCCGCGAATTCACCATCAGGATTTCCGGGGGCGTCGATTGGATCTGCATCAGCGTCACCGCCGGATGCTGCCCATGCGACAGTATCCAGCGCTTGAATTCCTGCGTCGCCTTGTTGCGCGACCCCGGCTTGCGCCCCGCACGCCCGCGCGCAACCTCCAGCACCTGCCGCGCATCACCATCCGGCATCGCTGCCTTGGCATCCGCCATCTCCTCCGGCGAGGGGACCGCCAGCAGATCGAGCTGCTGCGGCGCCGCCTGCGGCTGCGTCACTTGCGCCTTGGCATCCTCAATGAATTCCCGCGCCGCGCCTGTGGAGAAGTTTTGCGGTTCACTGGACATATGCCGCCTCCCGATTCAACGTCGCGCTCCAGCCACTCTGGCCCCGCGTTCCCGCGCCCAGACCCGTGGCTGACCTCACCAACTTGGCCCGCTCCCAAACCCCCGGCCCCATCCGGCCCATCCCCGTTTGGCGCCCTCCCGCAACCTGTCCCTGCCTGAATGAAGTCAGGGGGCAGGCGCCCGATTGATTTTCAGAAAAATGGCAGCGCCAGCGGGCCGCCGATCTGGTCGCCACGATGGGGGAGGGTGGGGGTGGCGCGGCCAGATCGACCCCCCAGGGGGTCGCGCGCGCACGGCCAGCGCACCCCGGCGCAAGACTGCAAAGCTTACGCCCATCGGCCAAAAACCCAGCAAATCCAGCGCATTGAGCCAAGCATTCCAACATCACCATTCCAACAGGCCGCGCCGGACCCCGCAAAAATGGCTGATTTCCGCCATTCCGCCCGATCCGCCCCGCGCACCGCGCCGCACCCTCGACCCAGCCCCCGGCGCCGCCGCAGAACCCAAAAGTTTCGCCGCGCCGCCCCTCTATCCAGCCCCTGATAAGAGGCGGATCGAGCACAACCGCATATCCACCCCCCAGAATATTACGGACCGAAGCGCAGCCATAGGCAGGGGCAAGGCCAACGCTTGCCGGTTGCAACTGCAACCGCACTGCAACCGGACTGCAACCATCAACCTTATGATTATCAATGATAAGTGTTAGTGGTTGCAGAGTTGCAAGGTTTTTACCCGCCCCACATGCGCGCATGCGCGCCCGCCTGCACACGCGCACATGACGCGAGGCCAAGGTCTGCAACTCTGCAACCGCATGGGGAAATGCAATACTATCAATGGAATGCCGGTTGCAGCGCGGTTGCAGCGCGGTTGCAGTTGCAACTGCCACCCCCGACCCAGCGGGATGCCGCCATTTGGCATCCATCTTATTTGCACAGGAGCGGGCCGGGGGCAAGCGTAAGGCGATGTCAGCGCGGCGCGGCCAGTCCATGGCATCACCCACGGGCCGGGGGGCAGCAGAGCGAGCGCCCGCGTACAGCATCGGCTGCGCCGCTGCTGTGGGCGCAAGCTGGCGCTTGGCTGCACCCCATTGACCCCGCGCCAATCGTTCCTGCCTACGGCCAGCGAGGCCAAGCAGAGCGCCCGCGCACCACATTGAAAGACCTTTCGGGTCTTTCAATGCTGCGGGCACAGCATTTTGATTATTTGCCTGAAAATCAGGCAGGAAAAAAATTCGCGGCACCCACTTGACACGGCTTTCTTGTGTTAATAAATTTACACAAGAAACGGCGTCGGAACAGTCCGCGCCATGGGTCAGGAAAGGACCGAAACCATGACGATCGAAGCTCACTACACCGCTGGCAAGCAGCCCACCCTCGATCTGGCCAAGACCGAAGACGGTCGCCGCACCTGGCTGGAAACCATCAACGTCAGCGGCAAGCGCGAGGCGCGCAAGATCGCCGCCGAACGCGGCGCCACGCCCTGGAACTTCTGATCGATCAAGCGGGCGCCCCAGCGGCGCCCGCGCAAGGAGGCATGAGCGATGGCCAGCACCACTTTCCCCCGCGAATTCTACATCCCCAACGGCGCCCGCAAGGTCACCAGCAAAACCTGCGCAGCGGTCGCCTACCTTTACGAAGGCAAGGGCGGCGAACCCTGCTCCGTCGCCTTTTACGGCAAGGCGGCAAAGCCCGTGTGGCGCTACCGCTTCGCCAACCCACAGGCCCGCGAAACCCGCATCGGCAAGCTGTTTGCCCACTACACCGCCATCGAAGCCACCAAAGCCACGCGCAAGGCTGAAATCAAGGCGCAGGGCCGGGGGCTGGATCTGGGCGACGTTCTTTGCCGCAGCTGGGGCTATGAACAGACCAACATCGACTTTTACGAAGTCACCGCCCTGATCGGCGAAACCATGGTCGAAATCCGCCCCATCAAGCAGGAAATTGAACATACAAAAAGCATGGCTGGCCGCTGCGTTCCCGTCCCCGGCGCCTACAGCGGCGAACCGATCCGCACCCGCGCCTCGCGCGGTTCGGTGAAGGTTGGCCATGGCCGCGCCTACCGCGAAGAACCCAGCGCCATGATTGGCGGCAAGCCGGTCTATGGCTCGCGCTACTGGTCGTCCTACGCCTGACGCGCCACCACCATCACAGCTCATCATCTGGGCCGGGGTCATACCTCGGCCCCTTTCGTTTGCTCCGCCATCCACGCGGCCAAGGCCTCACGCCGGCTGCAATCCTCCAGCTCGCTTTCGTCCAGCACCGCACACAGCGGCACCAGAACCACACGCTGGGCCAATCGCGCCATCTTGACCGTGATGCCCGCAATTGCGTTCTCATCGCGTTGCAGCGACTGTTTCCAGCCGCCGCTCTGCCACTTGCCGCCCGCATAGATCGCGGCCAGCGCCTGATGCTTGTCCGCCACGGCCAGAAAGCCGGGCAGATGCGGCTCGAACCGCGTGGCGCCCCAACGGCCCTTGTCGGCGTTCCACCGCGCATTGACCACGCACAGGCCCATCTGCTCCAACCGCTTCTGCGCCTTGTCGGCATGGTTTTCGGCATCGGTGCCATACTTGGCCACATTGCGGCACGCCGCCTGCCCGATCCATGTGCCCAGTGACTCGCGCTCCTCGCCCCCGCGCGCCTGCACCATGGCCGTGGCCAGATGCTGTAGGCATGCTTCCTGCTCGCTCACCGCCTGCGCCACCTCGGCCAGCTTGTGCGGGTGGCAGGCCTGCGCCCAGAACGCGATTTCCTCGTCGCTGGGCAATCCGTCCTCGGTGTCCCAATCATTGATCAGCAAATCACCGCAGGCCAGCAACGTGCCGAACTGATCACACGCCCGCGCATCATGGCCCGTCGCGGCCAGCGCCTTGTGAAACTTCACCTTGGTCGCGGCCAGCCTCGGCCAGCCATCGACCATCCGCCGAAACAGCTTGCGCCCCCACAGGGCCAGCGGCAGCGTCTCCAGCGCAATCCCCTTGTCCACCACATCACGGCGCAGCGGGCGCAGCTCCAGCAGCGCCAACCGGCTCAAATCCTGCGGCTCCAACGGCGGCACGATGATCGATGAAAACCAGAAGGGCGAACGCAGCGTGAATTCATGGGCCGTATGGTCCGACCCGCCGCGCGTGATCTTGTCGCCCGACGACGCCACACGGGCCAGCTTGATAACCTCGGTCACGCGCCGATTGTCATCGCTGGCCTCGATTTCATCGAACAGCACCGGCACGGTCGAATTGCGCAAGGATTGGCGAATGCCCGCCGCACTGGCGTCCCCGGTGCGGAACAACCCATCGCCATACAGGCCATGCAGAAACCCGTCCTGCCCGTTCAACGTCGATTTGCCCGTGCCGCGCCCGCCCGTGATCCATACGTTGGGCCGCCATGACAGTGCCCCGCCAATGAACCCCGCTCCGATCGCGCCCAGCACAAACCGCGCATCCAGCAAAGGCCGCCGCCAGTTCCACGTTTGCAGAATGGCCAAAACCTGCTCGGCCACTTCGCAATCCACGCTCTGGTGGTGGGGCCGGGGGATCGCCTCCGCGGCGGAATAAACATTACGTTCGATCAGGCCCGGATCGGTCCAGCGCATCCGCTTGATGACGCCTTCCGCGTTCATCTCGCTATACAACACCTTGTCGCCGCAATGCAGGATCAACCCGTTATGCTCGGCGGTGCGATGCGCGCCGCGCCCCCGCATGCGCCCGGCCGGATCAAACGGCCCCTTGCGCACGCATTCCTCGATCAATGCCCGACTCGCCTCGGCCTGATCGAACCCGATGATCTCCGATGCCTTGACCAGCCGCCGCTTATCGCCGCGCCCCTCGTAAACCGGCGGCGACCATTGCGGAAAATTCGCCTCCAGCCAGTCCGAACGCGGGCCATACAGCGCGATCAGGCTGTTCTTGCCATGCTTGTTTCCCGCCTCCAGCGGCACCAACTGCCGGTTATAGTCGAGGTAGAAACACTTCTGGCTCCCGCTGATATCGGCCAGCATGCCCAGCGGCTGCACCGGCGATCCAGGAGGGAAGGGCGGGCGTTCGCGCTTGGCCGCTTCGGGCGCATCGCCCGCCTCGGCCATGATCGGCGCGGGCTGGGGATTGTCCAGCGCATCGGCAATCGGATTTCCGCGCCCGCTCATGCCGCCGCCCCTTCGCGGCACAGCGCCCGCCACCAATCGTTGATGTCCTTGTGCGGGGCAGGGGGCATCACGGTCGAAACCTTCAATCCCCGCGCCTGCTGCGCGGCAATGCTGCGCTCCAGCGCGTCCTGCGCCGCCGTGTTGCCGTCGCGATCACATACCAGAACGAGATTTTGGGCCTGTCGCGGCAACAGGATGCCGCCCATGTTACCCAGCGTAATCGCCGCCACGATCCGCGCCTCGGGCTTCATCATGCGGATGCACAGCGCATCCTCGATGCCCTCGCAGATATAGACCGGCTCGCCCTCCGGCATCCGACTCATCGGTCTGCCGCTGGCGCCTTTGGATATGGGCACGAAACCGCCCCACACATTGCCCAGCACTTTCTTGGCATCGCTGGCCTTGATCTTGCCCCAGACATCGCCGTCCAGCGCCAGATAGGTGCGGTGCGCCCCGATCAACTGCCCATCGGCGCGATAGATCGGCGCCACCATCGCGGGCAGGCGCTCGCCGGTCGGCTGGTACTTCACCCCCGGATTGAACCGCAACGCGCCGGGCCATTGCCGCCCCGCGCCCGGCCCGATCATCCGCGCGCGCAAATAGGCCTCGACCGGCGTGCCCTCGATGCCGATGGTGGTATCGCCCAGATAGAGCGCACGGCCCCAACGCGCCTTCTTTTCGAATTCGGCCGCCTCGCGCTTCTGCCGCTCGGCCTCGCGATCGCGCGCGGCCTTTTCCAGCGCCTCCCGCTCTTGCGGCGTCAACCGCCGCGCCTTGCCGTCGACCATATCGACAATGCCCAACCGGTCCTTGGCCTCGGCAATCGCCGCCTTTGTGTCGGCAAGGCCCAGCTTGATCCGCAACAGGTCGATCATGTCGCCATGATCCTCGCCCGGCATCGCATTGCCTGCATCGCGCCAATGGCCTTGCCGCGCCCCGTCCAGATAACACCACGCGGACCAACTGTTGCCCGTGTCCGCCATCCCCGAAAACTGCCACACCTTGCCGTGCCTGCGCCCGTTGGGCAGCAATTCGCGGCAAAGTTCATCGGCCATCGCGTTGATGCGCCGCGCAATCTCATCCACCGGGACAAGGGCCGGGGCATCGTGTCGCCCGCCTGATCGATGCCCGCCCATCAATCCCGCGCCTCACGCGCCCGGTGGCCGATAATATCGGCAATCCCGGCAATCGCCTCGGCCAGCAAATAGGCCTCTGTCGGGTCCAGCGTGGCGATGCTGTCGGCGCCGCGCAACAGCACCACCACGCCTTTCCCCTCGCGCATCCCCATGTGCGCGCCCAGACGCAGCCTCGCCTTGGCTGGCGCCTGTCTGGTTGCCTCCAGATCGCCGGGCCGCTGATCAAAACGACCCGCCTCATACAGGGCCTCGCGCTGATCATAGACCGGCCCGCTCATGCCGCTTCACCCCGCGCGGCGTAAAAATCATCCGCCTTGACCGCGCCGCCCGTGAATTCCTTCAACCGGGCCATGAATTGCGGGCTGGGGATGCGGCCGCCCTTTTCCCAACTCCACCACACCGGGCGCGTCGTGCCGACACCGGCGGCGGCTTCATCCAGCGTCAGGCGCTGGGCCTCGCGCCATTGGCGCAAAGGATGATCTGGCTGCTGCTGTTCCATGGCCCAGAGTTATCGAAATGATAACACCTTGGCAACGGCGAGTTATCAACATATGATCTACCCATGTCAGCGATCATCTTACATTTTGCCCCTATGGCAAAGGCAGCGGAAAATCTCCCCAATCGGATCAGGTACTTCCGTGAGCGCGCCGCCGTTTCGCAACAGGAACTCGCCGACCGCATCCACACATCAAAGGTCACGATTTCCTCGCTCGAAAAGGGCAAGATGCAGCTGACGCTTGATTACATGCGCCGCATCGCCAAGGTTTTCGGCATCACGCCCGTCGACCTTCTGAACGAGGATGATCAAAACGAATTCCTCCGCTCCGAAGAAATGGAGCTGATCCGCCTCTGGCGCATGGCTGACCCGCTACAGCGTGAAATGATCCATCGCGTGGCCGAACCGCGCGCCGCCTTTGATCACACCGGCCACGCCGAAGCCCCGGAAACCGGGGCGTCAAAGGCTGGCGCAAAGGCTGATATCGGGGCAGGGCGCCCCCGCGCCGCTTGATCTGGCTGCTTGATTTCTTTGACGGCATCGGGCGGTTTCTTGCCGGATTGCTGGCCGCCTTTGTGCCGCTGGCCTATTGCCTGGGCGCGGCTTTCGTAACCGATCGCGCCGTTGCCGCCCGCCGCGCTGCGGGCAAACCCCTTGCCGGTAAACATCAGGCGCTGATTTTCATCATCATGGTCAGCATTCTATTCCTGATCCTGCAACCGATCCGGGGCGCGCTTGAACGCGCATCCTGCGGCGGCTCCTCGGATTTCAAAGCCTGCAATGGTGACGATTCGGGCGATGGGGTTTATGATCGCCCCTGACGCCATGTTATCACATCGATAACAAGACTCTTGACAGAGTTATCATTTCGATAACATAAACGGCCCCGTCAACACGGAGGCTGTAACATGTCCTTGCACCAACTTTCCCCCATGGCGCAGGCCCCAACCTGCGATCTGGGCTATATCCGCCGGGCGCTCGGCAAAACGCGCATGTCCGAACGGACCTTCATTTCCTTTGTTCAGGCCTTGGTGGATGAACGCGGTTTTCCGCGCCCTTTGCCCGATTACCGGCGCGGCGCTCTGGTCGATCGCGTCACCCGCCACAGCAGCTTTCACCGCGCCTCGGTCGATTGCTGGCTCGACAATTTTGTTCCCCCCGAAGCCGCCGCCGCAGAGCAGGCCGCCGCTGGCCTTGCCGCCGCCACCGAAATGGACGCCGCAGCATCCAACCTCCGCCTTATCCGCGGAGGGAGGGTATGAAAGCCTCGGCTTATTCCGCACAGGTCGCGGCGCAACTGGTCGCTGGTGGCGTTCCCGATCGCGAAGCGCGCCTGATCGCCGACCTTGCCACCCACGCAGTGAACGAAGCCATCGCCGCCATGGCGCGTGTGCTGCGCGCGGGCGATGAATTTGCCCACCCAATCCCGTTCAACCTGCGCGGCGTGGCCTACGGTGTCGCTGCCGGCGCCTTTCACGCGCTGCGGGATGAATTGATGGAGCAAGGCCGGGCGACCGGCATGGAAATCCAACAGACCGAATGCACCCTGCACGGGAGCCGCAAGCCATGAGCCACTACGACGAACAGCGCGAAGCGTTCGACGCCGATTGCGCCGCCACAAAGGCCCGCGTCGAAGCGCTCCACCAATCCGCCCCTGAACAGGCCATCGACGACGCAACCGCCATCAACAACCGCGACCTTCTGGCCGGTCTGGTCGCAGCGGTCGAGCGTATGGCCAATGCGGTCGAAACGCTGGTCGCTGCCCGGCCGGAGGTCGCCTATTCGGGCGATCACGGTGACGCGCCGATGACGTTCAGCCCGCAAAGTCTCGAAAGTCTTTACGCTGGCAATTCAATCTTGGGTGCGCGTCCTGCCCTGATCGAGGCGATCAAGCGTGTGTCATGGTTCGGCTGCACCCATCGCAAGGATCTTGGTTCCGACGATCTTATCATGACCGTCAGTTCCGAACGCGCCACTTTTGAAAAGCTGGCCGATCTGGTGGACATGACGCCCGCCGCCTTGCGCGAGGCATTGAAAGGCTTCGACCGCTACGAACGCGGCCCCAGCTATCACCGCGTTTCCTTCCCCGCCGCATGGGTCCGTTCGGCATGACCCGGCAAACCCGCGAAGCGCTCCACGAATGGTCGGAACTGATCTTCGCCTTCGCCGTCCCCACGCTGGTGGTCCTGATCACCTGCTGGGCCATCATCCCCGGCCTCGTCGCCTTTTTCACAAGGACACCGGCATGAGCGAGAACTGGCAAACGGGCGATCTGGCCCAGCGCTATGAACGTCAAAAGGTAATCGTGAACGGCAAGCCGATTTCGAAGCGCCAGAGCGACTATTACTGTTTCATTCATCGCTATGCCGTCGAACATGACGGCAAAAATCCCACGCTGGCCGAGATTGGCGAGGCGATGGGCGTCAGCAAAATTGCCGCATTTCATGTGGTGACGCGGCTCAAACAAAATGGTTGGCTTGAGGCGCAGTCCAAAACGCAATGCGGCATCAACGCGGCCAAATCGCCCGCCACGGTGCCAGCATGACCGGTCACCGCCCCACCTGCGCTTGCGGCGCGGTGCCGGTCGGCCCGTTGGGCTGCTGCGCCACTTGCGAGGACGAACTGCGCGCTCTCCTCCTGCCCGGCACGAAAGACGCCGTGCTGACGCAAATCGCCGTCGCCGCATCGGGCCACCCCGAAAACCGCACCCTCACCATGATCGCCCGCCTCGCGCGCCACGGCGTCACCCTGAAAGCCTAACCCCATGCGCCGCCTGATCCACACCCACCCCGGCGCGGCCCTGCTGGCGCTCTACGCCGCCGCCATGGCCCTTGGCGCGCTTTACGGCTGGTGGTGCTGATGGCCGCCGTTGAAGTCACGCGCGCCGCCCATGCCGCCGCCTTCGCGCATGTTTTCAACGGCGTGCCGCCGCCGCAATGCCCGTTCGACCGCAACACCGCGCGGGCGCGCTCATGGCAAATGGCCGCCAACCGCGCCCTGGCCGAGGCGCAACGCTTCGCCCGCCAATTCCCCGGCATCGCCTTCACGGCCCACATAAAGGAGCCTGCACGATGAACGCACCCCATAACCCGCCGTCGCTGCCTTTCGGGTCGCACCAAACGGAAAACGCGGCGGCACCCACCCCGGAAGGCGCGGCCCATCCCGCCGAACCTTCCGGGGCATCCTCCTGCGTCTCGCGCTCTGCGATGGAACAGCTTCTCGCCATGCGCCTGCGCCAAATGGAACAATACGGCCACACACCCGAAGCCGACATGGCCCGCCCGATTGCCGATCTGGTCGCCGCGATGAACCCTTACACGCGCTACCTGCGCGAAGACATCACCTGTCACGCCCCGCTGGCCACCATCAAAAAACACGCCGCCGCCCTGGGCGCCATGTGCCTCGCCCTGATCGACCGCGTCGAAGGCGAAGAGGAACGGCGCAATGGGTGAGGGGGCATCAAGCACAGCCACGCCCTTGAAGTGGTGGCGCGGTCTTACGGCTTTCGCAGCTACTTCGATGCGGTGGACCATCACAAAGCGCCCGCCAATACCTAACCCAACCACCGGAGCACCCATGAAAAAATATGCTCTTCTCCCTGAACATCAGGCCCGCTTTCCCGAATGGCGCGATCGCTGGATCGCCAACGCTATGTCTACCCAAGCTATGACGGAGGATGACCGCGAAGTTTGCCGTAATGCTGTGGCAGGGATCTATGCCGCAGCCAAATTGCCGCCACCCAAGCACATCGTGTTCGTGCCCAGCCCATTCGTCCTGTCCTTCGCCAGCGGCTTCTCCGCCGCGCGCTGGCACATTACCAAGACGGGCTTTCAACATGGGGCCGCGACTAGGGACGCGACTAGGGACGCGACTAGGGACGCGACTTGGGCCGCGACTAGGGACGCGACTAGGGCCGCGACTTGGGCCGCGACTTGGGCCGCGACTAGGGACGCGACTAGGGACGCGACTTGGGACGCGACTAGGGACGCGACTAGGGACGCGACTAGGGCCGCGACTAGGGCCGCGACTAGGGCCGCGACTAGGGACGCGACTAGGGACGCGACTAGGGACGCGACTAGGGACGCGACTTTGGCCGCGACAGAGGCCGCGACTTGGGCCGCGACTAGGGACGCGACTTGGGCCGCGACTAGGGCCGCGACTTGGGCCGCGACTAGGGACGCGACTAGGGCCGCGACTAGGGACGCGACTAGGGACGCGACTAGGGACGATCTATCCCAATGGTACGTAATTCCCGGTGATATGCGCTCCTGCGCTGCCGCCTTGGGGGTTGGGGACTTCGGATTGCAATGCGCCGCGCGTGCTTGGAGCATGTGGACGGGCGGCAATCAATATTCGAGCGCCGATGCGCTGATCAGCTTTTTTCAGGATATCGCTCAGCTTCCCCTCGACTATTCCACCTATGCCCACTGGCGCGCCCTATGCGAACACAGTGGCCCACGTATCATGCATCCCGACTTCTGCATGATTTCGGATCGTCCGGAAATTCTAATGGTGGACGAAGCCAATCGTCCTCACGGCGAAACCGGCCCGTTCTGCCGCTGGCGCGATGGCAGCGCGCTTTATAGCTGGCATGGCACCCGCATTCCGGCGCGCTGGATCGAGCAACGCACCGCGCTCGACCCAGCAGAAGTCATTAAAGCCACCAACGTCGAACAACGCGCCGCCGGCGCCGCAATCGTCGGTTGGCCGCGCATGCTGACCAAACTCAAATCGAAACTGGTCGATGACAGCGGATCGCCCGACATTGGCCAGTTGATCGAGATTAAGCTCCCCGGCCTCGACCAGCCCGGACGCTTCCTCAAAGCTGAATGCCCGCGCAACGGCACTATCGTCGAAGGTGTTCCGTTCGTCTCGGACATCGATGGCCTGCCCATCGAAACCGCTATCGCCGCGCAGGCTTGGCGCATCGGCGATCCTCAATCCGAATATGCCCATCCGCCCCGCCGCACCTGATTTTGGCCGGGCTTTTCAAAGGAGAGTAAACATGAAGCGTATCATTGGTGCCCAGGGTGAAATCACCATCATCGAAATCGATGCGATGCCCGAAGGTGTCGAAACCAAGCCGGTCGAACGCACCGAAAAGGGCTGGATCATCAGCCACAGCGAAAGCGGGCATCACCATATCCTGACGGGTGGCGATGTGCTGGAGCGTACCAGCGGCGTGCCCGCTGGGATGCAGGTGCTTTACGCCCTTCTCGATGGCCCCGCCGAACTGGTGCAGGATGCAGCCACCCCTCATGGCAGCTACGCTCTGCGCAGCGGGCTTTATGAATTTCGCATCGCCCGCGAATTTGATCCTTTCGCGGAACAGTCCCGGCGGGTGGCGGATTAATGCCGCACGTTTCGGCCATTCGGAACGGGGGCCTGCGCCCCCGTTCAACCCTTCACGCCAGGCCGCAACGCATCCAGCGCTCGCGGCGGCGGGGTTATCGTCAACCCGAAGGCGCAATCTATGTCGGTCGGCCAACGCTATGGGGCAACCCGTTTGAACATCTGCGCTGGGGCCATGCAAAAGCGACCATCCTGCATCAGAACTGGCTCGATGGTCGCCTTGGCGCCCTCACTTTGGAACGTATGGGCTTTTGCCCCAATGAAATCGAAGCGCTGGAGCGCCTGCGCGCTCGCGTTCTGACCAGTCTGCATACTCTGGCTGATCACGATCTTTCCTGCTGGTGCCCTCTATCCAGCGACTGGTGCCACGCCGCCACCCTCCTGCGCATGGCACCCGCCTATGCCGATCTGGAAAGGCATGCGCTGTGACCGCCAACCGCTCCCCCGCCGTCATGGCCCAGCGCGCCCCGGCGCCCGACGCGCTCGACTATTTCCCGACGCCCCCATGGGCCACGCGCGCCCTGTGCGAATGGCTGCGCCTTCGTCGCATTATCTTGCATATCCGCCGCGCATGGGATCCGGCCTGCGGCGAACTGCACATGGCCCGCGTCCTGGGCGAATATTTCTACGAGGCGCTGGCCTCGGACGTTCACCAGTATGGCGCCAACGAGATTTGCGATTTCCTCGCGCTCAAATCCTATGCGCCGCGAACGCCGGTCGAATGGATCATCACCAATCCGCCCTTCCTTTTGGCCGAACAGTTCATCGCCACGGCCTTGGACCACGCGCTTGAAGGTGTGGCCATGCTGGTCCGCACATCCTTCCTTGAAGGACAGGACCGCTATCGCAACATCTTTGCGGGCGAGAACCGGCCATCCCACGTCCTGCAATTTTCCGAACGCGTGGGCATGTTCAGAGGGCGCGTGATCGAGGTCGGCAAACCCGATCCGTTCAACCTCGATGACAAGGGCCAACCGCGCAGCGCCTCCACGGCCACCAGCTATTGCTGGCTGGTCTGGGACAGCAAGGCACCCGCCATGCGCCCCACCGAACTCCACTGGATCGCCCCCTGCCGCACCCAACTGGAGCGGCCCGGCGACTACCCCGCCTATCCCGAACAATGGGCCAAAATCGCGCCCGCAACAGGAGGTTTGTTGTGACCAACACCCACCCCACCGCCATTGTCTACGGCCCGCAGGGCTGCGGCAAATCCACCCACGCGCATGAAATTGCCCACCGCCTGCGCATCCCGCGCTCCAACATCATCGACGACGCCGAAATCACGCGGTCGCGCCAGATCAAGCCGGGCTTCCTCCACCTGACGCATATCCCGCCCTTCGGCTTGTCTTTGCCGAAAGGCTGCATCGTCATGCCCTATTCCGATTTCGGCTTCCCCGATCTGCGCCCCGATGCGGGCGAAGCGATCCCCGTCTATCGCGGCGGCCCAAATGACAAGCCCACCGTCACCATGGAATCCCCCGCCGAAACGCGGGCGGCCAATAGCGCGCGATTGCGGCCCTTTGGGCTTGATATGAGGACGACGGGCTTGGGTGTGCTTAGTGATCAATCGCCCAACGGACTACCGCGTTTTAAAAATGAAAATTTCACGCCCCTGCCGCCGCCGTCGCCAGAGGACGTTGCCCGCATGCGCCTTACCAACGAGATCGAGCGGGAACGCCGCCGCCAGATTGAGGCCGAAGGCTATAGCCACACAGATGACGACGTGCTGGCCAAAGGCGAACTGGCATCCATGGCCGCCGCCTATGCTGCCATGGCCGCCAACGATGAACGCGCCAGCATGCAATGCTGGCCGTGGGATGATCCCGCCCCCAAAAGCCTCGCCAGCCCGCCCCGCCGCGCCCTTATCATCGCGGCCGCCCTGATCCTCGCCGAAATCGAACGTCTCGACCGCCTGACGGCACAGCCGAAAGGGGAGGGCGCATGATCCACCTCCAATGTCGCGGCGCATGGGCGCCCGTCGACCGCCACGCCAAGAACCGCAAGCTGGTGCAGGTCCGCCTGCATGATGTCGCCGCCGATGCCATGCGTATGGCTCTGGCCCGGTGGGACAGCGAAACCCAAAACTGGCTCGATACGGGCACCGGCCAGCCCCTTTCCTTCACCCCCACGGAGTATCTGCGGACATGAGCAACCATGGCCACAACAGCGGCATGGCCGCCGACGAACGCCTGCGCCTGCTGATCGAACGCATCGAACGGCTGGAGGAGGAAAAGAAGGGCATCGCCGACGACATCAAGGACGTTTACAACGAGGCCAAGGCCACCGGCTACGACCCCAAGGCGATGCGCTCCGTTGTCCGCATCCGCAAGATGAAGCCGGAAGACCGCCGCGAACAGGAAGCCATCCTTGAGGTCTACCTGTCCGCCATGGGCATCGAATGATGGCCGCCCGCTTCATCCCGCCCGTTCACTTCGCCGCCCTGCGCGCCGCCGATGGCATCACCCCCGATGCCATCGCGGCCGAGCTGACGCGCGAAGCGACGCACCGCGAGGCGGTTTACAAAACCGAGGTGGCCAAAGGCCGGATGACGCGGGCGCAGGCCGATTACGGCGTGTCGATTTTTCAGACCATGGCGGCGGACATGGCGCGCATTGGCGCCGCCACGCCGCCCGCGCCGGACCCGCGCTTCCCATGGGGCGAACGCCGCGATGCGCTGAACCGCGAACTGGCCTTTCGCGCCCGCATCTATCCCGAATGGATTGCCAAAGGCCGCCTGACCCCGACCGACGCCGCGCGCCAGAACGCCATGCTCGCCGCCGCGCTCGATGCCTATGAGGGCGGCTGGGATATGCCCACCGACGATCGCGCGCGCGGCACACAGATCTATGTCGATTTCCTGCTGCGCCGCGAACTGGCCACGCCCGATACCCTGCGCGCCGCCTATCCCAATTGCAGCCTTCCGGCCGAGCAACAATCGCTGGCCGTCTGACCCGTTCCGCGCCCGGCGGTTCCGGGCATTTTATGAAAGCCATAACAATGAACAGTGACAGTCTCGACGCAGCCGAAACCTATGCTGCGGCTAATGCTCCGGCGCCCCGCGTCACCTTGGCGGATATCAAAGCCAACATCGCGGCCGAGGCGTATTTCACTGCCGGACAGGCGGGTGCGGCTTTGGGCTTGCCCATGCATGAATCGACCAACCTTTTGACCCTTTGCATCCTCACCACGCACAACGGCTATACGATTATCGGCAAGAGCGCTCCGGCCAGCCCAGAAAACTTTGATGCCCAAAAGGGCCGCACTTTTGCCTATGAAGATGCCGTGCAACAACTTTGGCCGCTTATGGGCTACGCCCTGCGCGCGGCTTTGGCCATGCCGGTCAATGATGCTGGTATGGGCACCATGCCTGAACCTAAGCAGGCCGAAGCCAGCACGAACCCTGCCGCCCCGGCGCCCGCCGACAACCCCGAAGGCGCCCCGGCCATGGTTGCCGCCACGGATCACGCGGCCTAAACCGCGCGATAGGGTCAATGGGCAGGCTCACCCGTTTGAGCCGCCTCGACAGCACGCCCATTGACCCGCCCGCAGCTTTGATTCATACCCTGCGCTCCGGCGTCGGAACCGTCCGCGCCAAGGGTCAAAGGACCACACACATGATCGATCCCGAAGAACAGCTTAAAACCTTTCGCCTGGCCGTCACACTGCTGGGCGGCCAACGAAGCGCCGCCGCCGCCATGACCGCCGTTTCCGGCATGAGCATGAACGAACGCACCATGCGCGCCCTGTGGACCGGTGAACGCACCCTGCACGAAGGCTACCTGCGCGACATCGCCAAGGCCCTGATTGCCCATGCCGACGCCTGCCGCGCGATCGAGCGCAAACTCTCCCCCGCCTTCGCCGGAAACCTGACCACCGATCAGGCCACCAAGCCCCCGCACAACCGCACCAACCTGCGCAGGAAGGAGGCTTGACCCATGGCCAAAATCTCCATCCCCTGCCTTGTCGGCAAAAATAACAAGGCAGGCATCACCAGTTGGTTCTGGCAACCCAGCGCCACATTGAAGGCCGCCGGCTGGAAATCCAAACCGCTGGGCAAGGATATGCGTGCCGCTCTGGCCGAGGCCGAAAGGATCAACCTATCGGTCGAACAATGGAAGCTGGGCGGCGAACGCCCCGCCGAAATCACCCGCCGCGCCGTCATCGGCACATTGTCCAGCCTGATCGACCGCTATCGCAAGGAACGGGTGCTGGGCATCAACCAGCTTACCGGCAAACCATGGGTCAAGGCCAGCACGGCGGCGGGCTATGAAACCGGACTGAAACGGCTCGACATGTGGGCGGGCAAACAACCGCTGGCCTTTTTCACGCCCGCGCGCGTAACGGTCCTGCGCAACGCCTCACTGCATCCCGATACCGGCATCGGCCACGCGGCCACGCTCAACCTTTTGCGCACCGGGCGCCAGCTTTTCGCCTTTGCCGAAAGCGTCGACATCATCCCCAAGGGTTCCAACCCCTTTACCGATTTCGACCTTGGCGCCGTGCCCGCCCGCAACGGCGTGTGGGAGGACGAGGACGAGGCCGCCTTTATCGCCGCCGCCTATGCCATGGGCCTGCCCTCGATCGCACTGGCCGCTAAACTGGCCATCTACACCGCCCAGCGCGAGGCCGACCTTCTGGCCATGAACGAGGCCCAGATCAGGCCCATGCCGATCCTCAACCCCCTGATCGCCCAGCGCCTTGCCGCGCCCGACGGCACCGTCTGGGGCTGGCAATTCGGACAGGGCAAGAGCAACGGCACTACGCTGATGCAGATCCCGCTCGAACCGGAACTGCTGGCCGAGGTGCAGGACGCGCTGCGCGCCAACCGCGCCCGCGATCGCGTGGCCAAACCGCAACGGTTGCTGTCCTATGTGCTGGTCGATGACCGCACCAACATGCCCTGGCATCTGGACGCCAAGGGCGAACCACGCAAGGGCGACGGCCACAAGCGCGCCTTCATCAAACAATGGACCCGCGTGGCCACCCGCGCCGCAAAGGATGCCAACCGCCCCCATATCACCGATCTGGTCTGGCATGATTTCCGCCGCACCCGCGTGGTGCGCCTGCGCCGCATGGGCATGGCCCCCGACATGATCGCCAGCATCACCGGCCACTCACCGCGCTCGATCGAAATGATGCTCAAGGTCTACGGCCCCATCGACCCCACCATCACCGCCGCCGCCATCGTCAGCGCCATGCCCGCGCTGCCGGTTGAGCAAGAAGACCATTCCAACGGAACCGCAAAAACCGCGTGATATTGGAATGAATTTTTGTAAATTTCCATTAAGAATCAATGCTGTTTAAATATTCCTAATCTGAGGGCCATGGGTTCGAATCCCGTCGGGTGCACCATTTTTTCAAGGGTTTAGGGCATTTTTCGTTTGGGCTGTTTTCCTCGCCTAAGCCGTTAGTAAGCACATAGTAAGCACCAGAGCGATTTTCGCGCCTAAAGGTCAAAAGATGCTTGGGGGGGGGGATTCGCGGCCTTTGCGCTCCAAGGGCCTGCGGTATTTTCCACAAGCATTTTTAATGCCGGAAAGGGGCAATCAAATTTATACAGTTCGGGCAAGGGCGCGGTTAGCCAAATCCGCCACTGGTATGGGGCTAGGATAACTGGTGATCGGTCATGGATGTGCGCAAGTTCGGGCGTGTTGTCGGTCATGACGCCGGTATAGCAGTCGCCCCATTCATCAGATCGGTGATGGCTTGCAGGTCGCCGTGTTGGTATCTGCTGCCCATCGCCTAGCCTTCATGGCTATTCTAATATATTCCGACGATGACCCTGTATTTTCGAATAGTTTGTCTAGGGCTTGGCGCAAAATGCCTTAGCTTGGTTCGCCAATTCAATCTCGCCATATTGTAGCGCCACGGCAATCGCCTTTGGGCAATCACCGGCTGCTAGCAAGTCGCCTACGTCTTTTCGCAGGCCTTCACGAAAACGCGCCTTGTCGGCTGCAATCTCCGCTTGCGCTCTAGCATATTGCTCTTGTTGCGCCGCCTCGCGCTGACGCCTGATCGCCTGCCCTTGCAGATAGCCTTGCATAAAGGAATTGCCAAAATCTGGCATAGGAGACGGTTGCACTAGTGGCGCTATGGGTGGCGGAGGGGCTTGCGTTGTGGTGTTGCACTGAACCGTATTGCCGACGCGATAGTAGCTTGTGCTTGAATTTTGCGCGCTACTACCCGTTGACCACCCGAGGGCCGCGCACATCGTCACCGTCATTAAAGTCCGCTTTTCTATCATTCGCCTGCCCTTCGTCACTATGTGCCAGCGTGACAATCTCTTCTGCACTGGCGCGCAACAGGCGTAAAGACATTGCGCCTATTGGGTGCATGGCCTGTGCGCAAATAGCTCTGATAGCCCGCGTTCCGATGCGCGAAGGGATCGGCCATGTATTCCCAAAATTTCTTGCAATGCCAATCGAGTGGCACGCCAGTTTGCGCCATCCATGCTAAGGCCAATTTCTGCCCCCAAATCCGTTCCACTGGCCCATGATACGCTTGGGCAAGAGCATCCTCTAAGACACACGAAGGGCAAGGCGGTTAAGGTCATCACGAGTGAGCTGCTGCGCCAAAATCAGGCCCTTTCCCCCAGCGACCACGATTCCGTCGTCCAAATCATCCACTCCCTAGCCACCAGCGCCGCCAGCCCCCGCGTCAACGAAAGCCGCATCAGCGACGCCGATTGGTTTGGGGAGGAGGAGGTGCCTCAGCTTGTGGCCAGAAACCCACCAGTCCAAGCGTAGAGCGACCGAGGCAGGTTTCGACCAACTATCGCCGTTCGTCCATCGCCCCCAATGGCTGCCTGTGACGGAAGCGGCCGTTGTGGCTTGTCGTCGTGACGAGACCGTCGGGGATGGCCGCCATGGGAAGTCTCGAAGGGACCACTCAGATCGGCCAGGTCTCACGCCGGTAGGCGGAATCCCAGAACATCCATTCGTAGCGCGTGGCGGTTCGGAAGGCGGTCGCCATTGCGGCGCGGGTTGCCGGGGTGGCGTTGTCGGCGGCCTCGTCCACCAGTGCGCGAACGCGATCGGTTGCCTCGCCGAAGGAGGGAGCGGCGTAGGTATCGATCCATGCTGCATAAGGATTGGGCGAGGCAGCGCGCGGCTTGATGTCGCAGCCGACTTCCCAATAGACCCAGAAGCAGGGGAGGATGCCCGCGATCAGTTCCTCGTAGCTGCGCGTTGCGGCAAGGCTGGCAAGGTAGCTGGTGTAGCCAAGGCACGCGGGCGTCGCCTCGGCCTCCCGACTCATTTCTGTGGTAACACCAAACTGTACGAAGAAGGCCTGATGTAGCGCCTGTTCCACCTGCACCGCAACCTTGGCGCCGTCCGAGAATTCGAGGCGCCCTTCGGCCGTGGGCGCGCGCGCGGCCGCGATCGCCAGTACGCGGGCATATTCTGCAAGGTATAGGCTGTCCTGCAGCATGTAGTGTCTGAAGCTCTCGGGCGGGAGCGATCCATCGGCCAACTCCGCAAGAAAGGGCTGGGCGAGGATCGCGCTGCGCAGCGGGGCGACGTCCTGCCAGATCGTGTCGCAGAAGCTCATGGGCTGGTTCTCTTCCCTTAGAAACGGCGTGTGGCGCCGAGGCCGAACTGGCGGCCGGTGTTGATCGTGAAGCTGTCGAACGGGCCATTTAGGCCACAGGCGCATAATAGTAGGATGAGTTGCTGATCAATAACAGGCCACGTTGAATCACTTCAGCGGATTTGCGGTTGAGGTGGCAGGCGACCAATTCAAGCCGCCGGGTATTTGGCACTCGAACGACCGCTTGTCTCGAAAACGGCCATACATGGGGTTGCCCCAAAGATTGAACGCACTCGGCAAATGCCCCCATTGCCATATCAGAACAATAGTCCTACTTTTGATTTATGCGCTGCTGAGCGGACATCAAAGAGGGGATGCATTGTGAAGAGGATTCTGCCGTGCTTGTTGACGGCTATTGCGGCGGGGGCGCTCTTTCCTGCTGCCCATGCCGAGGAATTGCCGGTCATCCGAAACCGCCAGCTGCTTGTGGATGGCAAACCATACCTCGCGCTTGGTGGCGAATTACACAATTCCAGTGCCTCCAACTCCGACTATATGCGGCCGGTATGGGACAAATTGAAAGCAATGCACGTCCGCACGGTGGTCAGCACGGTGAGTTGGGAAGACTTCGAACCGCAGGAAGGCCGTTACGATTATGCTCTGATCGATGCCCAGATTGCGCAGGCCCGAAAGCACAATTTGCGGCTGGTGCTGATCTGGTTTGGAGCGTTCAAGAATGCCAGTTCGACCTATGCGCCCACTTGGGTGCGCGCCAATCCAGCCCGTTTCCCCCGTGCCGTTGCGCGGGGACAGTTCGCGGAGGCCTTCACCTATCCCGGCGCCATGCCCAAGCCTGTGCTGTCGGTTTTCTCGCCCGAACTGCTGAATGCTGATCGGCGCGCCTTTGCCGCTTTCATGAAACATCTGGCGCAGGTCGATCCCGATCATCGCGTCATCATGGTGCAGGTCAACAACGAAACCGGCATGTTGCATGACAGCCGGGACCGCTCACCGCTGGCCAATGCGGCATGGGGACAGCAGGTACCCTCGCCTCTGCTGAAGTATCTCGCCGCTCATCGGCAGGATTTGCGTCCTGAACTGGCGCAATTGTGGGCGCGTCAGGGGCGCCGCAGCACCGGAACCTGGGCGCAGGTCTTTGGCACGGACTGGCAGGCTGACGAGGTCTTTATGGCGTGGCATTTCGCCCGCTATATGGAGGCGCTGGCCGCAGAGGGCAAAAAGGCCCTGCCTTTGCCCATGTATGTCAATGGGTGGCTGGGGCCGCAGGAAGGGCAGCCGATCGCGGGCCAATATCCCAGCGGCGGTCCGGCCAAGCGGGTGCTGGACATATGGAGGGCTGCGGCCCCATCGCTCGACATGCTCTCGCCCGATATTTACGTGCCGGATGCCAAGGAACCGCTGGCCGATTATGACCACGCGGGCAATCCACTCTTTGTGCCCGAGGCGCAATTCCGCACCGGCAATCTGTTCTGGGCCTTGGGCCAGCATGGCGCGCTGGGCTATTCCGTCTTTGGCATCGAGGATGGCAAACCCGACAGCCAGTTGGCGCAGGCCTATGCACTGCTTGCAAATATGGATGGCGTCATTACGCGGGCACAGGCGGAAAAGCGTATCGCCGGTATCCTGATCGACGATGGCAAACCGGCCGAAATCCATTTAGGCGGCTATACGATCACGGTGCGCGAAACGCAGGGGCTGCTCAAGCAAATGTTGCTGGATGCTGGCCTTCAGGCGCCCCTTGCGCCCGCACCTTTGCCCAGCGAGACCGAGCATGGCCAGCCAGCGCCGGGGGATGGCCGCCCGTTCGGCCTTGTCATCGATGAGGGCAAAGGCTGCTTTCTGGTGATGGGCCGGGGCTTCACTGTAGATTTTGCCGACAAGGCGGGCCTTGCCGAAATCGACAGGGTCGAAGAAGGCCGCTTCGACGAAAAGGGCTGGAAGGCAGGACGCGTCATCAATGGTGACGAACGCCTAACCATTATTCCTATGGACCGCATCGGTCTGGTGCGCATCCGCCTTTTGCGAAGGGCAGGCATGCATTATGGATTATAGCACCCAGTACCGGCTTGATTTTAAGGCAGTTTGGCTTCACTCACAGGGTATAGGGGGATCGAATGCTGCCAATTCTTGCCATGTTGCTTGCTTCATCTGCGGTACCAGACAGTATGGTCGCGGTTCCAGTATCGCATGGAACGATTCAGTCCGCAGACATGGCGATTCCCGTCAGCGATTCTGTGCGCGCAGCAACTTGGGATAGCATGGCGGTCAAGCCAGATAAGCCTGTGCATTTTCGAGTGGCCTGTATTGTCATTGGCTCATTCGGATTGCCCGGGGCGTGCGTGCCAGCATCCAGCGTCGATGAAAATGGAAAGACTATTAATTGGGCCAAGGCCAGGGACGATTATGACCAATGGGAGCGAACTGCGGATCCCAAAGATGTTGCCTTGCTGCGTGTTGTCACAGAGCGGCTGAATGCTGCTCGGGCGCCGAAATCGCGTATCGCCAAATCCCTATTCGCAATACAGTTCTTTGATGAGGTCGTTAGCCCCGAAGATGCACGCGCACCATATGCGCTCGGTGATGCTTTAGCATTTAGCGACATCAAGCTGACCAAGCCGATAGATGGGGCATTGCTAAGTTGGCTTTACCCGACGGCTGCTCTGCGCAATGGCGTATCGGCCCAGGTCTTGTTGGTTTGTGATATTCAACCAAATTTAAAATTGTTGTGCAGAGATCAAGGGCGGATCAATCTTGCGGGAACCGGAGCTATTCCCGATTCAGATAGAGCAATTCACGACTTTAGGTTTGCAACCTATCAGTTTGCCTCCACCCTACAATTGGAGCCGATGAGTTTGAAAGGTGATAGTGTGGCGGGGCGGCAATTAAAGCTCTATATGAGCTGGAAGTTGCCCGAATAGTGCTATTGCTGGGCCAGTGATGGGGGCATTGCGGAACCAAGTGCAAGTTTGGGTTGATTGTCCTAGACCAACTGGACATTCCGGGCGCTTGAGAGCAACGCGATTGGCATGAATTACCCCAGCGAATCCGTGCCCAGTCGTTCCCAAAAGACCTCATGCGCCAGCGTTTTGCCACGCCACGCCAAGGGTGTCCTGCATGGCCTTCTCTTGGGAACATTGGTCATGGTGGGTGGGTGCACGGATGATCGCCGGGAAGAGCGTCTGCGCGCTGTGGGGGCAAATCCTACGCTGGACGATTTTATGCGTGTTGCCGATGCCAAAGTCGGGGCGTCGAAATTCGATCAATGCAAAGCCTGTCATTCCTATATTGAAGGCGCGACGGATCGCGGCGGGCCGAACCTGTTCGGGGTTTATGGAAAGCCCATGGGTACGAACAGCGTGAGGTTCGGCTATACGGCGGATTTGCGCGGCAAGGGGGGCAAGTGGGACGCGGCGACGCTGGATCGTTGGATCAGCAATCCGAAAAAGATGATTCCGGGCACGTCGATGCAATTTGACGGGATAGCCGACAGGCTCGATCGGGCGGATATCATCGCCTATATTCGGCAGTTGAGTGAAGCGCCGGAGTGAGGGGTTTCGCGGGGCGGACAATGAGCATTACGCCCTCTACAACCTTACCATCTGCTTGATCCCGCCAGCATCCATCGCGGTGTCGATGCTCTCGACCAGCCAATTGGTCCCACCGACTGCCGCGTCCCATCCGTTGAGCGCGACCCGCTGATTGGGCCTGACATGCGGTATTGGCTGCTGAACTGGCCGAAGGCACGTTCTTCATCGTATTTTCCCAAGTGCCATGGCCGAGACGACCTGGTGCCTTGAAAGATCTTCGGATTAGGGTTGCTTGCCACAGAATTTCTGCGATGCGGGCTCCCAAGCGGGCATCTACGCATACCCGCTTTCAGACATTTCGGGGGGAATGCGCTTGTTATGCAGAAGCTAAGGGGATCTTGTGGTGATTTGCTCATTCTTCTGATGATAAACTTATGCGTATATCTTAAGCACCCAATGTGGATGGCACGAACAGCCTATCGGCAGAGGACACTGCCTAACATAGCCGTTCCGACCCGGTTCCGTGAAAAGCGCATATGGCGCCTGATCTTCGATCAAAACCCGTTGTTTCATCTTTTTGGCGATAAATTGGCCACCAAGGAATGGATGAAACAGCGCGCGCCCGGCCTCGAAGTCGCTCGCACTTTGTGGTCGGTGACGTCGGTATCAGAGCTACCGCTCGACGCCCTGCGCGCAGGTATTGTCGTCAAGGCAAATAGTGGATGTAATCAAAACCTTTTCCTTGGAACCGGCCAGGTCGACCCTGCTTCCATCAAGGAGATCATTAGCCAATGGTTGCGTTTGCCCTACAACGAAAAGTACGGTCGACGGTACTGGCCCAATCCCACGCAAAGAGTTTTCGGTGAAGAGGCAATCATCAGCGAAAATGGCCCGCTGGTCGATGTCAATTTCTTTTGCTGCAACGGCAAGGTTTACTTTGCGGTCGTTACAGTTGGGGAGAAGACCGAAGATGAACGGATAGCCTATTTCACTGCAGACGGTCAGCGCATCACCTCGATCATGCATGAACCCACTTACCAGCGTAACTGGCTCCCTCTCGATTTCGTGGCTCCGGTTGGTTACGCCGAGGCGGCAAAAGCAGCAGCGGCTCTATCTGTCGGAATTGACTTCATGCGGGTTGACATCATGATCGCCAACAACAGACCCTATGCCTGCGAAATGTCGCCGTTCCCTGGTTACGGTCAATATGATACCACAGCCTTGTACAAGGACTGGATCAAAAACTGGGATATCCGACTTACCTGGTTTGTCACGCAGCCTAAATCCGGCTTAACAGAGCGTTATCGCAAGGCGCTCGGCAGGCGGCTAGGTGCTAATTGAAATCAATGGGATTTTGGGGCGTGCTTTCCCAAAGGCAAAATGCCCCCAGCATAGCTTGTAGAGATGCGTGCCGAGCCGCTGCGCCTAGCGTGGAACCCTTGACTTCATGCCAGAGCCGGAATCTGCGACAGATCAACGCCGCCACATGCCGGGGAAAGAGCCCTTTGCGGTCGCGGGGCTTTGGCGGCCCACCGATGTTTGGGGCAAATGCTACACAATGGTGATGGTGCCAAGCAGCGATCAGATGACAGATGTCCACGATCGTATGCCGGTGATCCTGCGCCGCGAGGATTGGGATATCTGGCTGGACGCGTCGCCTCAGGATGCTTTTGCGCTTTGCCAAACGTGGGCCGGGCCGCTCGAGGGTGAGCGCACCGACGAGCGCTGGGCGGGCAGGCGCTATGCTGGGGCAGGGCAGGGAGCGCAGACTTTGCCTTATGCCCAAACGCCCTCGCTCCCACGCCTCGCTTTCCCCCTTTAGCTTCCGGGGCGGGGTACTCCCTATTGGCTGAACTCGCAGTCTGGGCCTCGAAGTGGGCGCCGGGGCGGCCGAGTTCCCACGCCAGTTTGGGGTCGTCAGGCAGGAGTATGCTGCCGAGGCGCGAGGTGGGGTAGGGCTGCGCTCTGACTTGCGCGTGCGGCGCACCTTTTGCAGAAAGCGATGGTGCTGCAACGTGCAGATCGTGCGAACCACCGTGGCGCGGGCCAGTCTGGCCTTGGCGCAGATCGTGTCGAGCGCGGGATCGCAGCGGCCCTTCGCGTTCACCCTTGCGTTTATCCCGCGTGTTATATTCCCGCGCGACCTGGAGCAGCTTGTCGCGCCAGCGAAGCGCGTCGGCGCTGCGCCCGCCGCGTTCAAGTTTTTGCACCTGCCAGCCCACAAGGTCGCCAATGGCATAGCCGCTTATGCGTGGGGTCCAAATCAGCCGGAAAACGGTTCGCCAATTTTCGCGGAAACCCGCAGAAATGCGTCGGCGCGGTCCAGTCCTTTGTCCATTATAAGATAATGATTTAAAGCGTTAAATAAGGTAACGTCGGGTGCAACAAAACCTCCCCCCCCCGGAATGGCAAGGTTTGACGTTGTTCATCTCCCGGATTGGGCGAATGCGTTTTTGCGCGGCGGTGTTTCTTGCATCTGGAATCATTCGATCATTTTGCAAGGAAAGATCGGAAATGTGAAATTGCAGAATATGGCGTAAAAGGATGCCGTCATGGCGATCATAAGGGGCTTAACTGGGGTTTCCATTTTTCTGTGATTTAGGTGTTATTAGGTAATCTGCTCAATATCTGCTCGACAATATTTAAAGCGAAGCCGTGGTAAAACAGTCATAACTGACTGATGAAAGGCATGGCCTTGCTGCGGTATTTTCACAATCTTCTCAATGCTCAAGGGTATGCCCCCCACGGCTTCTGCCTATTGTGGCAACCAGAGCTGATTTGGACCCATGTGCTGGCTGATGCCATCACGGCGTTGGCCTACTTTACCATTCCGGTGGCGTTGGTGATGCTGGTGCGCAAGCGGGGCGATATTGCCTTTAGCTGGGTGTTCATATGCTTTGCGGTGTTCATTTTGGCATGCGGTGCAACGCATGTCATTTCGATCATCACCTTGTGGAAGCCGATTTACGGCATTCAGGCACTGGTCAAGGCGCTGACGGCGGTGGTCTCGGTGGCGACGGCCGGGGCGCTTTGGCCATTGATGCCCAAGCTTTTGGCCATTCCGTCGCCCACGCAATTACGCATGGCCAATGAAGCCTTGGCCGCGCGCGTCTTGGAACGTGACGCCGCGATCGAGCAATTGCAGGCCGAAATCGCCGAGCGCAAAAGCATTCAGGCCCAGTTGGCCCAACAGAGCCGCGAATTGGACATTGCCCGTTCGGTGGCCGAAAGCGCCAGTCAGGCCAAGTCGAACTTTCTGGCCAATATGAGCCATGAATTGCGCACGCCGCTCAACGCGGTGCTGGGCTATGCCCAATTGCTGATGCGCGAGCGCGGACTGGAGGAACGCCACAAGCACGCGGCACAGACCATCCACGACAGCGGCGAGCATCTGCTCACGCTGATCAATGACATCCTTGACCTGTCCAAGATCGAGGCGGGCAAGTTTGAACTTTACCCGTCCAGCATTGACCTGCGCGGTTTCCTGAAGGGCATTGCGGCGATTATGCGGGTGCGGACCGAGGAAAAGGCGCTGGAATTCCATTGCGAATTGGCCAGCGATCTGCCCGAATTCGTGCTGGCCGATGAAAAGCGGTTGCGTCAGGTCTTGCTCAACCTGCTGGGCAATGCGGTCAAATTTACCGAGCGTGGCGGTATTACGCTGAGCGTCAGCGTATTGATTATCAGTGATCAGAATGTCCGCCTCAATTTTTCCGTGCGCGACACCGGCGTGGGCATTTCGGAACAGGAATTGCCCGCCATTTTCAGGCCCTTTGAACAGGTGGGCGCGACCGAGAAGCGTTCGGGCGGCACCGGCCTTGGCCTGTCGATCAGCCGCCAGTTGATCGAATTGATGGACAGCGAACTCAAGGTCGAAAGCGCACCGGGCGAGGGCAGCCTGTTCTGGTTCGACCTCGATCTGCCCGTTTCGCATGTCCAAGCGGCCACCGCGATCAGCCCTGCCGAATGCACCGGCTATCGCGGCGCGCGTCGGCGTGTGCTGGTGGTCGATGACGTCACCGCCAATCGCGAGGTTCTCAGCGCAATGTTGTCGGAACTGGGCTTTACTGTTGAACAGGCGTCCAGCGCGCAGGCCGGGATTGATCAGGCGATTGCCTCGCCGCCAGACCTGATCATGATGGACATCCGCATGCCGGTCATGGATGGGCTGGCGGCGATCCGGATCCTGTGCGCGCATGAAGGCGTGAAATCCGTGCCGATCATCGCAGTATCTTCGGGCATTTCGCCTCAGAACCAGTCCAATGCGCTGGCCGCGGGCGCCTGTTCCTTCCTGCCCAAACCATTGGATCGGGGCGAAATGATCCGTCTGGTGGGTGAGGCGACCGGCGTTGAATGGATCATGGGAGAGGGCAATCCGGTTGAACCGGAAGATGATGCCATGATCATCCCGCCTGCCGATGCGCTTGATGCTCTGCATGGCGCGGCCCTTGCCGGGAACATGCGCATGGTGCGGGCCGAGGCCGAAGCAATCGCTGCGCTCGACCCGGCCTATCGCGCCTTTGCCGATACGATCCAGCGCATGGCGCGTGCGTTTCAGTCGCAGGCCCTCTTGGCATTGATAGAGAATAATAGGGAGAAGCAGGCATGAGCGATATGTCGGGAGCCTTTGTTGCCGATATGGGGGACGTGTCGGCACAGGTTCAGACCATTTTGGTGGTCGATGACAACCCGGTCAATCTGGGCGTCGTGGGCGAACATCTGGAGGACAACAATTACAATGTGACCGTGGCCCAGGACGGATTGGAAGGGTTGAAACGCGCCGAATTTGGCCAGCCCGATCTGATCCTTCTGGACGTGATGATGCCGGGGATCGACGGGTTTGAAACCTGCCGCAGGTTAAAAGCCAATCCGTTGACGGCGGAAATTCCGGTCATTTTCATGACCGCGCTGACCGATGTGGCGGACAAGATCGCGGCCTTTCAGGCGGGCGGCGTCGATTATATCAGCAAGCCGTTCCAGACCGAGGAATTGCTGGCCCGGGTGCGCACGCACCTCAGCCTCAGGGATGCGCAAAAGACGCTGGCCGCCAAGAATGCGAAGCTGGAGCAGGAAATGGCTGCGCGGCAGATCGCCGAAGTCAGCCTGCAACGCACAGAGGTCAGCTATCGCCGCCTGTTCGAAACGGCCCCCGATGGGCTCATGTTGGTCGATGCGCTGACCGGCCAGGTGTTTGATGCCAATCCGGCGGCCTTGAATATGTTGACCGATGACCCTGCCGATGTGCTGGGCAAAAAGATTTGGGAGATTGCCGGCCTCGCCCATTTGGGGCTGGATGCGGCATTTTTGGGAGACGCGCTGCGCGGTGAAATTATCAAATATGACGATTGGAACCTGTTGGCCACCAATGGCATGATCACCCATGCCGAGGTTATTGCCCGATCCTATCAGACCGATCAGCGCAAGGTGATCCTTTACAATTTCCGCAGCATCAATGACCGCAAAGAGGCCGAGGCGCGCATTCGCTATATGGCGCTGCATGATGCGCTGACGGGTTTGCCCAATCGCACGTTGTTGACCGATCGGCTGGGACAGGCCGTCGCCCATGCCCGCCGCGCGCGCGGCAAGGTGGCGGTGATGATGCTGGACCTCGATCATTTCAAACATATCAATGACTCACTGGGTCATCACGTGGGCGATATGTTGCTGCAAACCGTGGCGGATCGATTGCGCGCCTGTCTGCGCGAATGCGATACGGCGGCCCGGCTGGGCGGGGATGAATTTGTGATCCTGCTGGGCGATGTGGAAAGCAGCGCCGATATTGACGTGGTGGCCGAAAAGGTGCTGGCTGCGCTCAAGACGCCGTTTATGATCGAGCAGCACCAATTGCATATCGGATGCAGCATTGGCGTCAGCACCTATCCCCATGATGGCGAAGATCCGGCCAAGCTGATGCGTGCGGCCGATACGGCCATGTATGACGCCAAGGGTAATGGGCGGGGCATTCACCGCCACTTTACCCCCGAAATGAACGAAGCGACGATGCGTTGGCAGGAATTGGCCAATGACATCCATATGGCCTGCGCCAATGGCGAATTCACCCTTTACTATCAGCCGCAGGTTGCGCTCGACGGTTATCAGATCACCGGGGTCGAGGCTTTGCTGCGCTGGAACCACCCAGAGCAAGGTTTGGTCATGCCCTCGGTTTTCGTGCCTTTGCTCGAAGAACTGGGCCTGATTGTCGAGGTGGGCGAATGGGCGTTGGTGCAGGCATGTCAGCAGAATATGGCGTGGCAGGCGCAAGGCCATCCCCCGATCCGCATGGCCGTCAACCTTTCGGCTCAGCAATTCTATCGCGGCGATATCGTTAAAAGCGTTAAACATGCGCTGGAAGTGTCTGGCATGGATCCGCAATGGCTTGAGCTTGAGCTGACCGAGAGCCTGACGCTGGACGATACCGAAGTCACAATAAAGATCATGAATGATCTCAAGGATCTGGGCGTCACGCTTTCGCTCGATGACTTTGGCACGGGGTGGTCGTCTCTGTCCTATCTGCGGCGTTTTCCATTGGATCGTATCAAGATCGACCGCGCCTTTATGAGCGAGGTCGCCACCGAACCCAATGCGGCGGCGGTGGTGCATGGCATCCTTAACCTTGCGCAAAGTCTTGGCCTTGGCTGTGTGGCCGAAGGCATCGAAAACAATGAACAACTTGATTACCTGAAACAACAGATCTGTGCCGACATGCAGGGTTTTCTGTTCAGCCGCCCTTTGGCCGCCGAAGATGTTTCGCGGGTTTTGGCCGAAGTGATGGGGCCAAAGCCGCTTATTGATGATCAATAAATATCCGCATAAATTCAATGTATTGTGCATGTTGCGGGCAAGGTTGTGAACTAAAATCGATTATGATTGCTCCGGGACTGCGTGAGTTTACGCAGTCCCTCTCAAAGTAACCATCTACAAGCTTCTGATACTCCTGAGTCAATGAAAGGGCGCCTGAATAGGCCTTTGACGGGGTTAGGCTTGATTATGGCAACATTGGTACGACTGGCACCGCAGGTGACGCTGCAAACGGTTTCGGCAGCCTATGAGGCGCTGTGCGAGGCATTCGCGGCCGGACAGGACGTCGACCTTGACGTCGACCAACTGGAGGAGGGCGATCTGGGCGTGGTTCAATTGATTTTGGCCGCCCGCGCCGAAGCCGACCGCAACCATCGCCATTTCCGCCTGACGGCTTCGGCCAACCCGGTGCTGATCTCCTTGCTCAACCGGTCGGGTCTCTATCCTCAGACACCCGCCGATGTCGATTTCTGGTTCCATGGAGTAATCCCTGCATGAGCGCGACCATCCTTACCGTTGATGATTCCTCCAGCCTGCGCATGGCGGTGCGGATCGCGCTGACCGGCGCGGGCTATACCGTGACGGAGGCCAATGATGGCATGGAAGGCCTGACCAAGGCCGGAGCCCAGCGGTTCGACATGATTATCACCGACCTCAACATGCCGCGCATGGACGGGCTGACGATGATCCGCGAAATCCGAAAGTCGGGCAAGCAGACCGGCGTTCCGATCATCTTCCTGACCACGGAAAGCGATGACGGGATCAAGGGACAGGCCAAGGCCGCCGGCGCGACCGGCTGGCTGGTCAAACCGTTCAACGCCGACCAATTGGTCAAGATCGCCCGAAAGGTGCTGGGCCGATGAGCGAAGACGATCCAGTCGCCGCCTTTAGGGTCGAGGCCGCGGACCTGCTCGATCAGGTGGAGCGCGCCTTGCTCGATCTGGCCGGGGATTCGACCAGCAGCGCGCTGGTCGATGAAGTGTTTCGCGGCCTGCACACTCTGAAAGGCTCGGGCGCGATGTTCGGGTTTGAGGCGCTGGCCCGTTTCACCCACCATTGTGAAACCGCCTTTGACCGCGTTCGCAAGGGCAAGGCCGAAGCCTCGCAGGCGCTGATCGGCGTGGTTCTGTCGGCCCGCGATCACATGCAGGCGCTGATCGATGTCGGCACGCAGGGCGATCCGATGCTGGAAACGGCGGGCGATGCGATTCTGGCCGCGCTGGAAAAGGCGGTGGCCGATGGCGAAGGCGTCGCCATCCCCCGCCGCATCGAGGAAGCCGAGCGCAAGGGCTGGCACATTTCCTTCAAGCTGCCCCCCGGTTCGATGGCCAATGGCACCAATCCTTTGCCTTTGCTGGATGAATTGCGCGGGCTGGGCGATTGCCGGATCACGCCGCGGCTGGATGAATTGCCGCCCTTGGCCAGCATGGTTCCCACCGAATGCTATATCTATTGGGACATCGTGGTCGAAGGCGACGTGACGTGTGAGGACATCGAGGATGTCTTCATCTTTGTCATCGACGACATGGATCTGGCGATCACGCCGCTGGTCGATGAACCCGAACCGGAGGTCACCGAAAAGGAAGTCCCGGTGGCCACCGTCGTCACCGCGCCCCAACCGACAGCCAGCAAGACCGCCCCGGCGGCGCAGGAAAGCGTACGCGTTGCCGCCGAAAGGCTGGACGAATTGATGAACCGCGTGGGCGAGCTGGTCATCGCGCAAAGCCGTCTGGCCCAGCTGGCGGGCATGTCGGGGCCGGTCAATGAATTGACCCTGCGCGCGGTGTCGGAGGATATCGAGCGCCTGTCCGCCGAATTGCGCGACACCACCATGGCCATGCGCATGATGCCGGTGGGCAATCTGTTCAGCCGTTTCCGCCGTCTGGTCCACGATCTGGCGCGGGAAACCGGCAAGACCATCGAATTGGTCACCGAAGGCGAAGCGACCGAGGTGGACAAGACCGTGATCGAGCGTCTGGCCGATCCGATGATCCACCTGATCCGCAATTCCTGCGATCACGGTCTGGAAATGGCCGACGAACGCGTCGCTTCGGGCAAGCCTTCGACCGGTCGCCTGACCCTTTCGGCGCGACAGGCGGGGGGCGAGGTGTTGATCGCCATCACCGACGACGGGCGCGGCATCAACCGCGAACGCGTGCGCGCCAAGGCCGAATCGCAGGGCTTGATCCAGCCCGGCGCGCTGTTGGGCGATGCCGAATTGTTCCAGATGATCTTTCACCCCGGATTTTCGACGGCGGCGGCGATCACCAACCTGTCCGGGCGCGGCGTTGGCATGGATGTGGTCAAGCGCAGCATTGAATCCTTGCGCGGCACGATCGACATTTCCAGCCAGGACGGTCGCGGCACGACGATGACGCTGCACCTGCCGCTGACGCTGGCGATCATCGAATGTATGCTCGTGCGGGTGGGCGAAGGGCGTTATGCAATCCCGCTGTCCGTGGTCGAGGAATGTATCGAACTGCCCGCCAGCGAGGTGACCTCGACGGCCAAGCGCAACTTCCTCGACGTGCGTGGCGAACTGGTGCCCTATGTCCGGCTGCGCGACAGTTTCGGCACCGATTATCCCGCCGACCTGTTCCAGAAAGTCGTCATTGTCGGACAGGGGCGCGGCCGCGTCGGTCTGGTCGTCGATCAGATCATCGGCAACACCCAGACCGTCATCAAATCGCTCTCGCGCTTTCATGCGGGGCAAGGCTGTTTTTCGGGCGCCACCATCCTTGGCGATGGCAGCGTGGCGCTGATCCTTGATGTGTCGACGCTGATTGTCGGTGCGCAAAAGAACCAGCGCCTGCTGGCCGAACGGGCGGGGGAAGTGGCATGAACATGATGAATGGCGTTCCTGTTCCCGAACGGGTGCTGACCTTTGCGCTGGATGGCGAAATGTTTGCCATTGATGCGCAGGCCGTGCGCGAAATCCTTGAGGTTCCGCCCATTACGCGGGTGCCGGGCGCGCCTTCCTTTGCCAATGCTCTGATCAATGTGCGCGGGGCGATTGTGCCGATGGCCGATCTGGCCGTGGCCTTTGGCATGGCCAAAATCGACCATGGTGAGGACACGCGCGTTATCGTCATCGAGGCCGATGTCGAAGGCGAACCCACCACGATTGGCGTGGTTGCGGACAAGGTGCTGGACGTGGCCGCCATGGAGGGCGTTCCCATCGAGGAAGCGCCGCCCGTCGGCATGCGTTGGCGGGCCGATTTCATCCGCGCGATTGCCCGGCCCAACGGGCAATTCGTCATCCTGCCCGATCTTGAACTGATCTTTGCCGAAAGCCTGGCCCAGTCCGCACGGCAACATAACATCAATTGATCGCCGCCCCTAAATTCCAGAGGCCCCAAATTCCAGAGGATTGCCTTATGAAACTTACCCTTAGGACGAAATTGGCGGCGGCCTTTTCTGCCGTCCTGCTGCTTTCCACGGTGCTGGGCATCGTGGGCATTTTCAACATGAGCAAGATCAACGATCAGGCAGTCGAGATCAACACCAACTGGATGCCCAGCATCGATTTGATCCACACGATCGATACGGGCACGTCGGATCTGCGCGTCAATGAATTGACCCATGTGGCCAACACCGATCAGGCCAAGATGGCCGAGGTTGAAAAGGACACCGATCGTTTGCTCAAGGCGATTGCCGACACGCGCGCAAAATATGCGGCGCTGATTTCATCGCCGGAGGAAAAGGCGGTTTATGACCGATTTTCCCAGAAATATGAGCAGTTTCTGGTGATCCATAATGAGATCATCCAGCATTCGCGCAAGAATGAGAATGATGATGCGCACCGCAAAATCTTCTCGTCCAAGCCGCTGTATGATGACTTTTCGACTGACCTGAAAACGCTGGTCAAGATCAACGTCGATGGCGGCGCGGCCACGGCCAAGATGGCGGCGGAAACCTATACCAATGCGCGGCTGATGTTCCTTGCCATCATGGTTCTGGCCATTGTGGTCGGGGTTGGCGCGGCGGTCGTCGTCATCCGCAGCGTGATGAAGCAATTGGGCGGTGAACCCGATTATGCCCGCGATGTGATCAGCAAGATTGCCGAAGGCGACCTGACCGTGCGCGTGGAGACCAAGGATGGCGACACGACCAGCCTTCTGGCCAGCGCGCGCGACATGGTGAACAAGTTGGCGCAGGTGATCGGCAATGTGTCGAGCGCGGCGGACAATGTCGCATCGGGTTCGCAGCAAATGTCGGCAGGCGCCGAAACCCTGTCGCAAGGCGCCACTGAACAGGCCGCCAGCACCGAGGAAGCATCCAGTTCGATCGAGGAAATGGCCGGCAACATCAAGCAGAACGCCGACAATTCCGCCCAGACCGAAAAGATCGCCCGCCAATCGGCCAAGGACGCCGAAGTCAGCGGCGCCGCCGTCAGCAAGGCCGTCGTGGCCATGCAGACCATCGCGTCAAAGATCAGCATTGTTCAGGAAATCGCCCGTCAAACCGACCTGCTGGCGCTGAACGCCGCGGTCGAGGCGGCGCGGGCGGGCGAACATGGGCGCGGCTTTGCCGTGGTGGCCTCCGAAGTGCGCAAACTGGCCGAACGCAGTCAAGTGGCGGCCAGCGAAATCAGCACCCTGTCGACCGACACCGTCAAGGCGGCCACCGAAGCGGGCGAGATGCTGACCAAACTGGTGCCCGACATTCGCCGCACCGCCGAACTGGTGGCGGAAATCAGCGCGGCGTGCCGCGAACAGGACATCGGTTCGGCCCAGATCAACACCGCGATCCAGCAATTGGACAAGGTGACGCAGCAAAACGCCGGTTCGTCCGAGGAAATTTCCGCGACCGCCGAGGAACTTGCTTCGCAGGCCGAGGAATTGCAGGCCAGCGTCGCTTTCTTCCGCACCGACAACAAATCGCATGTCGCGCCGGTCAAGAAGGCCGCCAAGCCCGTCCGCAAGGCGCCGGTCGCACGCCCCACATTCCGCGCCCCGCGCGTGAATACTGTGGCCCATCAACAGGACCGCGTGCGCGGCTTTGCCCTCGATCTGGATCAGGGTGGACCTGACGCCGACGACCTCGATTTCGAGCGCGTGGCATGAGCGGGGACGGCGCCGTGCAGGCAGTCACTTTCAGCATCGGGGCTGAAATCTTCGCCGTTCCGGTCGAGCAGGTGCGCGAGATCCTGGATTATCAGGAATCGTTCCACCTGCCCGGCGCGCCGGAACATTTCCTTGGGTTGATCGACGTACGCGGGTTGGGCGTGCCCACCATCGACCTGCGGCTGCGCCTTGGCCTGCCGCGGGCCGAACCCACGCCTTTGACGCGCATTCTCATCCTTGAGGTGCCGCGTGAAGGGGAAACGATCGTGTTGGGTCTGGTCATCGACCGGGCGCTGGTGGTCAATGCCTATCCGCGCGACACCATCGAAAAGGCGCCCGATATCGGCGTGCGCTGGCGTTCCGATTACATCACCGGGGTCATTCGTCAGGATGGCGGCTTTGTCGTGCTGATCGACATTGCCAAGGTTTTGACCAGTCAGGATGCGGCCATGATCGGCCAATCGACCGAAAGGGCGGCATAAACATTATGTCCGGCAAGGCTCTCGCACTGGATACAGGTACCGGGTCCATCGGTGACCGGCAATTCCGGCAGATCGCGGCCTATATTCAGGCCCAAACCGGGATCAAGATGCCGGCGACCAAGGCCCAAATGATCGAGGGTCGCCTGATCCGGCGCGTGCGCGAGGGCGGCTTTTCCAGCATCAATGAATATTGCGAACACATCCTGTCGGGCTATGCCACGGATGAGGCGGTCGATGATTTCATCAACGCCATCACCACCAACAAGACCGACTTTTTCCGCGAACCGGGCCATTTCGATTACATGGCGCAAAAAATCCTGCCCGAAATGCAGGCCGAAGGGCGGCGGCGGATCCGGTGCTGGAGTTCGGCCGCATCGACCGGGATGGAGGCCTATACGATGGCCATGATGCTGGCCGATTTTGTCGGCACGCGTAAGGATATGGAATATTTCATCCTGGCCACCGACATTGACACCAATGTTTTGGCCGAGGCGCGGCGGGGGATTTATCCGGTGACCGCGCTTGCGCCCGTGCCGTCGCAATTGCGCGCGCGCTATGTCGCCGCCGCCCGCGATCCGCGCCGCGGCGAAGCCCGCATCATTCCCGAATTGCGGCGCAAGGTGGGCTTTGCCCGGTTGAACCTGATGGATGAGAAATATCCGGTTGGCGAACCGATGGACATTATCTTTTGCCGCAACGTGTTGATCTATTTCGAGCGTGATACGCAATACAAGGTCATCTCACGCCTTTGCGACAATCTGCGCCCCGGAGGCCATTTGATCCTTGGCCATTCGGAATCGATCCATGGCTTTGATCTGCCGCTCACCACCGTGGCCAACACGGTGTTCAGGAAAAAGGGGTAAGGCTGATGCCCAAGATCCGTGTCTTGATCGTCGATGATTCGGCCAGCGTGCGCCAGATGATGACAAAGATCCTGTCCGCCGATCCCCAGATTGAGGTGATCGCGGCGGCCAGCGACCCTTTTGCCGCGGCGCGCTATATCAAGGATGAATTGCCCGATGTGGTGACGCTGGATGTGGAAATGCCGCGCATGGACGGCATCACGTTCCTGCGCAAATTGATGAGCCAGTGTCCGGTGCCGGTGGTCATGTGTTCATCGCTGACCGAGGATGGTTCCGAAACCTTGCTGCAGGCGCTGGAGGCGGGCGCTGTGGACATCATCCTCAAGCCGCAGGCCGGGGTGGCCGATTTCCTTGCCGAACAGCATCAGCGCATCCGCGATGTGGTCAAAGGCGCCGCCCGCGCCCGCGTTTCGGCGCGCAACGAACGCACGATGATCAAGCCCCAGCAAAAGCTGACCGCCGACGCGGTTCTGCCGCCGCCGGGCACGCGGGCGATGAGCCGGACCACCGAACAGATCGTGTGCATCGGCGCCTCCACCGGCGGGACCGAGGCGTTGCGTGAAGTGTTGGAAGCTCTGCCCGCGAACTCGCCCGGCATTGTCATTGTCCAGCATATGCCGGAACATTTTACGCGATCCTTTGCCCAACGTCTCAATGACTTGTGCGAGGTTGATGTCAAAGAGGCCGAAGATGGCGACACCGTCATGCGCGGCCATGTGCTGATCGCGCCGGGGGGGCGCCATACGCTGCTGACCCGTCAAGGCGCGCGATATACGGTCAGTGTGCGCGAAGGGCCGCTGGTGTCGCGCCACCGGCCTTCGGTCGATGTTCTGTTCCGTTCGGCGGCGCAATCGGCGGGCAGCAATGCCGTCGGCGTGATCCTGACCGGGATGGGCGATGATGGGGCGCAGGGCATGCTGGAAATGAAGCAGGCCGGCGCGCGCACCATTGCCCAGGACGAAGCCACCAGCATCGTCTTTGGCATGCCCAAGGAAGCCATCGCTCGCGGTGCGGTCGACCGGGTCGTACCGCTGGGCAATGTGGCGCGTGAACTGCTCCACGCGGCCTCGAAATAAGGGAAACTTGATGAAACATACCAGCTTCCCCGTTTTCGACGCCACCAGCCCCGGCATCGGCCAGACCGCCGATGCACAGGCGGGTATGGCCGATATCGTCATCAGCCTCGATTCCCGCTTTATTCCGGCGGGCGAAACGCTGGCGCGGCTGGTCGAGGCGATGGGGGCTGTGCTTTCCGGTCTTGACGTGATGGGCCGCGTTCTGGGCGACGGATCGGGTGAGGACAGCGAGGCGGCAGAGGCTTTGCTCTCGGCAGCACGCCAGTTGCGCGAGGCGCCCGAACGCCAGAGCGAAAGGTCGCGTCAGGTCACCGCTCTGGCGTCTGTGATGCAGAAATTGGGCACATTGTCGGCGGAAATCGCGCGCATTTTGACGGTGCTGGAATTCTATACGGTCAATTTGAAGATCGCGGCGGCGGGCGCCGATGAATTTGTCGAATTCGCCAATGACATGGCCATCAAGCTGAAATCAGGCAGCCGCGAGGTCGAAGCCTTCAACAATCAGATCAAGGTGATGCAATCCAGCCTTGCCGATATGCGCCGGGTGGATGATGTTCTGGCCCGCGAATGCGCACGCGTGATCCCCCAAGTGCCCAATCGTCTTGTGGACGAGGTGCAGCAATTACGGTCGCGTCAAGCCTGGTTGTCAGAAATGGCGGGCAACACCCGCGCCATCATCATGCGGCTGCAAAGCCGGGTGGGCACGGCGCTGGCCGCGATGCAGGTGGGCGATATTACGCGGCAAAGGCTCGAACACGTGCTGGATGGCTGCCGCGCGCTGGAAAGCCTGCTGGCCGATCCGGCGGCGGTCGATCCGGACGGGACGCGGGGCCATATGCTGCGCCTTTATGGCGATCAATTGGGTGATCTGACCCGCGACTTTATCGACCAGACCGGCGATCTGCTCGATGCTTTGGGCGCGCTGGGGCCGGATTGCGCGCAATTGCTGGGCAATGGCCGCCGTGACGACACGATGCACCAAAGCAATGACTTTCTGCATGATCTGAGCAATTGCATCGCCGACGCCCATGGCATGACCGGCCAGTTGCAGCGCGCCAATGAAAAGGCCACCGAAATTGCCGAAGTCGTGGTGCAGGTTGTCCACGCCCTGCGCCAACGGGTACAGGCGATCGAAAGCCTGCGCTTTGACGTCGATTACATGGCGATCAACGTGAACATTCGCGCCCGCCGCGATGCCCAGATCGGGCGCCCGGTGGCGGTGATCGCCGATGAAATCCGTATCTGTTCCCAGCAACTGGCCGAATTGATCCTTGGCATCGGACATGTGGCCGACGATCTGGGGGTGCAAAGTCAGGCGTTCGAAAATGGCCATAGCATGACCGGCCAACCGGGCGTCGACACGATGCTGGGCAATGCGTTGCAGATCATCCGGCAAGGCGCGAGCGAGAGCGAGCAGGCCATGGCCGATGTTGACAAACGCGCCCAGGGCATTGCCAGCATGATTGATGCGGCGTCCGATGAACTGTCCATTTGCGGCACGTTGTCGGAAAGCCTGCGCGCGATGACCGACAGTTTTGCCGTTCTGGCCGGACGCGATGAGGTCGATGTCGCGGCGCAAAAGCCCCATCCGGTCGAAGGGTTGATGGGAGATATGGCCCGCAAATATACGATGAGCAGCGAACGGCGCGTGCATGATCGCCATCTGTTGCCCGGCATGGCGCCACTGATGGGCATCTCTGTGGTCCATGCCGGGCTGGGCGCCACCAATCCGCCGCCGGATGATGATGACGCCCTGTTCGATGACGCGTTGTTCTAAGCTGCTGGCCCTCCCAGCGCCCGGACGAGGGCGATGCTGACCTGCACGCGCTGCGTTGCGACTTGCGCGGCGCGGCGGCGGGCGGCCAGTTCGGCGGTTTCAGCCGTCACCACGTCCAGCAAGGTGTTGGCGCCCTTGATGTAGAGTTCATAGGACAGTTTGGAGGCTTGCCCTGCGGCGGCGGCGGCCCGGTTTTGCGCGGCGCCTTCCTGTTGCAATTGGTCCATGGATGTCAGGCTGTCCTCAACCTCGCGCATGGCCTGCAACACGCTGCCGCGATAATTGGCGCTGGCCGCGTCCCAATCGGCTCTTGCGGCTTCGATGCGCGCCTTGATCCGCCCCCCGTCAAAGATCGGCAGGCTGAATTGCGGCCCCACGGCCCAGAACGCATTGGGCGCGGAAATCAGGCTGGACACCGCCATGCTCTGAAACCCGCCATTGCCGCCCAGCGAGATTTGCGGAAACCGTGCGGCGCGGGCAACGCCGATGGCGCGATTGGCGGCATACATGCGCCTTTCAGCCGCCGCGATGTCCGGCCTGCGCTGCAACAGCGTGGCGGGCAGGGCGGCGGGCGTCGACAACACGCCAAGCGTTCCATCAAGCGGCGCAAATTGGGCTTCACCCGCCGGAATACCCGCCAATGTGGCTACGGCATGGGCCAGAATGGCGCGCTGGGCGCGGACCTGCGCCAGTTGTGCCTGCGCATCGGCCAATTGCGCATCGGCGCGGCCCACGTCGATGCCATTGGCAATGCCGCCGTCATAGCGGTGATGCGTCACATCATCGGCGCGTTGATAGGCCGCCACCGCATCGGACAGGATCGCGATTTCCAGATCCGCCCCGCGCATGGCCGCCCATGTGCTGGCCAGATCGGCCTGTAGCGCAAGGCGCAGCGCAGCCGCGTCATCGGCGCTGGCCAGAGCATTGGCTTTCGCCGCACGGACGGAATCGCGCACCCGGCCCCACATGTCCAGTTCATAGCTGACCGTGGCGCCGACCGTATCGGAACCATAATAATCGGGCTGTGTTCCGCCGCGCAAAGGGCGGTCATCCGATTGCCGGTTGCGTGTCAACGTGCCTGATGATTCCACATCGGGCATCTGCGCCGCCTTGCTCTGGCGCAGCGCGGCCATGGCAAGCCGGTGCTTGGCAAGGATCGCGGCAAGGCTGGGATTGTCCTTGTCCAGCCGTTCCTCCAACGCATCGAGCGCCGGATCGTTAAGCCCATGCCACCATGCCTTGTCCACCTGCGGCGCGGCGGGCTGGGCCTCGCCCCATACTTTGTCGGCATCGGCGAACGTGGCGGGCAGGGGCGCCTGGGGCGGGCGATAGGCGGGTGCCTGACTACAGGCCGCCGCCAGAAGGGGTAAAAACCCGATCCAGCGCTTAGCCATTCGCGCCCCCTGCAACATGGACCTTTTGACCGTCCAGCAGCGAGTCCGGCGGGCTGTCGATGACCTTCTCGCCCGGTTTCAGGCCGGATGAGATGTCGACCGAATTGCCCTGATCCTGCGCGATGGTGACGTTGGCGAAATGGACCTTGCCCGATGCATCCACGGTGGCCACCTTGGTCCCGCCGCCGCGCAGGATCAGCGCGCTGGCCGGAAGGTTCAGCCGTCCGGCGGGCACCGGCACATCAAAGTGCACTTGCGCAAAGCCGCCGGGGCGCAGCGCGTCGTCGGCATTGTCCATCACCAATTGCACCTGAAGCGAGCCGGTCTGCGGATTGATCGCGCCCGATTGATCGACCAGCCGGGCCGTGAAATTGCGCCCCGGCCATGCAGGCGCGGTCAAACGCGCCGTCAGGCCCGAACGCATCAGCGGGGCATATTGCTGGGGTACGCTGACATAGACGCGCAGGCGGTGGCCGTCGGCCATGGCGAACATCGGGTTGGGATTGGTCGATCCCGGCCCGACCAGATCGCCAATGTCGGCGTTACGTAAAGTAACCGTCCCGGCAAAGGGCGCGCGGATCGTGGCATAGGCCTTCATCGCCAGAAGCCGGCCCAGATTGGCCTGCGCCTCGTTCACGGCGGCGACGTGGGTGGCGGCATTGGCGTTTTTTTCATCGGTCTCCTGCTGGGAAACCGAATGGCTTTTGAGCAGGTCGGTCCAGCGCGCCGCCGTGGTGCGGGCCAACGTCGCCTCGGCCTTGACGCGGACAAGGGTGGCGCGGGCCTGAATGATCTGCTGGTCCAATTCGGGCGTGTCGATGGCGCCAAGGGGCGCGCCTGCGGCAACCTTTGCGCCAATATCGGCGTACCATGCGCGGACATATCCGGGGACGCGGGCGAACAGGCGGGCCGATGTCCATGCCTCGATCGTGCCAGGTTGAACCAGTTCGTCGCTGGCGCCGGTGGGCTTGGGCGTGATCAGGCGCACGGTGGGGGTGCTCTGGTCATCGGCCCATGCGCGCGCTTCGTTGTTTTCATGTGCGCGCGACCAGGTGCCGGCGAGCACCACGGCGATGGCTATTGCCCCTGCCGCGATGCCCGCCGACCGCAGGCCCCGAGGGGGGGGAGGGGTGGCCTGCGTAAAGGAAGTATCAGTCATTTTCGGAAAGCTCCTTCTGATCGCCGCGATGGATCAGGCTGAACACCACAGGCACGAAAACCAGCGTGGCCATGGTGGCAAAGATAAGTCCGCCGATAACGGCACGGCCCAGCGGGGCGTTCTGTTCACCGCCTTCGCCCATGCCCAGCGCCATCGGACCCATGCCGATGATCATGGCCAAAGCCGTCATCAGAACCGGGCGGAAACGGGTGGACCCGGCCTCCAACGCGGCCTGAAGCGCATTGCCGCAGGCCGCCAGCCTTTCGCGGGCGAAACTGACCACAAGCACAGAGTTGGCGGTCGCCACGCCCATGCACAGGATGGCCCCAGTCAGTGCGGGCACCGAAAGCGTGGTGCCCGTGGCGAACAATATCCATGCGATCCCCGCCAATGCCGCAGGCAGAGCCGAGACGATGGCGGCCGGATCGGCCCAGCTTTGGAAATTCACCACGATCAGCAGGTAGATCAGCACGATGGCCCCCGCCAAACCGGCAATCAGGCCGACAAAGGCGGTGTTCATCGTTTCCACCTGACCGCGCAAGGCAACCTGTGCGCCCTTGGGCAGGTCGCCCTTGGTGGCGTCGAGGATCTTCTGGATGTCGGCCGAAACCGCGCCCAGATCGCGCCCTTGCGTCGCGGCATAGATGTCAAAGGCGGGGCGCACCGCATAATGGGTGATCACCGCCGGGCTGGGGCCGCGCTTTAACGTGCCCAGAGCGGACAGCGTCTGGAACGCGCCGGTGCTGCCGCTGATGGGGGTATTTTGCAGGGCGGCGATGCTGTCGGTGTGCCACAGCGGGGCCTGGACCACGATTGGGTAGGACACGCCATTTTTGGGGTTGAGCCAGAAGGTGGGCGCCACCTGACTGGACCCCGACAGGCCGACGGATAGCGAGCGTGTCACGTCATTTTCGGTAATGCCCAGACGGTCCGCCTGTGCGCGGTCGATGTTGACGCCGATCTGGGGATAGTTGGACGCCTGTTGCAGGCGAACGTCCACCACGCCGCCAATGCGCGCCATTTTTGCCGCGACCATATGGGCATAGGCTTCATTGGCGGTGGCATCGGGGCCGGTGACCATCACGTCGATCGGGGCGGGCGCGCCAAAGTTCAGGATCTGGCTGACGATATCCACCGGCAGGAACGAGAAGACCGCGCCCGGAAACGCCTTGGGAAGATCGGCGCGCAGTTGGCGGACATAATCGTCGGTTGCGCCATGGTCTTCCTTCAGCGAGATCAGGATGTCGCCGTCCTGTGGGCCGATGCCGCCGGTGTTCGAATAGGCGCGGTTGATGCCCGATACCGGCGGGCCGATGTTGTCGGTCATGCTGGCGATTTCGCCCTTGGGCAATTGCGAGCGGACGCGGTCTTCGATCCGGTCGAACATGGCGGCGGTTTCTTCGATACGCGTGCCAACCGGCGCGCGGACGTGAATGCCGATCTGGCCCGTATCCACCGCCGGAAAGAAGTTGCGGCCAAGGAAGGGCACCAGCACCAGCGAAAGCGCGACGATGACCGCAAAGCCGACGATCACCTGTTTACGCCGGTTGAGCGCAAGGCTGAGTGCGCCGACATACCAGCTGCGGATCTTTTCAAAGCGCACCTCGAAACCATGCTGGAACCGGCGCAGCGGGTTGTGCGTGCCGGGATGGCCGACGGCGGCGTCATGCTCGCGCATTTGTTCGCCGATATGTTCGGGGGCATGGGCGCGCAGCAGATAGTTGCCCATGGTGGGAACCAAAGTACGGCTGAGGATGAACGAGGCGATCATTGCAAAGACGACCGACTTGGCCATCGGCGCAAAGAGGAAGCCGGCCACACCGGGCAGGAAGAACATCGGCACAAAGGCGATGCAGATGCACAGCAGGCTGACGAGAGCAGGCTGAACAATCTGTTGCGCGCCATCGAGGATGGCCTCCTGCACGCCTTTGCCCTGTTCAAGGTGCCAGTTGATGTTTTCGATGGTGACGGTCGCGTCATCCACCAGAATGCCGACCGCCAGCGACAGGCCGCCCAGCGTCATGATGTTGAGCGTTTCGCCCGTCATCGCCAAACCCATCACCGCGGCCAGAACCGCCAGCGGGATCGAGGTTGCGATGATCACCGTCGAGCGCCACGAACCAAGGAAGAGCAGAATCATCAGGCTGGTCAGCACGGCGGCAATCACGCCTTCGCGGATCACGCCCGAAACCGCGCCTTTGACAAAGACCGACTGGTCGGAAAGGAACGAAATATGCAGGTCCGAGGGCAGGGTAAGCTGTAATTGCGGCACGATCTTTTTGACGCCATCGACAATCGCCACGGTCGAGGCGGACCCTGCCTTGAGGATGGTCATCAGCACTGCGCGGGTGCCATTGACGCGCACGATATTCTGTTGCGGGGGCGATCCGTCGTGAACGTGGGCCACATCGCCAATCGTGATCGTCGTGCCGCCCACCGTGCGGATGGGCAGCTTGTTGAGATCATCGATCGCGCTGGGGCTGTTGTTCAGATGGACGGTATATTCAAACGTGCCGATGCGCGCGGTGCCCGGGGGCACGATCTGGTTTTGCGCGGCAAGGGCGGTGCCGACATCGGTGGCCGACAGGTGGTGGGCCTGAAGGGCGGCGGGATCGATGTCGATCTGGATCTGACGTTCGCGCCCGCCATAGGGGGTGGGGACGGCGGCGCCTTCGACCTGGGCCAGGCCGGGGCGGATGGCGTTGATGCCAAAGTCGAACGTCTTTTGTTCGCCCAGCGTCGGCGATGACAGCGCCAATTGCAGGATCGGCACGGTCGAGGCGTTATAATTCATCACCAGCGGCGGCGTCATGCCCGGCGGCATCTGTTTCAGCACGGTTTGCGAAATCGCGGTCACCTGCGCAGTGGCGGTGCGGATGTCGACGCCGGGGTGAAAGAAGATTTTGACCACGCCCATGCCGGCATAGGACTGGCTTTCGACGTGATCGATGTCGTTGACGGTGGTCGATAGCTGGCGTTCGTAATAGTAAACGACGCGCCCGGCCATGTCTTCGGGGGGCAGGCCCTTATAGGACCACACCGCCGCGATGACGGGCATTTTGATGTCCGGGAAAATGTCGGTGGGGGAACGAAGCCAGGCGATGGAACCGCCAAGCACGATGAGGATGGCCATCACCACAAAGGTATATGGCTTGCCTAGTGCGATTTTGACGAGTTGAAGCATGAAGACCCGATCTTGGCGACGCGATGGGGGGGGATGCGCCGGTTGCAGGTCTGCGTTTCGTACCCTTGGGGCGGGGTTTCAAATGAATTGGATTTTAGTTTGCTGCATTGCGGCAATCGGGGGCAATCTGACATGCGGTTTTTGCAATTGCGATGGATTGGATTGTCGCTTGCGCAAGGATGGTCACCGGGCGTATGGGCGCCAATGCCCGACGGAATTGGTCCTTTTTTAATGGTAAAGGGTGTCGCCGGGACAGGTTCAAGCGTTGATGCCCTGCATTGTGCAGATTTCCATCTGGACCGGCGTTTTGAGGCAATTTGCCTCGCCATAGAAAGAGTCAGCTATTCGCCATGGAATGGGTTCCCGTATTTTTGATCACCCTCAAGGTCGTTGTTTTTGGGACGGGAATGTTCTTCTCGATCAAATGGCATTACGATCAGGACAAGAAAAAGAAGCAGGAAGCCGCCATGGCGCAGGAGCGCGCAGAAGCGGGTGCCGAGGTTCAGGACTGACTGAATTCTGAGCGAGGCGTTTCTTTTACGGCATGCCTCGCTTCGCGGCTTTACGCGGCGTCGTTGCGCCATTCCGCGGCGCGTATGCGCACAACCAATCCCGGTCCGGCATCGCCCAGTTCCAATCCGAACCCGTGCAGATGCACAATCGCCGCAACCAGATTGAGGCCAAGCCCCGATCCCGGCGTTTGCCTGCTGGCCGCGCCGCGATAGAAACGGCGCAGCACCGCGTCGCGTTCCGACCGCGCAATGCCCGGCCCATTATCGGCCAGTTCGATGATAAGTTCCTGCGCCCGCCGGATCAGGTTCAGGCGGATACGCCCACCTTGCGGCGCGAACTTGATCGCATTGTCCAGCAGGTTGCCCACCGCCTCGACCAGCAGCGCTTCATCGCCCATGATCTGATGGCCGTAACTGCCGCTGATGGCGATTTCGATCCCGCGCTCCTCGGCCAGCGGTTCATAGAGTTCGGCCGCCGTGGTCATCAGCATCATCGGGTCAAGCGGGCCGAAACCGGCGCGGCGATTGGCCGCTTCCAATTCGGCAATGCGCAACAGGGCGTCGAAACGGCCCAGCACCGCGTCAATATCCTCTACCGCCTGATCCACGCCTTCGGGGCGCGGGTCCATCATGGCCAAACGCATGCGAAGCCGCGCCAACGGGCTGCGCAGATCATGGGCAATGGCATCGGTCGCACCTTTGACCTGTTCCATCAGGCGCTCAATCTCCTCGACCATGCCGTTCATCGTGTCGGCGACCAGATCGAGTTCATCGCCGCGCGGCGAAACCAGAATGCGGTGTGAAAACTCGCCCGCCGAAATGCGTTTGGCATCGGTGCGCAATTGGGCAATCCGGCGGATCGGGCCAAGGCTGAGCGCGATGGCGGCGATGGAGGCGGACAGGATCACGATGGCCCCCGCCGTCAGCGATAGGTCCAGAATGCGGGTGCGAAATTCAACCGCCGGGGTAATGTCGCGCGCCACGATCAGACTTTGCCCATCGGGCAGGCGCGTGGTCATGGACAACAGTGGTCCGGGGGCCAGCGTCCCGGCGGGCCACTCCTTCATCGCCTCGGTCGGGGGTGGGCCATTCCATTTCAGGTTGCCTGCGATTTCATGCCCTTGCGCATCGATCAGGGCAAAATAGTTGAGACCCGAAATGCTGGTGGCAATGGCGGCCTTTACCTCATCGGCGCGCAGGTTGGTGGGGGCATGGCCCAACCTTGCGGTTTCCGATGCGATGATGCGGTCGGACCGGTTGATCAACTCGCCCTTGGTCAGAAAATAGGTCAAGCCCAACAGCGCGACCACCGCCAGCAAGAACACTGCGCCCAGCATCAGCATCAGCCTGAACGCCGATGTCCGGCGCAATTCGCCCCATGGCAGATCGGGGCGCGGCATACGAGGGGGCTTGATGGGCAAGTTCAGTCTGCCACCAGCCGATAGCCTTCGCCCTTCACCGTTTCGATGATGGCGTTTTGGCTCTTGCCAGATTGGTTGGGCCGTTCCAGCTTGCGGCGCAATTTTCCGATATGGACATTGATCAGATTGTCCGCCGGATCAAAGAAATAGCCCCAGACCTGTTCAAAGATCATCTGGCGGCTCAAAATCTGGCCGGGATGGCGAGCAAGGAATTCAAGCAGACGAAATTCCTTTTGCAGCAAGGCGACCGGTTCGCCGCCCAACCAGACCTTGCGCTTGATGAGATCCATTTCCAGTTGGCCGACCACAAGGCGCCCTTCGGCGGGATAATCCCGTCCGCGCCGCAACAGCACCTCGACGCGCATGGCGACTTCATCGGGGGAAAATGGCTTGACCATATAATCATCGCCGCCCGCCCGCAGGCCCGCAATGCGCTGATCCACATCGCCCAGCGAGGAAATCATCAGCACCGGCGTCATCACCTGTTCGGCGCGCAACCGCGCCACCAGCGCCAGCCCGTCCATATCGGGCAGCATCCGGTCCAGCGTAATCGCATCAAAGCGGGTCGTGCGGGTGTGGGCAAGCGCCTCGCGCCCGGTTGTGGCTTGCAGGACATGATGACCTTGCGCGCGCAGGCAATCGGTGATCACCTGTGCCACTTCGGCATCATCTTCCACCACCATTATCTGGTTCATCGTCTTTCACTAAGGCCTTGGCGCGGGGCGGGGCAAGTGAAATGAAATTCATGCCGCCAGTTTGACGATCATGCCAGTTTGACGATCAAGATCGCCACGCCAAACAGCACGCCAAGGCACAGGATCGCGCTGGCGCTGACCCGCAGGCCAGAACGTGCGACAAGGGCCAGATCGACGCTGAGCCCCAGTCCCGCCATGGCCAGAACCGTGAGCAGCAGGCTGGCCCGATGGGCCGCATCCGACAGGGCGAGGGGGATGATGCCCACCGAATGCGCCACTGCCAGAGCCAGAAAGATCAGGATGAAGGCCGGAAAGAACCGCCCCCGCGCCGCGCCGTTTCCGCGATGGGCCAGCGACAGGACCGTCACCACCGGCCCCAGCATCAGCACCCGCACCAGTTTCACCAGCGCGCCCACCTGTACCGCAACGGCCCCCATCGGATGGGCCGCGGCCAGTACCTGCGGCACGGCATAGACGGTCAGCCCCGCCAGCATCCCGCCCCGCACCGCGTCCAGATGCAAGGCCCCCGCCAGAACCGGAACCAGCAGCACGACCACAATGCCCAGCACCGCCGTAAATCCGATCGAGGCAGCCACATCATCGCCATCGGCCTCAATCGCGGGGGCCACGGCGGCGATGGCCGAATTGCCGCAGATCGCATTGCCGCAGGCCACCAACAGCGCCATCTGCCCGCTCAGCCCCAGCCAGCGGCCAAGGGCATAGCCCAGCGCAATGGTCATCGCGATCAATCCGACAATCGCCCCCACCAGCGTCCATCCCATGCCCGCCAATGCGCCAAGGCTGATCGTGGCGCCCATCATCGCGACGGCCCATTCCATCACCGGCTTGGCGGCAAAAGCGATGCCGGTGGCGCATGTTTGCGGCGCGGGCTGGATTGTGCGACACAGTGCGCCAAGGATGATGGCCACCACCAAGGCATCCAGCCACACCCGGCCCAGCAGCGCCTGTTGCACCCATTCCACCCCAAAGGCGGCAAGGGCAATGGCGCCAACCAGCGTCAGGCCGGGCAGCAGGTGGGCAGGGATGTTGGGACGGTTCAGCATGGGATGCTTTTGCGCGTTTGCTATTCAATGATCCAATCAATTGAATATGTATATTTGATAGGCTATTTCTATGGAATGACCCTTGAACAGCTCCGCATCTTTGTTGAAGTCGCGCAAAGCCTGAACATGACCCGCGCGGCGCAGGCGCTGAACCTGACCCAGCCTTCGGTCAGCGCGGCGATTGCGGTGCTGGAGGGGCGGCACGGGTTGCGCCTGTTCGACAGGGTGGGGCGGTCCATCGAATTGTCCGAAGCGGGGAGAGCGTTCCTGCCCGAGGCACGCGGCGTTCTGGCGCGGGCGAGAGAGGCGGCGCAGGCGCTGGACGATCTGGCCGGATTGCGGCGCGGCCATCTGCGCATCGCGGCCAGCCAGACGGTGGCGACCTATTGGCTGCCCGCACGCATGGCCCGTTTTGCGCAGCGCCATCCGGGGATCACACTGGCCCTGACGCTGGGCAATACGCAGGAGGGGGCGCAGGCGGTATTGGCGGGCGATGCCGATCTGGCCTTTGTTGAGGGCGAGGCGCAGGGCGATCTGTTGCGCGTTACGGCGGTGGGAGAAGATCGCCTTGGCCTCTATGCGCGGCCCGGCCATCCTCTGGCGGGGCGGGCGCTGGACCGGGATGCTTTGCGCGGCGCGGTCTGGGTGTTGCGAGAGGAGGGTTCGGGCACGCGGGCGCATCTGGGCATGGCCCTGGCGCAGGCGGGGCTGGATTGGGAGGATCTGGACGTGCGGCTGGAATTGCCCGCCAATGGCGCAGTGCTGGAGGCGCTGGATGGCGGCGATCTGATCACGGCGGTGTCGGAATTTGCGGCTGCTTCGCGCGTGGCGGCGGGGCGGATCGTGCGTCTCGACTGGCCCTTTGCCGCCCGCCAGTTCTCGATGTTGACCCACCGCGCCCGGCGTTTGAGCGCGGCGAGCGAGGCCTTTATCACATCAATGGAAATCGCGTGATTTGGGCATGATGCGGACATTGCGCGGATGGGTGCGGGTGGGGGCGGGCCCATCTGTCTGCGTATCGGTCAAGGTGCCCAGCATAGCGGTGCGGTCGATGACACGGTCGATCATGACATGGACGACATTCTCCTTGCTGCGCTGAACCACGCCTTCGAGCAACATCAGGCGCGCGCCCATCACCGCGGCGCGCTGTTTTTCCATGTCACGTGCCCACAGCAAGCCATTAGCGACGCCGGTTTCATCCTCGATGGTGATAAAGACTGCATTGCCCTTGCCCGGACGTTGCCGGGTCAGCACCACGCCGGCCACGCGGATCTTGCTGCCATCCTTTACGTTTTGCAGGACAGAACAGGGCTTTACCCCCTCCTGCGTCAAAGCCTCTCGCAAAAAGCGCATCGGGTGGCCTTTGAGCGAATAGCGCAAGGTCTGGTAATCGGCGATGACTTCCTCGGCCGTGGGCATGGCGGGCAAGGGCGCATCGGTTTCGCGCCCCAATTCAGGCGCATCGGCATGGGCGAAAAGCGGCAATTGCGCGGGCGGTTTGCGGCGCACTTCCCACAGAGCCTCACGCCGGGAATGGCCCAGCGATCCCAGCGCATCGGCATCGGCCAGTTTGCGCAAGGCCGCAGGAGGCAAAGCCGCGCGATGGGCCAGATCCTCGACCGAGGCATAGGGCGCGCGGTTGCGTTCACGCGCCATCGCATCGCCCCATTCGCGCCGAAATCCGTCCAGCCGGGAAAATCCCAGCCGCAAAACCTGTCCCCCCTCCTCCAGCGTGCAATCCCATGCGCTGTGGCTCACATCGACACGGCGCACCACCACGCCATGTTCCTGCGCGTCACGGATCAGTTGCGCGGGGGCGTAAAACCCCATCGGCTGGCTGTTGAGCAGCGCGCAGGTGAAGGCCGCCGGATGCCGACATTTCAGCCATGAGGACACATAGGCCAGCCACGCAAAGGCCTGCGCATGGCTTTCGGGGAAACCATATTCGCCAAAGCCTTTGACCTGTTCAAAGCATCTTTCGGCAAAGTCGGGATCATAGCCATTGTCGATCATGCCGGCGATGAACTTGCGTCTGTGGTTTTCCTCGATCTGGCCATTGCGGCGGAACGCGGCCATATCGCGGCGCAGACGGTCGGCGTCGACCACACTATAGCCGGCACCGACCATCGCCAGTTTCATCGCCTGTTCCTGAAACAGCGGCACGCCCAGTGTGCGTTTGAGCAAATCGCGCAGGGCGGGGCTGGGATAGACCACCTTCTCCTCGCCATTGCGGCGGCGCAGATAGGGGTGAACCATCCCCCCTTGAATCGGGCCGGGGCGGACAATGGCCACCTGAATTACCAGATCATAGAGTTTGCCGGGCCGCATCCGGGGCAGCATCGCCATCTGGGCGCGGCTTTCCACCTGAAACGTGCCGATACTGTCGCCCCTTTGCAGCATGCGATAGGTGGCCGGATCCTCCAGCGGGACATTGCTGAGCCGATAATCGCCCAGCCGGTGCTGGCGAAGCAGGTCGAAGCTCTTGCGGATACAGGTCAACATGCCCAGCGCCAGCACATCGACCTTCATCAGGCCCAATTCGTCAATATCGTCCTTGTCCCATTCGATGAACGTCCGGTCGGGCATGGCGGCATTGTGGATCGGCACCATTTCATCCAACCGCCCATGGGTCAGCACAAAACCGCCCACATGCTGTGACAAATGGCGCGGAAAACACAGCAATTGATCGACCAGATTTTTCATGCGCGCAATCACCGGATTGGCCGGATCAAAGCCCGCCTGTGTCACCCGCGCATCGGGCACATCGCCGCCCCAACTGCCCCATATGGTCGAGGACAGGCGCGCGGTCACATCCTCGCTCATGCCTAATGCCTTGCCCACTTCGCGGATCGTGCTGCGCGGGCGGTAATGGATGACGGTGGCGGCAATCCCGGCGCGGTCACGGCCATAGCGGGCATAGATATATTGCATGACCTCTTCGCGCCGTTCATGTTCGAAATCGACGTCAATGTCGGGCGGTTCGTTGCGCGCCTCGGACAGGAAACGGGAAAAGAGCAGCTTTTCACGCACCGGATCAATCGGCGTGATGCCCAGAAAATAGCACACCAGCGAATTGGCCGCGCTGCCGCGCCCCTGACACAGGATGGGGGGATCAAGGCTGCGCGCGTGACGCACGATGTCATGCACGGTCAGGAAATAGGGCGCATATTTGCAAGAGCGGATGAGGCGGAATTCCTCGTTCAGCACGGCCCAATAGTCCGGCGTCAGACCATCGGGGAAATAGGCGCGGCTGCCCTCCAGCACGAGATGTTCCAGCCACCTTTGCGCATCCCACCCATCGGGCACGGGTTCATGGGGATATTCATAGTGCAATTCGTCCAGCGTAAAGGTGATGCGGTTCAGCACATCGATGCTGGCCGCGATGGCTTCGGGACAGGCCCGGAACAGGCGGGCCATTTCGGCGGGGCTTTTCAAATAGCGCTCTGCATTGATGGCAAGGCGGCGCCCGGCGGTGTGGATCGTTGCGCCCTCGCGGATACAGGTGAGGATGTCGTGCAGCGGGCGCGCATCGGGCGTATCGTAAAGCGCATCATTGCTGGCCAGAATTGGCGCGCCGGTGGCCGCCGACAGGGCCTGAACCTGCGCCAGACGCCGCGCATCGGCCCCGCTGCGCAACATATGCGCGGCGATCCAGACCGCATCGGGCCGCGCCTCGCGCAATTGTTCGACCACCGCGCGGTCCTGTCCCGTCGCGATCAGCAGCAGATCATCGGCATGATCGAGCAGATCAGGCAGGCGCAGGATGCAATCGCCCTTTTCCGCCCGCCGATTGCCCAGCGTCAGCAAGCGCGTCAGCCGCCCCCAGCCATGCCGCGTGGTCGGATAGGCGACAATATCGGGCGTATCATCGGCAAAAACCAGCCGCGCACCCACCACCAGTTTCAGCCCGCTTTCCTCGCGGCCCAACTCCTTCCACGCCTTATGCGCGCGCACCACGCCCGCCACGCTGTTGCGGTCGGCAATGCCCATGCCGACCATGCCCAATCTGACCGCCCGCACCACCATGTCGGCGGGGTGCGATGCCCCGCGCAGAAAGCTGTAATTACTGGCCGCGATCATTTCGGCAAATGCGGGGGCATTCATGCGAAAAGCCCGTGCATATACCATTTCGGATCGGGCTTTTCCTCATACAACCCGTGGCGAAAGATCCAGTAACGCCGCCCGCGCACATCCTCGACCCGGTAATAATCGCGGGTCAATCCGCCCATGCCGGGGGTCTCGCCTTCCTTGCGCCGCCACCATGGCGCGGCGATGCGTTCGGGGCCTTCATACAGGCGGATCTCATACATTTTACGTTGCCAGCGGAAACGGTGCGGGGGACCATCGGGCACTTCGGCAATGACCTCGACCGGCTGGGGCGGATCGAACAGGAACAGGGGGCGCAGGGGCGGCTCTCCGGGCGGCGGGGCGGGCCATCGGCGGGGAGTGGGCAGATTCATCGCGGGGAGGGCCAGTTGCGCCTGTTCGGGCATATGGCTGTCCTGCGGCACCAGACGGCGCAGCGCCTGCGGCCCCAAGCGCGTGCTTAACCGGTCGATCAATTCGGCCAGCGCGGCATCCTGTTGTTCCGCGCCGTCCAACTCGGGCTGACTGGCGGCCAAAGGCTGGGCCACAGGGATGAACAGCGTGATCCGGTCATAGCCAAAGCCGGGATCAAGCGGATCGGCCAGCGCCGCGATCCGTTCATCAAACAGCCGCAGCACCAGCGCCGGATCACGCGTGGGCTGGCCGGTTTCGATCATCAACCGATGCCGCGCCCCATCGCTGCGAAACAGGGTGAGGGCAAAGCGTCGCCCGCCCAGATCGCGTTCCCCCATCGCGGCGGCGGCCTGATGCAACAGGTCAAGGAAACAGGCCGCTACGGTCGATTGCAAGGCAATGGGTTCGGGAAAACGCCGTTCAAAACGCAGCGGGCGCGGGCGGGTGATCGGCGCGATCGGCGCCTGTTCCTCACCCAGCAGGCGGCGCAGGGCGGTGACCGCATCGGCCCCGAAACGCGCGGCAATGCTGGCCATCGACCGCCCCGCCACATCGCCGACCGATTTCAGCCCCGCCCGGGTCAGCGCCAGCGTGGCTTCCCCGTCCAACCCCAGCGCGACAATGGGCAGGGCGCGGATCGCGGCGTCCTCATCCCTGACCGGCCCATCTCTCACCGGCCCATCCCTGACCGGGCATGCGCCATAATGCGCCAATGCCTGCGCCGCCTCGGGCGTGGGGGCGGCGGCGATGCGGATGTCCATGCCGATCTGGGTCATCGCGTCTTCGATTTGCGCGGCCAATCCGGCCTCTCCGCCGAACAGATGATCGACGCCCGTGCTTTCCAGCACCAGCCCATCGGGGGGCGCCACCATCACATGGGGCGACCATACATCGCACCGCCGCGCCAGACGCATCAGCCAGTGGGCATCGGCATCCTCGTCCATATCGGCCACGATCAGTTCGGGCAGCACCGCCCGCGCATCGGCCAGCGTCATGCCCACGCTCATGCCCCGATCCCGCGCCGCGCGATTGACCGCGCCCAGCCTGATGCCCCCGCGCACCTTGGCCACCATGGCCAAAGGCGCATCAGGCGGCGTGCTGTCGCCCTGTTCTATCCGGAACCTGTCGGTGGACAGGCGCGGAAACCACAGCGCCAGATAGCGCTTCACGGAATTGGCATTGCTCACGGTCCCACTCCAGCCGCCATTCAAGGCCCGACGGCCCCGAACGTTGGCGCAACAAAGTCACATCAAAGGTGGCGCGCCCCGGCGCCAGACCCGGCCCGGCTTGTGCCAGCCCCTGCGAAGGGGCGGCGCAAATCTGCCACCGGGTGCGGGCGGCGCTGGGCGCGGGGGCGGCGTCCACGCGCAGCACGAAAAGCGGCACGCCCGATTGTTCGGCCGCCAGCGCAAAGCGGCGCGTGGCGGTCAGATCGAGTTCGCGCATCGCCCCCCAGCATTCCATCACCACCGCGCCCAGCGCCCCGCAGCGCAGCCCATCAACCGCCGCCCGCATCAACCCGACGGTGTCACCCACAACCCCCATCAGCCCGCCATCATGCGCCCCGCTTAAATCCGCCCAACCGGCCCCCTGAAACACGCCCACCGCCCCGACACAGCGCCGTGAACGCAACCACAGCATCGGGCGCGGCGTACCATTTGCACCATCGCTTATCCCGCCCCCACTCATCCCAGTTGCCGCGGCCAGAGTGAAACCGGCGGCGGCGGCGGCATCGCCCACCTCTCCGGCATAGATTTCATGCATCGATCCATAGGCCAGACCGCCGCCCAGCGCGGCATCCATGGCGTCGACACCACAACTCCACCGGCGGATCGGCGGCGCATCGCTGTAAAGCGGGGAAGGGGCGTTTATGATTCTCATATGTTCTTATTATGTTCCATTTGACGCAGTAATCAAGCCCGACCTTTCACCATCCCAAACCCCGGATTTGTCACAGGTTGACCGCCAAAGCGTTGCCCATGCGCGATGGATGGAGTGGTCTTTGTACCCTGTTCAGCTTTCCTTCTGCTAAGCACGTGGGGTGCACAAACTTATGTTTCCCCAACGCTGGGCCTCTTTCCAAGGGGTTGCTGCGGCGCTCATCCTTGCCTGCGGAGCCTGTACGCCGCAGACGGGCGTTCCTACGCAGGCCGGTTCTTCACAAATTTCAGAAGCTTCCACATCGGGGCCATGGTGGCGCCAATCGGGCGACGCGTTGCTTGATGATATGGTGGCGCAGGCGCTGACATCCATGCCGCCGGTTTGCATGCCGGCGCCCGGCGGGTTTCGCGGCAGGATTCAGAGCGCGCTGCATCACAAGGCCAAGCAAAAGCGCCATGCCGAGGAGGCCGATCGCGCCGCGCAAAGATTGCGCAAGGCCGAAGCGGTGGCCGAGGCCTATCTGCGCCTGCGCGCGTGGCAGGAGCGTTTGACCGCCCGCCATGCGATGATGGCACCATGGGCGGACAATGCCGAAATCGCCCATTTCCGCCATGAAGCCGGGCTGGTGCCGGGGCTGGACGAGGATATGGCCGGGGTCATGGTCGGATTGAACGCCACGGACGAGGATGCGGCGCGCAATGCCCGTGACCTTGCGCTGGCCGATCTGGCGCGACTGACCGGACAGGATGCGGGTTCGCTGCGCGCAAGGTTGGAAAAGACATCGCCCATGCCGCTTAGCAATGCCGTTACGGCCAAGGGGGATGCCGACGAATTGCTGGCCAAGGCCGAGGCGGTTCTGGCCACGGCGCGCATCGCCTATCGCGGCGGGGCGACGACATTTGCCGCGCTCTATATTGCCGAAGCCAATGTTCTGGCCGCGCGTGAGGCGCAGATCATGGCCGCCCATGCCGCCGCCCTTGCCACCATCCGCCAATGGAGCGAGAAGGGTATGGGCGAGGAGGCGCATTGTGGTTGAACTGTCGCCAACCGATAGTCTGCTGGGCGCGCAAAGGCCCCGGCGGCGGCGCGGACTGGTCGTGCTGTTGCTGGTCCTGCTGGCCGGGTTTGCGGCGCTTTGGCTGTTCACACGCTTTCTGGTGGGGACGGATTCGCCCTATTTCACCGCCCCGGTCGAAAGGGGCGATCTGACGCCCACGCTCTCGCTGCGCGGCACTCTGCATGGCGAAGGCGAGGTGACGATTGCCGCCGCGCAGGATGGCGTGGTGGTCAGCCTGACCTCGCCCGGCGACATGCGGGTCGCGGCGGGGCAGGAACTGGTGGTTCTGGATACACAGGCCGTTGCCCGCAGCATCGCCGCCAACGAAGCCGCCTTGCAAAGCGCCAAGGAGGCCCAGCAGCGCGCCCAGATCACCCTGCGTGAACATCAGGTGCGGTTGGACCGCTATGAAAGCGTGTGGCGCAAATCGGGCGGGCGGGTGCCTTCGGTCAACGAGATGGAGGGTGCGCGCGCCGATGTTTCACGCGCGCAGATCGATCTGGGCCGGGCGCAGGATGCCATCGCCGAAGGTGAGCGCAAGCTGGAGGAAGACCGCGCCCTGATGGGCAATGCCATGGCGCGGGCGCCTTTTGCGGGCTATCTGGTGGCCTGTTCGGTGGCGCCGGGGCAATGGGTCCATGCGGGGCAACCGCTTTGCACCATCGCGGCCAATCCGGAAAAGCTGATCATGACGGTGCCGATCACGGAAAGCGATGCGGGGCGTCTGGCGGCCAAGGCCGGGGCCCGCGTGTTGATCGATGGCAAAAGCGATGCCGAACGCAGCGCCACGCTGATCCGTGTCGACCGTCTGGCCCATGGCGGGCGCGAGGCAATCTTTGCCCTTGCCCCGCCGGACAAGGACAAGCCGGGGGCCAATCTGTTGCCCGGACTGGACGGTTCGGCGCAAATTGATTTGGCCGAACGCGAAAATGTTCTGCTGGTTCCCAATGCCGCCCTCACTTTCAGCCTGCATGGTGAGGAACGCAGTCGCCAGAGCGGCGTTTACGTTTCAGGCAGCGATGGCGCACCGCGTTTCGTTGCCGTCGCGCTGGGGGCCAATGACGGTCGCCGTAGCGAGGTTTTGTCTAGCGCTCTTCAACCGGGCGATCAGGTGATCATCGGTTGGCGACGCGACCACAAAGGATCATGATGACTTTTGGAATGACCCGCCGGGACGTGGCGAAAAGCGGATTTGGTGCTTTATTGACGGTTTTGGCCGGGAACGCGTGGGCGGCCGGCAAAACCGATGGACGGTTCGGCCCGCCACGGGTTTTTGCATGGGACGATCTGGTCAAACAGGCGCAGTTGCGGGCGCGCAAACCCTATGCGCGGCAATTGGCGACCAAGACCGTGCCCGATTTCGACGCCCATGCGCGGTTGAGCTATGAGCCCGCCGATACAATCGCGGGCCGTTTGCGCCTGTTCCCGGCCAAGGGCGATACGGCGCCCGACCGTGTGAACATCCATGTTGTCGAAGGCGGCATGGCGCGCACGGTCATCGATACGCATGGCCTGTTCGGCGGCGGGCAATCGGTCGATGTCGCAGGTTTTCGCGTGCTGGAGACAAAGGGGTGGGGCGACTGGCTGGCTTCGCTTGGCGCGTCCTATTTCCGTGCGGTGGGGCCGACGGGGCAATATGGCCTGTCCGCCCGCGCCGTGGCGGTTGACACCGCCATGCCGGGGCCGGAGGAATTTCCCGCCTTCACCGATTTCTGGATCGAGCAGAAGGGCGAGGATCACCTGTTGATCCATGCCATGGTCGATGGGCCTTCGCTGACTGGTGCCTATGCGTTCGATATCCAGCGTTCGGCCAGCGGTGTGGAACATGGCATCCGTGCATCGCTGTTCATCCGGCGCGACATCCGGCGGCTGGGTTTGGCGCCCATCACCAGCATGTATTATTTCGATCAGGCCCAGCGCAACACGCCCGGTGATTGGCGCCCGGAAGTGCATGACAGCGACGGTCTGGCCATCCATACGGGCAATGGAGAGCGGATCTGGCGCCCGCTGGACAATCCGCCGGGGCCGCGTGTCCATATGCTGCGCGCCGACAGTATGAAGGGCTTTGGCATGATCCAGCGCGATCAGGCCTTTGACCACTATCAGGACGACCTCAATTTCTACAACCGCCGTCCCTCGCTCTGGGTCGAACCGCAGGGGGATTGGGGGCCGGGCGAGGTCATGTTGTACGAGATGAACACGATCTCGGAAAATGTTGATAATATGGCCGCTATGTGGATTTCCGACCGACCGGCGCGGGCCGGTGACCGCCGCGATTTCGCCTATCGCCTGCGTTGGGGACAGGGCGACATGATGGGCGATGGCAATGCCATTTGCGTCGATTACTTCATGGGGCCGGGGGGTATTCCGGGCGGTGATCCGATTGCCGGGGCCACGCGCTATATCTTCGATTTCGCGGGCGCGTCGCTGCGCGGATTGAACCGGGACAGCCGTGTCGAGGCGGTGACGGATCTGCCCAAGGGGGCGGTATTGTTGAACAATGTCATGCCGGTTGAAGGACAGAAGGATCTGTGGCGCGTGACGCTGGACATTCGCGTTGACGGGTTGAAGCAGAACGAGTTCCGCCTGTTCCTGCGCCGCAATGGCGGGGCGTTGAGCGAGACGGTGATCAAAACGGTGAGGCCGTGATAAACCTGCCCCAACTCCCCCCGGAATCGCCGCTGGAGATGCCGGTACAGGATTTGTTCGGCAATCCTCCGGGCCGGATCGAGGTTTTGACGCGCCCCCACGGCATGGGGATGAAGCGGCTTTTGCTGGCGCTGTTGACGGCGGTTTTGAGTTTGGCCGCGTCCAGCGAACTGCGCGTGCAATTCTCGCTCGACGGGCTGGATTGGTTCGAGGTCGCGCTGCTGATCTGTTTCGTGCCTTTGTTCAGCTGGGTGGCTTTTGGCTTTGTCACCTCGCTGATCGGCTTTATGCAACTGATCAGCGGCGAGCATCCCGGTTTCACCGAAATCCCCAGTCCGGCCAAGGCGTTGCGCCATCGCACCGCCGTCCTGATGCCTGTCTATAACGAAAGCGTCGAGGAAGTCTTTGCCCGCGTCGAGGCGATGGGCCATTCGATTGCCGCATCGGGCGGCGGTCCGTGGATCGATTATTTCATCCTGAGCGACTCGCGCCCCGATCATGGCGCGTTGGAGGAAGCGGCATGGGCCAAGCTGGCGCCGCGCCTGCCGATACGCCTGTTTTACCGCCGCCGGACCCAGAATACCGAGCGTAAACCCGGCAACATTGCCGAATGGGTCCGTCGCTTTGGCGGGGCCTATGAGAATATGCTGGTGCTGGACGCCGACAGTTTGATGAGCGGCCATGCGATTGTCGGCATGGCGGCTATCATGGAGGAGCGTCCATCGGTCGGCCTGTTGCAGACCGTACCGATGATTACCAATGCGCGCACCCTGTTCCAGCGCTGGATGCAATTTGCCAGCGAGGCCTATGGTCCGATCGCTTCGGCGGGGCTGTTGTGGTGGTCGGGGTCGGAGGCCAATTTCTGGGGCCATAATGCGATTGTGCGCACGCGCGCCTTTGCCGAATGCTGCGGATTGCCGCAATTGCCGGGCAATCCGCCCTTTGGCGGGGCGATCCAGAGCCATGACATGTTCGAATCCGCCCTGCTGCGCCGCAGGGGCTGGGCCGTTCACATGATCATGATCGGCGGCAGTTACGAGGAATTCCCGCCCAGCATCGTCGATTTCGCCATCCGCGACCGGCGCTGGATGCAGGGCAATCTGCAACATCTCCAATTGCTGGGCGCATCGGGCTTGAGCCTCACGCACCGGTTGCATCTGTTGCTGGGCGCTTCGGCCTATCTGACGTCGCCGGGGTGGTTGCTGCTGGTCATCACCTCGATCCTGCGCATGGGCGCGGCGGGGGAATGGCAGGCGGGCGGCGGGATGCCGATCAACGTCCTTTGGCTGACGCTGGTGTTGCTATTCGGGCCAAAGGTGATGGGCGTTTTGTGGATGATGTCGGATGCCAAACGCTCGCGCGAATTTGGCGGGGCGGGGGGCATTTTGCGCTCGGTCGGGCTGGAGGTGGTGCTGTCCATCCTGCTGGCCCCGGTGACGATGGTGACCCAGACCAAGGCGCTTGGGGCGCTGTTGATGGGCGTGCCGTCGGGCTGGAACACACAGGCGCGTGAGGCGCGGCGGTTGCCGGTGCGCGATCTGATCCCGTCCTTGCGCGAACATCTGATTCTTGGCGCGCTGTTTGCCGCGGCCTTTTTTTACAGCACAAGCCTTGGCTGGTGGCTGTCGCCGCTGGCGCTGGGGCTGTTGCTCTCGCCATGGCTGATCAGCCTGACCTCGTCCGAGGATCTGGGCGCGGCGGCGGGCCATGCGGGGGTCTTTACGGTGCCCACGCCCGAAATCGTCGATCCGACCGGGCCGAAGGAATAATCCACCGGGCACAAAAAAGGGGCGGCAGGGAGGAATTCCCCGCCGCCCCTTTTTGTTGGGTCGATTACTTCTTGCCGGATTACTTCTTGGGCGTCTTGGCGGCGGTCGCCTCGATTTCCACCAGGAAGGCCGGACCGGCAAGAGCGGCAACCTGCACCACCGAACGGGCCGACTTGTTGGGCTGGGTGGCGGTGCCGAAGAACTGGCTATAGGCTTCGTTGAAACCCTTGAAGTCCAGCTTGCCGCCATTGGCCGGATCGCCGACCAGGAACACCGTCAGCTTAATCACGTCCGACATTTCATAACCCTGCGCCTTGAGCAGGGCTTCGATTTTCTTGAACGTGCTGATCGCCTGCGTCTTGGTGTCGCCATAGGTGGCGATGGCGTCGGGGGCGCCGCCCTGAACGACGGGCGCAGGGACCTGACCCGACAGGATCAGCATGTCGGCCTTGGCCGGAACGAACACGCCCGCCAGAATGGGCGAGGTCGCGCCGCCGGGGATGCGGGTGACGTCCTGCGCGTGGCCCGCGGCGGGCAGGGCGGCAAGGAGGGCGGCGGCGGTCAAAAGGCGTTTCATGGGTTCTGCTCCGTCAAGAAGGATGGCGCCTTGTGGCACGCCTACATGACCGCGCCAAGACCGGGCTAAAGCGCTATTTTGCGTATGCATGTGCGCGGCGGCGCAAAAGAAAGTCCAGCCCCGCACCCATCGCCAGAACCAGCGCGCCAAACACCGCGCCCATCCCCAACTGAACAAAGGAGGCATAGAGCATATAGGCCGCCAGCATCAGGAACAGCACAGGGAACAACGGAAACAGAGGCGTCTTGACCGGGCGGGGCAGATCGGGATGGATGATCCGCAACCGGATCGCGGCGGCCATGCCCATGCCGATGAACAGCCAGTAGACCGGCGTCATGTAATCCACCATCGCATTAAACCCGCTGCCCGTCAGCGCGGAAAGGAGGGTCAGCAACAGCGATACGCCGCCCACCGCCAGCGCCGCGCGCGTTGGCGTTCCGCGCGTGGGATGCCAATGGGCAAGGCGGCCAAGGCCGGGATGATCGCGCGCCGCGGCATAGGTGGTGCGCGCGCAAACGATGATGGTGGAATTGATGCTGGCCACCGCCGATATGCCCACCACCACCATGATCAGCACCTGTCCGGGCCAGCCAAAGGCCATGCGCGCCAGATCCGCCGCCGGGGCCACGGAATGGGCCAGCGCATGTTCACCCAGCCCCCGCATCAGCGCCCAGTTGAGCGCGACATAGATCACGCCCAGCAGGCTGATCGAGCCGATGACGGCGATGAACATACCGCGCCGCCCGGATCGCACCTCGGCCGACAGGGTGGCCGCATCGCTCCACCCGCCATAGGCAAGGAAGATGTAGATCAGCGCCACGGCGATTTTGCCCATGTCGGGTCGCGGCGCGTCGGGCATCAGGGGCGCGGCGGGCATAATTGCGCCCGCCAGAATGACGCTGATGAAACCCAGCGCGACCATCACCACCAGCGCGGCCTGCGTCAGAAAGCCCAGCCGGACATGGGCGATGTTCAACCCCGTCATCGCCATCACCAGCCCGACCGAGAGCATCAACCGCCCGCCCGCAGCCAGCCCCAGCGGCGCACCAATATAGTCCGCGGCCAGATGCGCCATCAACGCGACCCATCCGGTATGCATGATGGCAAAGCGCGACCACGCGTAAAGCGTGCCCACCCTTTCGCCCCATGCGCGGCGGATAAAGCTGTATTCGCCCCCGGCATCGGGAAAGGCGGCGGCCATTTCGACATAGGACAATCCGCCGATGATCGAAATCACTGCGCCCGCCACCCACAGGCCAAGGAAATTCCAGTGGCCGATCGAGGCGACAATCGTCGGCGCGGTTTTCAGCGCATCGGTGGACATGATCATGCCCAGCGCCAGCAGCATCGCGTGCAGGCTGTGAAGGTGCCGTTGCGGCTGATGGATACTCATGAAACGCCCGTTAGTTGGCCGATGCGATCAGCGCCAGTGCCTCGTCCATCGCGGGCAGAACCGAAGGCGCGCCCGAAGGCCGGTCATTGGCGTAAATGGCAAAGACCAATTCGCGCCCGCTGGCCGTGGTCAGGTATCCGGCCAGCGCATTGGCGGCCAGCAGGGTTCCGGTCTTGGCAAAGACCTTGCCCTGAAGAAGCGGGTTTTTCATCCGGCGGCCAATCGTGCCATCCACCCCGCCGATGGGCAGGGTCTTGCGCCAATGTGCCGCCCAAGGTTGCGCATCGACCCAATGGAGATATTGCACCATTGCGCGCGGCGTGATGCGATTGTCGGGCGAGAGGCCCGATCCGTCATAAAAATCATGCGTCCAATCGGCCAGTCCCGCACGGGCGATGGTCTGGTTCAACACGATGCGGCCTGCGGGCGTCGAGGGCGGCAGGCCCTGCGTCAAAGCCAGCTTTTTCAGGAACAGATGGGCGTGCAGGTTCTGGCTGACCTTTGACGTAATGGTCAGATCCTCGATCAGATCAGGCGGGGTGAGGGTGGCAAGATCGGGCGCTTGCACCGTGGGCGTGACCGGTGCCGGGATCAGATCCACCGGCCCCATCGGCGCATGGCGGGCGCGGGGCTTGCCCGCAACCTTTACCCCGCGTTCGCGCAGCAATTGGGCCAGACGGATCGCGGCATAATCGGCCGGATCGTCAATGTCGAAATCCAGCCTCTGCTCCTTGCCGCCAAGGGGCAGTGAGCCCAGCAGGCGGATCTGCCGCGTGCCCGGAACCATGTCGACCATGACTTCGGCACGGGAATCGGCGGGGCCGGTGGTGATCTGGTTGATGATTTCCATTTCCGGCGCGTTGATTTCCAGCGCGGCTCGGCCTGGCGCGCCCACGGCCTCGCCCGGATTGGCCAGAATCACCAATTCATTGTCATTGATGGTCAGCGCCGAGATTTGCGTGCGCGTGCCGGGCCGGATGCGATCCGAAATGACCCAGCGGTCATAAGGCATGAAAGTATCGTCACCGATCACATCGCCCACGCGCTTGACCCCACCCGCTACGACTGCATCGGCCAGAGCGGCAAGGCAATCCTTCGCGCAATCGGGCGTGTCCTTCATCATCGCATCGCCGCGCCCGACGATGACGATATTCTTTCGGCCATGATCCTCCTCGATCCGCACGCCATTGCCCGCATTGGGAAAGGGCGCGCGAGACATGGCGTCAAACACGGCGGTCGTCACAAAGACCTTGGTGTTCGATGCGGGTTGAAACCTTTCATCCGGCGCGATGGAGGCGATGACATGGCCCTCCTTATCCTCAACCCGGACGCCCCAGCGGGTGCCCTCGATGGCGGGTTTGGCAAGGATGGCTCGGATTTGCGATTCCAGATCGGCGGCCATGGCTGGAGTTGAAAGCGCCAGAAGCGGCAAGAACCAGAAACGCATCACTTATCCCCGCTCACTTATCTTTCGCCAATTCGGCCTTGTAGGCGTCCAGACTGATCGGACGGCCCAGAAAATCCTGTACCAGTTGCGCGGCAGGCTTGCTGCCCCCCGGCGCCAGCACCAGATTGCGATAGCGCGTGGCCGTGGCCCGATCATGCAATCCGTTCTTCGCAAACTGGCTGAAAAGGTCGAGCGCAATCACCTTTGACCAGCGATAGGTGTAATAGACCGCCGAATAGCCGACCAGATGGCCGAAACTGTCCTGAAATTGCGAAAATTCGGGCGGGGGCAGGATGGCATAGGCCCCGTCCAGCCGCCGCGTTGCCGCGCCCAGATCGGCGGGCGCGGGCCCTTTGTGCAGGCCCAGCGAGATATTGCTGAAACCCAATTGCCGCATATCCTGCATGCCCAGATCGAAGTAACGCGCCCGGTTCATCTTTTCCACCAGATCGCGCGGGATCACCTCGCCCGCATCATTGGCGGCAAAGCGTTTGAGCGTGTCGTAATCGTAAACCCATTCCTCCAGCATCTGTGAAGGCGCCTCGACAAAGTCCCATTCGGTCGAAACCCCGCTTTGCCCGGCCCAGCGCGCCGATTGCCCGCCAAAGATGTGGTGCAGCATATGGCCGAATTCGTGGAGGAAGGTTTCCACGTCATGATGCTCCATCAATCCGCCATTGGCCCCGCCGGTCGACACATTCATCACCAAAGCGCCGACGGGCACGCTGACGCCTTTTATGCCCGCCTCCCTTATTCCGGGACGTAGGGGGACGGCATTGGCATGTTCATATTTGCCGGGGCGGGGGTGGGAATCGAAATAGAAGCGGCCAATGACCTGTCCTTTTTCGACCATTTCATAGGCTTCGACATCCTTGTCCCACACCGCCGTTTTCCACGGACGGATGGTCACGTCGAACAATTCCTGCGTCAGCGCCAGAATGCCGTCGCGCACCCGATTATACGCGAAATAGGGGCGCAGTGCCGATCGGTCGAAGGCATAATCGGCCTTGGCCACCTGATTGGTCAGGAAATTGTTGTTCCACGCGCCATAGGATGTCGCGCCGGGATGGTCGCCCTGCCACAGTTTCAATTTGCGGTCATAGTCGCGCATCCCGACCGGCCGCGCGACCGCCGCCATGTCGGACAGCAAGCCATCCACCTTGGCGGGCGTATCCAGCATCTTGTCTTCCAGCACCAGCGCCGCATGGTTCGGGCGGCCCAGAAGCGTGGCCAGTTGTTGACGCAGGTTGAGGATTTCGGTCAGCCGAGCGTCATTTTCCGGATAGGCCCGCGTGACATTGGCCTCATACAACCGCTTTTTCAGATCTTCGGATCGGGCATAGCCCATGACCGGCACGATGTCGGTGTAATCGGTGGACAGGGTGATTTTGCCATCCGGGCCGAGCTTGTGGCTGGCTATGAAATCGGCGGGCATGCCGGACAATTCATCGGGCGTGGCCGAAACCGTGCGGCGGCCATCGGCAATCGCCTTTTCAAACGCCGTGCCGACCTCGGAAATCCGGTCGGACAATTTGCGTGCTTCCTCGCGCTGTTTTTCGGGCAAGGCCACGCCTGACCGCTCAAACCCTTGCAAGGTCCGGGTCAGATAGAGCCGCGTCGGCGCATCCAGCCCCTTTTGCGGAATGGCTTTCAACCGGTCATACATCGGGCGCGACAGGGACAGGGCATTGCCCGCCTGTGACAGGCGCACCTCACACGCCGCCCCGGCATCGCGCCGCGCGGCATCGGCCATGACTTCGCGATAGAGGCCATATTCACCAGCGCCGCCCGACAGAACCTGCGACAGATCATCATAGCGTTGCAGCGTGGCCAGCGTTGCCGGCCCCTTTTCCGCCTCCAACTGCTTCTGCCGCCGGGTGCCTTCGGCAAGGATCGTGTCGCAGCGCTTGTTTAACACATCGGCATTGGCCGCATCGGCCATCACGCCCCCCAGAAAGGCGGCTGCCCCCGCGGCTGCTTTTACCGGTGCGGCGACGGCGGGCGCGGCGATCAGGGCGGAAAGTGTGACCATTCCGGCCATGGGCAGGCTCAATTTGCGGCGCATGGTAACATTCCCCTCGATCACACAGGCGCGCGATCATTGCAGAAGGACGCGCCGCGGCAAAGAGGCAAACCCGCGCCAACTTTGCGTATTTTCGCCCTTATGCGCCTTGGTTTAGCATCCGCCCCAAGGGGGAATTGTCATGCCAATCATCTTGAGTGTGAATGGGCAAAAACACAGCGTGGACAACAGTGCCGCCGATGTGCCGCTCTTGTGGGTTTTGCGCGATATAGTCGGCATGACGGGCACGAAATTCGGTTGCGGCGTCGGGCTTTGCGGGGCCTGCGGCGTGTTGATCGGTGGCCAACGCTATTTCAGTTGCCAGACGCCTTTGCGTGCGGTGATCGGACAGGATGTCACCACGATCGAGGGGCTGGGCGATGATCCTCAGGGCGCCGCGCTGCAAAAGGCGTGGGATGAGGTTGATGTGGTCCAATGCGGATATTGCCAACCGGGGCAATTGATCGCGGCCTGCGCGCTGTTGAAGGCCAATACCAAACCCGATGATGCCGCGATTGACGAAGGGATGAGCGGTAATCTGTGCCGTTGCGGCACCTATCCGCGCATTCGCAAGGCGGTGAAACTGGCGGCGGGAGGCGTGAAATGAGCGAGGGCGGAATTTCACGCCGCACCATGTTGCAGGGCGCGGCGGCGGTTGGCGCGGCCTTGGTGGTGCCGGTTGCGCGCGGGGCCCGTGGTGGCGGAACGCTGGCGGCCAATGGCTATATCTCGATTACGGCGCAGGGCGTGGAACTGGCCTTGCCCAAGACCGAGATGGGGCAGGGGGTGATCACCTCGCTCTCCATGCTGGTGGCTGAGGAGATCGGCGTCGGTCTGGACAAGGTGCGGGTCAGCATCCCCGATGGCGACGCGGCCCGATTTGCGCCGATCATTCAGGAAACCGGCGGTTCGACCTCTATCCGCGAAGTGTACAAGCCGATGCGGCAGGCCGCGGCCCGTGCGCGCGTGGCTTTGATTGAGGCAGCGGCGCGGCAATGGGGTGTTGCGCCGGGCCTGTGCGATTTGGTCGACGGTGCGGTGGTGTCGGGCAAACGGCGTATCCCCATGGGCGAATTGATCGCCGGGGCGGTTTTGCCCAAGGACGCCCCCCTGCGCCAGAATCTGCGCCTGATCGGAAAGCCCACGCGCCGGATGGACAGCCGCGCCAAGATCACCGGCGCGACGCAATTCGGCATCGATTTCCGTCTGCCGGGGATGAAGGTCGCGACGCTGGCGCAATGCCCGATCTATGGCGGCATGCTGGCGGGGTTGGATGAAAAGGCGGCGCTGGCCGTGCCGGGCGTGGTCAAAGTGGTGAAGGGGCGCGACGTCGTTTTTGTCGTGGCCGATCATTATTGGGCCGCGATACAAGGCTATGTGGCGGCCAATGTGCAATGGGCGGCGGGGCCAAAACCGGCCGAACAGGGCGCGATTGTCGCCGATCTTGACGCCGCGCTGGAACGGCCCGGCCATTCGGCCAAGTCACAGGGCGACCTGAAAGCCGCGCATGGGCGCGAAATTTCCGCCACCTATCACCAGCCATTTCTGGCCCATGCCGCGATGGAGCCTTTGGCCTGCACCATCCATGTCACGGAAAAAGGCTGCGAAATCTGGTCCGGGTCGCAGGTGCCGTCTCAGGCGCGGAGCGATGCGGCCAAGGCTTTGGGGATCGGTGAGGAGAAAGTTACTTTTCACAACTTTCAAATGGGCGGGGGTTTCGGGCGACGTCTGGAAACCGACATGGTGCTGCGCGCAGTCGAATTGGGGCGGGCTGTACCCTATCCTGTCAAACTGGTGTGGAGCCGCGAGGAAGATGTCCAGCACGACATGTTTCGCCCTGCCTATGCCGACCGGATCAGCGCGAAGGTCGATGAAAAGGGGCGGCCCGTTGCATGGGAACACCGCATCGCCGGTTCATCGATTATGGCCCGTTTGATGGGCGACGGGTTCAAGGGCGTGGATGGCGATGCGATCGAAGGCGCTGTGGAAATGCCCTATGCCGTCCCGGCCCATCACGTCACGTTTCAACAGGTGGAAAGCGCGGTCCCGACCAGTTGGTGGCGCGGGGTGGGCGGCTTGCGCTCATGCTTTGTGGTGGAAAGCTTTATCGATGAGCTGGCCCATGGCGCGGGGGCGGATCCGCTGGCCTATCGGCTGGCCCTGATGGAGGATGCGCGCAGCCGTGCCGTCTTGACCCGCGCCGCGAAAGAGGCCGGATGGGGCCGCGCCTTGCCGCCGGGGCATGGTATGGGGATGGCCGTGCTGAAACTATGGGGCACGCATATTGCCGCGGTGGTCGAGGCCAAGGTGGATGAGGGACAGATCAGCGTGCCGCGTGTGACGGTTGCGGTGGATTGCGGGCTGGCGATCAACCCTCTGGGCATAGAGGCGCAGGTGGAGAGCGGGGTGGTGTTCGGCCTTTCGGCGGCGCTGTTCGGCGAAATCACCATGAAGGGCGGGATGGCAGAGCAGTCGAATTACCACGACTTTCGCATCCTGCGCATGAATGAGGCGCCGCGCATCGCGATCCACCTGATCCCGAGTCAGGCCGATCCGGGCGGCATGGGCGAACCGCCCTGTGCGGTGGTGGCACCGGCTTTGGCCAATGCGGTCTTTGCCGCCACGGGTCAGAGGATGCGCAAATTGCCCCTGATGGCCTGAAATCAGGCGCGCCGGTTTCGCCACCACGCGAAACCGGCCGCAATGCCCAGCGTGACAAGGCTGCTGATCAATTCCACCCGGCGGGCGGGGGCAAACATCATCGCCACCAGAATGCTCAGGATCGCGGCCAGCGTGGCATAGGAAAGCCATGGGAACAGCCACATGCGGATGGGCATCTGTTCACGGCCCTCCGCCTCGATCCGGCGGCGCTGGATAATCTGGGCCAGACCGACGGCGAAATAGACAAACAGCATTAGCGCGCCCGATGCGTTCACCAGAAAAGAGAACACCAGTTCGGGCGAGATCACCGATGCGGCCAGCGCCAGATAGCCAAAAAGACTGGCAATCAGGATGGCGCGGGCGGGCACCTTGCGCTTGTTCACCGCCACCAGCCATGCGGGGGCGTCCCCCTTGTCGGCCAGTACAAACAGCACGCGGCTGGTCACATACATGCCCGAATTGAGGCAGGAGAGCACCGCCACCAGCACGACAAGGTTCATCAGAAACTCGGCATGGGGGATCGCCATGTGGCCAAGGGCAATGGCAAAAGGTGACGTTCCCGGCACAATGTCCGTCCACGGCATGACCGCCACGATCAACAGCAGCGAAAGCACGTAAAACAGGATGATCCGGGCCGCCACGCTGCTGGTGATGCGGGCGATGGTGCGGGCCGGTTCATGCGATTCGGCCGCCGCCACGGTCGCGATTTCCGCCCCCGTCAGGGCAAATATCACGCTGGCCGTGCCCGCCAGAACCGCGCCCCACCCCTTGGGCGCAAAGCCGCCATGGGCGCTCAGGTTGCTCCATGTCGGGCCGGTGGGCGATGTCAGGCCAAAGGCCCAGACCCCGGCAATGGCGATAAAGGCGACAATGGCGATCACCTTCATCAGCGAGAACCAATATTCAAACTCGCCATAGGACCGGGTGGACATCAGGTTCACCCCGGTCAACATGCCCAGCAAAGCGACGCCAATCGCCCAGACCGGCGCGTCGATCCATAGATGCAGGATCTTGGCCCCGGCAATCGCCTCGATCGGCACGACGATGACCCAGAAATACCAATAGAGCCAGCCGCAGATGAACCCCGCGCGCGGCCCCAGCACATCGCGCACCAGTTCGGTGAACGCGCCAAGGCCGGGGCGCAGGGCCGCCATTTCGGCCATCATCCGCATGACCATCAGCACCACCGTCCCGGCCAAGGCATAGGACATGACCACCGCCGGGCCGACTTGCGCAATCGAACTGGACGATCCGACGAAAAGCCCCGCACCGATGATGCCCCCGATGGCAATCATCGAGACATGGCGCGATTTCAAGGCGGCCTGAAGCTGATTATCCTGCGCGGCCAAACAAGTTCCCCCTGACACCGATCCTGATGCCGAATGAACAGCCAGGATCGGGCCGGGTCAAGCCCCGCGCGATACGCTATTTGCCCCGGCCAAAAGGTATCAGCCGTTCCAGATCGGCAAGGCGCGGTGCATCTTCCCATTGCGCACCATGGCGCAGCAGGAATGTGTGGCGGATGATTTCGGCTTGTTGTTCAATATTGTAATCGGCAAAGGTTCTGGCCGAGTGCAAATCATAATCGTATCGACAGAAGGGCAGCCGTCGGAGGAGCAGGTTGATGCCCGCCTGATGCTGCCAAACATGGGCCATTTCGTGGATGAACAGCCCTTGCGCCGCCAATGTGCCATGGCCGAAACAGGGGTGCCAGAGCGGACTGTCGGGATGGAAATGCAGCGATCCGCGCGGCGCCATCACCACATTGCGCGGTTGAAGCCACCACCATCGGCGGCGATGCACCCGCACCGGACCGGGATCGACCGCATCCCCGAACATATCTGCCACAAGGCCTTTTTCAGCCAAGGTCAGCGGGCGGGAAGTGGGAAGCGCATCGTCCATGGATCGGCATATGGCGATTGTCGCGCCGCGGTGCCAGCCTGAGCCACCAACTTTGCCCAATTGACGCATTGCGCCTGTGCTTTGTTGGGATAGACTTTGACGCGAACCAAAGGGGGCGAGATGAAATTTCACTGGATCGCATGGGCCGCCGTGATCGCGCCCTCTGCACAGGCGGCAACCACGGTGGAGGAAGTGCCGCTGTCGGAAATTTCCGCCCAATTGGCCAATCGGACGATCAGCAGTGAGGCTGTGACCGCCGCTTATCTGGAACGCATTGCCGCGATGGACCGCAAGGGGCCGCAATTGCGCGCTATTCTGGCGGTGAACCCGGACGCCATCGCGCAGGCCCGCGCATCGGACGCGCGGCGCAAGGCGGGCAAGGCTTTGGGGCCGCTTGATGGCGTGCCCATCCTGATCAAGGACAATATCGAGACGCAGGACCCTGTCGCCACCACGGCGGGCAGTCTGGCGCTGCGCGACAATGTCAGCGGGCGTGACGCGCCGGTGGTGGCTTTGCTGCGCGGGGCGGGGGCCGTGATCCTTGCCAAGACGAACCTTTCGGAATGGGCCAACATCCGCTCCAGCCACTCGATTTCGGGGTGGAGCGGTATGGGCGGACAGGTGCGCAACCCCTATGCGCTGGACCGCAGCCCCTGCGGATCGTCCAGCGGCACGGGCGCGGGCGTCGCGGCCAGTTTTGGCGCGGGCGGATTGGGCACGGAAACCGATGGGTCGGTGGTGTGCCCGTCCTCGCTCAATGGGTTGGTGGGATTGAAACCGACCGTGGGCATGGTCAGCCGCACCCATGTCGTGCCCATCAGCCACAGCCAGGACACCCCCGGCCCAATGGCGCGCAGCGTGCGTGATGTGGCCATGCTGTTTTCCGCCATGGTGGGGCGTGATGAACGTGATCCCGCCACCGCCGATGCCGATACCCACAAACAGGATTTCGCCGCAGCCTTGGACAGCGCCAGTCTGAAAGGGGTGCGGATCGCCTATTACCGCCCGGTGATGATCGCCGCCTTGGCCCAGCGGTTTGACGCCGCGCTGGAAGTGCTGAAAGCGCAAGGGGCCGAATTGGTTGAGGTGCAGCGGCCCGCTTTGGAAGGGTTGAGTCAGGCCGAACATGATGCGTTGCGCACAGAGTTGAAGGCCGATCTCAACGCTTACCTGTTTACGTCGACCACAGCGGTCAAGACGCGCAGCCTGGCCGAGGTAATTGCGTTTAACAAGGCGAATGCGGCGGCGGAAATGCCGTTGTTCGCGCAGGAAAGTTTTGAAGAGGCCGAGACGACGCGCGGGGTAAATGACGCCGAATATCTGGGCGCGCGGGCGAAATCGGTCCGGCTGGCCGCGCGCGAAGGGTTGGATGTGATGTTGGCCAAGGCCGATATTCTGGTGCAGCCGACAACGGGGCCAGCGTGGTTGATCGACCCGATCTATACCGACCAAGGGCGCGGGCCGTCGGCCAGCGGGCTTCCGGCGGTGTCGGGCTATCCGCATCTGACCGTGCCGATGGGGCTGGTGGGCGGATTGCCGGTGGGCCTGTCCTTTATCGCGCGGCCCTATGAAGAGGGTAAATTGCTGGGCGCGGGCTATGTCTATGAACAGGCGGCCAAGGCCCGCGTCGCGCCGACCTATCGCGCGACGGTGGATATGGGCGCGGCGTTCAAGGGCGCGGTAGAACCATAGGGCGGGGCGTTACAGCCCCGCTTCGACCGCGACACGGATGGCTTCGGCGCTGGAACGCACGCCCAAGGTTTTGAACATGGCCGAACGGTGCATCTTGATCGTGCGTTCCGACAGGCCCAATTCCCATGCAACCTGCTTGTTCAGCTTGCCCGCGGCCATTTCGATCAGAATCTGACGTTGACGCGGGGGAAGGGTGTTGACGCGTTCAAGCGCCTGTTCGCGGGTTTGGCCGCCGGTTTCGGCAACCTCGACCTGCGAGCCGAGGAAATATTCAACGCCGCCGTCGGTATCGAATATTGGCGCAATCATCACGGCATTACGAAAAGGCGTGCCGTCTTTTTTATAATTGCGGATCTCGACAATGGCGGGTTGGCTTTTGCGGATTGCATCGCGCAAGACTTCGGTCAGTTCGCTTTCAGTATCCGGCCCACGCAGAAACCGGCAATTGCGCCCGATCACTTCTTGCCGAGAATAGCCGGTCAGGTCGAGAAATGCCTCATTGCATGCGATAATCGGGTTATCGGGTTGCCTTGGATCGCTGATAACAGCAGGAATCGGGCTTAGCTGGATCATTTCGTCAGGTGACATACACGCACTTTAGGGCAGTTTGCCCAGTTTTCCAAGCGTTTCGCACGGAACAGGCTTGTTGTTCAAAACATTCAATGTCATTGTGTTGTGTGTAAATAATCTGCCATATTGTTTTTGTTTAATTTGATGTTCATTCAAATATAAGCCTGATGATTTTATAGTAATTGTTTTGGAGTTTTAATCAATGCAGATCGGTATCATCGGCGCCGGAATGGCCGGCCTCTGCGCGGCCGATCTGTTGGTCGGGCAAGGGCACACCGTGACCCTGTTCGACAAGGGGCGGGCGGCGGGCGGGCGGTTGTCCACTCGGCGAGTGGACGATGGCCACTGGCAATTTGATCATGGCGCGCCGTGGTTTTCGGCGCGGGACGAAGGTTTCATCGCGGCGATGACCCAATGGGAAAAGCGCGGCGTGGTTGCCCGCTGGCCCAACCCCGATGGACAGCACTGGGTGGGCGTGCCGGGCATGAATGCGCTGGTCCGCCATGCGGCCGAAGGGCATGATGTGCGCTTTGGGGTTCAGATCACATCGCTGCTCCATGCCGGGGATTGGTGGTTGAACGCGGGTGATAAACCCTATGGCCCCTTTAATGCGATCCTTTTGGCTTTGCCGGCTGAACAGGCTGCGCTTCTGGCCGGGCTGTATGATTTCAACATGGCACGTGTGGCGGCGTCTGTGCGCTCGGTTCCGGTGTGGACGGGGATGTTTGCCTTTGACCGTATCCTTGCCGCGCCTGATGTCATTTCGGCCAAGGGTGGCATTGACCTTGCCCTGCGCAACGGGGCCAAGCCGGGGCGGGGCGGGGGCGAGACCTGGGTGGTCCACGCCACCTCGCAATGGAGCGCGCAGCATCTGGAAGATGCGGCCGAGGATGTGGCGGGGGCGTTGCTTTCACAATTTGGCGATATGGTGGATGATGCTTTGCCAAAGCCTGTATTCATGCAGGCGCATCGTTGGCGATTTGCCCTTCCCAGCGACAATCCCGCCTCGACCCAATTTGCCCTGTGGAACCCGCAGATCCAGCTGGGCGCTTGCGGCGACTGGCTGGGCGGCAATGGCGTAGAGGCGGCGTGGCTCTCGGGACGGGCATTGGCCACGCGAATGCTGGAGGGGTGGCGCAAGGGCGCATGATGGCCTAAGGCCCGCGCCATGACGGCGACACCTGAAAATCATGATGCGATCGTGCTGGGCGCGGGCGCGGCGGGCCTGTTTTGCGCAAGCGTTGCGGGGCAACGGGGCGCAAAGGTGATCGTGCTCGATCATGCCCCCGAACCGGGACGCAAGATCCTGATTTCGGGCGGCGGGCGCTGTAACTTCACCAATATTCACGCCAGCCACGAACGCTATCTGTCGGCCAACAAGCATTTCGCGCGTTCGGCCCTGTCGCGCTATACGGCGGCGGATTTTCTGGCGCTGGTCGAGCGTTATGGCATCGCATGGCATGAAAAGACGTTGGGCCAATTGTTCTGCGATGGTTCGGCGCGTGAAATTCTGGCCATGCTGGTCGAGGAATGCCGGGTGGGCGGCGTGGAAATCGCCTGCGGCATGGCACTGGGCGAGGTCAGTCATGCCGATGGTTTGTTCCATGTCCGTGCGGGGGATCAGGTAATTTCGGCGCGCAATCTGGTGATCGCGACGGGTGGGCCTTCGATCCCCAAGATGGGGGCGACCGGGATCGCCTATGATCTGGCGCGGCAATTTGGGTTGAAAGTGGTCCAGCCGCGGCCCGCGCTGGTGCCTTTGACCCTGCCGGGGGACGAGGCGCTGTTTCGCGAGTTGTCGGGCGTGGCCACCCCGGTCGAAACCCGCGTGACCGATGGCCCATGGGGCAAGGCGGCGTTTCGTGAGGCGGCGCTGTTTACCCATCGCGGCCTGTCGGGGCCGGCGATCCTGCAAATCTCATCCTATTGGCAGCGCGGCGTGCCGCTGGGCATCAACTTCCTGCCCGATCTGGCGCAGGGGTGGTTGGTGGAGGCCAAGAAGGCCAATCCCAAGGCTGCTTTGCGCCGGGTGTTGGGCGCCCATCTGCCCGATCGTCTGGCGGTGGCTCTGGCCGAAAGGCTGAATTTGCCGGGCGATCTGGGCAATCAGTCGGACAAGGCCCTGCGCGCCGCCGAGGCCCAAATGGCCGACTGGCGTTTCAACCCCGATGGCAGCGAAGGCTATGCCAAGGCCGAAGTCACCGCAGGCGGCATCGCCACCACGGGCCTTTCACAAAAGACGATGGAGGCCAGCACCGTCCCCGGTCTTTACGCCATTGGCGAGGCGGTGGATGTAACGGGCTGGCTGGGCGGCTATAATTTCCAATGGGCATGGGCCAGCGGCCATGCCGCCGGAACCGCCATCGCCGGGGCTATTTGACAGGTATCAAGGCGGGGCCATGGCGCGGGGTCTAGGGCAACATCATCCTTTCAAGGAGATGTCCGATGACTTCGATCCCCCCCACCATGCGCGCGGCGGTTGTACGCGAATTTGGCGCCCCGCTGACCATCGAGCAATGGCCCGTGCCCACCCCCGCGCGGGGTGAAGTGCTGGTCAGGTTGGTCGCGACCGGGGTTTGCCATACCGATTTGCATGCCGCACATGGCGACTGGCCGGTCAAGCCGACCTTGCCTTTCATTCCGGGCCACGAGGGCGTGGGCTATGTTGCCGCTCTGGGCGAAGGGGTGGATGATCTGGCGATTGGTGACGCGGTGGGCGTGCCATGGCTGCATGATGCCTGCGGGCAATGCGAATTTTGCCAGACGGGCTGGGAAACGCTTTGTGAAAAGCAGCATAATACCGGCTATTCGGTCAATGGCACCTATGCCGAATATGTCACGGCGCCCGCGGCCTATGTCGGGCGTTTGCCAAAGGGGGCGGACCTTGTGCCTTTGGCCCCGATCCTTTGCGCCGGGGTTACGACCTATAAGGGGTTGAAGGAAACTGAGGCCCGGCCCGGCGAATGGGTGGCCATTTCAGGCGTGGGCGGACTGGGCCATGTCGCCGTGCAATATGCCAAGGCGATGGGGCTGAAGGTCGTTGGCGTCGATGTGGGGCAGGACAAGCTGGACCTTGCGCTGGCGCTGGGCGCGGATATGGCGGTCAATGCGCTGGACCTGGATGCGGCGGCGCGCGTGGTCGAGGCGACGGGCGGCGGCGTTCATGGCGTATTGGTGACGGCGGTATCGGTGCCCGCCTTTGAACAGGCGCTGGCCATGGTTCGGCGGCGGGGGACGGTCGCGCTGGTGGGCCTGCCGCCGGGGGCGTTTCCGACGCCGATCTTTGATGTCGTCCTGAAACGCATCACCGTGCGCGGGTCGATTGTCGGCACACGCCGCGATCTGGCCGAAGCGATTGCCTTTGCCGCAGAGGGCAAGGTCAAGAGCACGATCCAGACCGCGCCGATGGAAGATATTAATGCCATTTTCGACCGGATGATTGCCGGAAAGATCGAAGGTCGCATCGTCCTGACGTTTTGAACGCGGCGATTAGGTAAACCTGCATAATCAAGGCACAGCCATGCTTTAGGCATCCTTGTTCATAAAGCGAGGCGACAGGGGCGGACATTAAAAATCCGATTCCTGTTGCCAAGCTGCAGGGAACAGGATGCGCCTTCTCTTCTATCTTCCGGTGATCACGCCTTGGTGGTTTGAGGCCATCATTTCGCCCATGCTGGTGCGGCTGAACGACGACGCATGGGTGCATGAAATCCACGTGATGGTGGCCCCGCTCTGGCGCAATACCGGGGTGGAGGGGCAACAGCTCGAACCCTTGCTGGACCTGCATAAGCTGCGCTGGCACATTATGGACGAGGGCGACCCGTCCCGGTTCCGGATGCGCGGCATGGCCGTGCCGGGGCTGATTGAAACGGTGGCCTCGATAAAGCCTGACCTGACTTTGGCGCGAAGCTGTGATTTTGCCACGCCCGCCATGTTCCCCGGCATCGTCCGCTATATCATGGAGGCCGCCGCCGCCCCCTTCATCACCGATCCGACATGGGTCGTGCTGGAGGAGGAGCCCTTTTCCTATGGCTTCACGCCGGACGACTGGAGCCTCCCAGAGGAACTGGGCGAACGGGTCGACGCCTTGTGGCAGGCGGCCGCCAAACGCTTTGGCACGATTTCCATTCCCCTCTCGCGCCCGCAACTGGCCGTCCCTCTGCCCTATGAGCATGAGGAAAACCTGTTCCTTCAACACAGCGTCTATCGCGAGGGGGAGGTTCTGTTGCGGCATCTGCTCGACACCTTGCCCGAAGAATGGCGGATTACGGTCAGCGACCACCCGCTCAACACGCTGCATGTCGATCGCGGCGCTCTGAACGTGTTCCTTGCCACCGCATCGGATCGGTTGAGCGGCGCGCCCGATGACACCAATGCCATGATCGCGGGCGCGACAGCGGTCTTTACCGACCTTTCCAAGAGCTGGACGCTGGCTGCCTTTGCCGGAAAGCCGATGCTGCATCTGGGGCAAAAGCCGATGGCGCCGTGGCTGAACGCCCATGCCAATATTGGCGAATTGACGCCCCCTGATCGGGCGGCGGCGCGGCGTTGGTTCGAATGGCATCTGGCGGCGCGTTTGCTGCGGCCCGAAGCGGTCGAACTCAACCTGTTGCTGCGCCACGCCAGGGGGGAGCAGACGTTCGATGACATGGATGCCAATCTGGACGCGTTGGAAGTGATTGTCCCATGATCATGCAACCAGTCTTGCCCCTGCGCGCGGTCGAACTGGTTGCCACGCCGGTCGAGGAATGGGCGTTGGAGGTGCTGCGCGGCGAGATGCAGGCGCTGGCCGATTGTCTGGCCCAACCGCCGGAGGGATTGTCGGCCGCGATCCATGCGGTCGCGGCGACGCGGTTGCCGGTTCTGTGCTGCGGGGTTGGCAAATCGGGGCTGGTTGCGGCCAAAATTGCGGCAACCTTGTCCAGCCTCGGCACGCCTTCGTTCTGTTTGTCGGCGGGCGATGCCAGCCATGGCGACCTTGGCGCCGTCACACAGGGCAGCGTGGTGATCCTGTTTTCGAACAGCGGAACGACGGTGGAATTGATGCGTATTCTGCCCGGATTGCGCGACCGGCGGTGTCACCTGATCGGCCTTGTCGGTCGCGCCGATACGGCTCTGGCGCGCGCGGTGGATACTTTGGTGTTGCTGCCCATCCTGCGTGAAGCCGACCATCTGGGCATGGCCCCTACGGCCAGCACGACGCTGCAAATGGCGATGGGGGACGCGATGGCCGTTGCGGCCAGCCAGTTGCGCGGCTTCGCCCGCACCGATTTCCTGCGCAGCCACCCCGCCGGCGCGCTGGGCCAACGCGCTCAATCGATCCGCAGCGTCATGCGTGAAGGGGCTTCCTTGCCCCTTGTCGCGCCCGATGCCAGTCTGGCCGATGTGATTGCGGCCATTTCCATGGGGCGGATGGGAGCGGCATGTGTGGTCGACGGTGGCTATCTGGTCGGGTTGATCGTCGATGGCGACATCCGCCGTGCGGTGGCCGCCCGCCGCGACATCTATGCCGAACGCGCCGCCGACGTGATGCGCGCCGACCCCACCGTCCTTTCGCCCTCGGCCACCATGGGAGATGCGCTGGATCTGATGCGCGACCATGGGGCGGGGTTTTCCGTTTTGCCTGTGACCGATGACGCCGGTCGCCTGCTGGGCATGGTGCACAGCGTCGATCTGGTGCAGAGCCTATGAACGCCCATTCGTCCATCCCGTCCCGCCCGCGTGTGGCCGCCCTGATGCCCGCCAAGGGCAATAGTGAGCGGATCGAGGCCAAGAACACGCAGGTTCTGGACGGCGACCATCTGTTCCTGCGCAAATTGCGGCAATTGCTGGCCTGTGGGGCGGTGGATGCGGTCTATCTGGACACGGAATGCGATGTGATCGGCGCTTTGGTCGGTGATCTGCCGGTGCGCCGCCTGCATCGCCCGGTCGAATTGGCCAGCAATGCCTGCGACGGCCATGGATTGTTCGCATGGGAATGCGCCGCAGCCGATCAGGTCGATGGTCCCTATGACCTCTATCTTCAGGCCTTATGCACCGCGCCATTTGTCACCGAACACACCGTGGCGCGGGCCATTCAGGCGATGATCGACAATCCCGAAGCCGACAGCCTGGTCGCGGTCAGCCGTGCCAAGCAATATTGCTGGGACGGGGTTGAACCGATGTATGGCCGTGGCCGCATCCCCAACAGCGTCGAATTGCCCCCCACGGTGATTGAGGCCATGAGCCTTTACATCGTGCGCCGTCGTCCCGGCGATCCGGTGCCGACCCAGCGTTTCGGGCGCAACCCCATCCTGTTCGAACTGGACCCGACCGAGCAGGTGGACATCAACAATCCCGCCGACCTGATCATGGCCGAGGCGCTGTGTGCCGGGCACCGGGCGCAGGAGGTCACGCGGTTGCGCGCCCTGACGCAATATCTGTCCTCGCCTGTTCTGGCCGATATCACCAAGGAGATGGGGCTTCGCGCGGTCTTGCCCGCCCATATCGCGGCGACCAGTCCGGGCAAAATGCTGGGCCGGGCGCGCACGTTACAATTGGTGGCCATCACGGCGGAGGAGCGTGAAAGCGGGCGGTGGAAGGGCATTTATGATGCGCTGGATTCCTATCGTTTCGTGCGTCCCGGTTGCGTCATCACCGTCGCCAATGAAGCGCCCGGTTTTGCCTATTTCGGCGATCTGAACGCGACGCTGGCCATTCGCGCGGGGGCTGTGGGGGCGGTGATCGACGGCGTGACGCGTGACAGCCGTGATGTGTCGCTGCTGGGCCTGCCGGTCTATGCACGGCGGTCCTATTGCGACGATATCAAATATGAAGGCACGCTGGGTTCGATGAACATGCCGGTCAAGATCGGCGATGTGCGTATCGAACATGACGACATGATCTTTGGCGACGAAAACGGCGTGGTTGTCATCCCCCACGCGCTGTGGCCCAAGGTCGAGGAAGCCGCCTGGGACGTGCTGACCAATGAGGCGCGCATCCGCATTATGGCGGCGCGGGGAAGGCCCACCGGACAGATACTTTCGGAATGCGGGACGTTCTGATCCTCTTGCGCATCGCTCCTTACAATGTAAGTATAACATACAAAGGCGACTCAGGTTTCAGATCGCCCGTATGGTAAGAGAGGATGCGATTTATGCAGGATTTCAACGGGCAAGTTGCCTTTATCACCGGCGGCGCCTCGGGCGCTGGCCTAGGACAGGCGTTGGTGTTCGGTCGCGCCGGGGCCAAGATCGTGATCGCCGATCTGCGCGCCGATGCGATTGAGGCGGCCCTGACGCAATTGCGGGCCGAAGGCATCACCGCCCATGGTATCGTGCTGGATATCACCGACCGCGCCGCCTATGCCCGCGCCGCCGACGAGGTCGAGCAGGTCTTTGGGGCCGCCCCGACGATGCTGTTCAACACGGCGGGCGTGAACAGCTTTGGCCCGGTGGAAAAGACCACCTATGCCGATTTCGACTGGCTGATCGGGGTGAACCTTGGCGGGGTGATCAATGGCATGGTGACCTTTGTCCCGCGCATGATCGAGAGCGGGCGTCCCGGCCATATCGTCACCACATCCTCGCTTGGCGGCCTTTCGGGCAGCGCTCTTGCCGCGCCCTATTCGGCGGCCAAGGCGGCGGTGATCAACCTGATGGAAGGCTATGCGCAGGGGTTGGCCAAGTATAATATCGGCGTGTCGGTGATTTGCCCCGCCAACATCAAGAGCAACATTGCCGAGGCCAGCAAGCTGCGCCCCGCCGACCTTGGCCCGTCCGGCTATCGCGAGGATGAGGCGACGATCCAGTCGCTGCATTCGATCCACCGCCATGGGATGGAGCCGGTCGAATTGGCCGAATGGACCAAGAAGGGCATCGAGAAGGGCGACCTCTACATCATCCCCTATCCCGAAGCGAAGGAACAGATCCGCGCCCATTTTGACCGTATCGTCGATGCGGTCCTGCCGATCGAGGCCGATCCCGAAGGCGCCAAGGCCCGCACCCAGGCCTTGATGGAATGGGCGACCAATGGGGCAAAGGTTTTCGCCAAAACTGAGGGTTAACCGACAAGCCTGCGTCAGTGCAGGAATGGACAGGCGGAGGGATGCCCAAGGGTTTCGCCCTCCCTCCGCTCATATTCGTCGGATCAGGGGCTGGGCGCTACGCAGGATAGCGCTAAGGCGCTGTTATTTTTGACGCCGGCATTCAAAACCAGCGATCAGCGTATTCACGCTTTCGGTCATCGCCGGTTCAATCGGATCGAGTTGCTCCAGCGCCTCGCCGTAAAATTTGTTGAACCCGGTCCAGCCAATCACAATCGCGTGAATGGAGGCATGGAGCTGAATGGCCTCGGCCGCGGAAAGCCCCAGAGGTTGCAGAATTTCGGCCAAATGTTGCCGGAAGCCCCTGATTTCCTCGACACCATAACCCAGCGAAAATGTCAGGCGCGCCGCATCGCGGGCTCCGTGATACATGATCCACAGCGCGTGCGCGTAATTGGACGCCCAATCCTGCCATGTTTGGGCGGCGGGCATATCCTTGGTGGCCTCGGCATAGAGCTGCTTGCTCATGCGGCGCAGCAATTCTTCCTTGTTGGGGATGTGCCAATAGATCGACATGGCCTGTACGCCCAACCGCCCGGCAAGGCGCCGCAAAGAGACCGCGTCGAGCCCTTGTTCCTGCATCAAGGCGATGGCTTCATCCACGATGCGCTCGGCATTCAGCGGGGCAGAGGAGATGTCTGCGCCCGGCTTGTCGGAGGGATTTGTCGCGCTGCACATGATGAAATGCCTAGGCCCACATGCTGTGAATGGCAACTGGACACAAGCTTTAGGCATAAATCCTTGGCGGCGATTACCGAATGCAGCATTTTCACAAAAATGCCATCAATTTCATGGATTTGTCTCTGAACTGACGCGCAGTAGTCACGTGCTTCCCCTAGCGGCCTTCGCAACTGCAGCGCCATGCTGCAAAAGATGAGGAACGTCATGGGTCGAATCACATTGCGCGCCAGCCTTTCGCTGGTTGCCGTTTCGCTTGCGCTGGCCACCACGCCCGCTTTTGCCGCCAACCTACCTGTTCCTGCGGCCGATGCCGCCGACGCCTCGGCGGATATGGGCGAAACCATCGTCGTCAACGCCAAGACCACGCGTTCGGCCACGGCCATTCCGGCGGCGGAAATGCAGAAAATCCTGCCCGGCATCTCGCCGCTCAAGGCGATCCAGAGCCTGCCCGGCGTATTGTATGTGACCGCCGACCCGTGGGGCAACAATGAACAGAACGCCCAGATGTTCGTCCACGGCTTCTCGGCCCAGCAATTGGGCTATACGATGGATGGCGTGCCGCTGGGCGACCAGAACTATGGCAATTACAACGGCCTTTCGCCCAGCCGCGCGCTGATTTCGGAAAACACCGGGCGCACGGTTGTTGCCACCGGTGCCGGTGAATTGGGCGTGGCCTCGATCAGCAACCTTGGCGGTGCGGTCGAAATCTCCAGCCGCGATCCGTCGAACGAGCGCGGTCTGGAAATCAACCACACCGGCGGTTCCTATGGCACGGCGCGCACGTTCGTCCGCGTGGATTCGGGTGAATTCGGCAATGGCAACAAACTCTTCCTGTCGGGCAGCCGCCAGCGCGCCCGCGCATGGGACTTTGCCGGGGTTCAGGGTGGCTATCAGGCCAATGGTAAATTCATCCACGAAGACAGCCACGGCAAACTGACCGCCTATTTCGCCTATTCGGACAAGGTGGAGCCGAACGAAGACGCCACCACCATCTATACCAACCCCACCACTGCGGCGCAGGCCTATCAGCCCTATACGCGCCCCTTCACCTATCCCAGCTTCAGCGCGGCGCTGAACTATCTGGATGCCAGCGGCAATGTGCCGGCGGCGGCGGCCAACAATTATCGCAATTTCTATTCCGATGCACAGCGCACCGACTATCTGGGTTATGTCAAATATGATGTGAATCTGTCGAAGGCGGTCAAGTGGTCGAACCAGTTCTATATCCACCACAATGACGGCGTGGGCGTGGTGGCCGGGCCGATCACGGTGGCGGGCCTGCCTTCGCTCTTTGCGAAATACTTTCCCGGTCAGGATCTGAAAACCGTGTTCGGCGGATCGGGTTACGCCATCCGTACCACCGAATATATGATCCACCGCGAAGGCATCATCAGCAATCTGAACATTGACGCGGGCGATCACCGGATCGAGGCGGGCGTTTGGTTCCACCACAATGAATCTTCGGCCTATCGCCGTTGGTATCCGATGAATGTGAACACGCCCAACGCCTACAGCCCCTATATCCGCCCGACCGGCTATCTGATCACGCAATATGCGGTCGAAATGCGCACGGATAACCTGCAACTGCACATTCAGGACGCATGGCGCGTCAACAGCCGCCTGAACGTCGAAGGCGGTATCAAGACCAGCGCGCAATTCGCCAATGGCGTATTCACGGTGCAGGAAATCAACAACCCGCGCCCCAGTGGCCGGATCAATTCGACCAATTGGTTCCTGCCTTCGTTTGGCGCCAATTATGATCTGAACGGTTCCGAAAAACTCTATTTCAACGTCCAGAAGAACCTGCGCCAATTCCAGGCCTATGGCGCGGGCGGTTCGGCCGACCCGTGGAGCACCGGCAGCCAGGCAGCGTTTGACTACATCAAGGCCAATGTCCGCCCCGAAACGGCATGGGTTTATGAAGTGGGTCTGCGCAGCCACCGCAACTTCTCCGGCCTGCTCAGCAGCATCGATGCGCAGGTCAACTATTACCACGTCGATTTCAGCAACCGCCTGCTGGCGCTCTCGACATCGGGTGCGATCAATTCGATCAACGCCTCGACCACGGCGCTGTTCAACGTGGGCAGCGTGACCACAGATGGTGTCGACGCCGCCGTGACCCTTGGTTTTGGTCAGCATGTGAAGCTCTATAATGCGCTCAGCTATAACAGCTCGCGTTATGGCAGCGACTATTCGACCGTGACGGGCGCGGCCACCGGCACGCAGATCGGCGGCTATGCCACCGTTGGCGGCGTGGTTCCCACCGGCGGCAAGCAGATTCCCGGCTCGCCCCAGTGGATGAACAAGACTATGCTGACGGTGAATTATGGCGATGCCGAGGTTCAACTGATCGGCGACTATATCGGCCGCCGCTACGCGACCTATACCAATGACGCCTCGATCCCCAGCCTGTTCATGGCATCGGCCCGCGTGGCTTATCAGTTGCCCGCGCAACTGGTGCATGCCAAGAAGGCCGAGCTGAGCCTGAACATCACCAACCTGTTCGACAAGAAGGGCTGGTTGCAGGTGTCGAGCTTCAACAATGCTGGCAGCTTTGCGGCCTATCCGGTTGCCCCGCGCCAGTTCTTTATCACCCTGGCCGTGGGGCTTTGATCGATGCGTAATCCGCTCTCTCGTCGCAATGTGTTGTCGCAAGGTCTGCTGATGGCGGGCGCCGTGACGGGGGGGCGGAGCATGGCTTTTGCCGCGCCGGCGGGGGAGCGCGTTTCGGCGCGTGTCCGTCCGGCGCGGCCTTTGCTGTTGGCCCATCGCGGGGCATCGGCTTTGCGCCCGGAACATACTCTGGGTTCCTATGCCAAGGCGATTGCCGATGGGGCCGATTTCATTGAACCGGACCTGTGCTGTACCAAGGATGGCGTGTTGGTGGCGCGGCATGAAAACAACATTGCCGAAACCACCGATGTTGCGGCGCACCCTGAATTTGCCAATCGCCGGGTGGAAAAGGTGGTCGATGGTGAAAAGCTTGTCGGCTGGTTCACCGAGGATTTCACTCTGGCCGAATTGAAAACGCTGCGGGCCAAGGAGCGGCTTGGCGCAGTGCGGCCCGAAAGCCAGAGCTATGACGGCCAGTTCCAGATTGTGATGCTGGAGGAAATCGCCGATTTCGTCGCGGCCGAGGCGGCGGCGCGCGGGCGGGTGATCGGTCTTATTCCAGAGGTCAAACATTCGACCTATTTCGCCGGGATTGGTTTGCCCATCGAACCCCGCCTGATCGAACGGTTGAACGCCAGTGCTTATTTGAAAACGGCTCCTGTCGTGATTCAGAGCTTTGAGGTTGCCAATCTCAAGGCGTTGAAAAAGATGCTGGCGGGGCGGAGTAATATTCAATTGATGCAATTGGTGGGCGATCCGCGCCAAAGCCCTGTTGATTTCGTGGCTGCTGGCGACAAAAGGGTGTGGGCCGATCTGTTGACGCCGCAGGGGTTGGGCGAAATTGCCACCTATGCTGACTGGCTGGCGCCCGCCACGCGCATGTTGATCCCGTTGGAGGCCGATGGACGTCTGGGCAAACCGACCGGATTGGTCGAGGCGGCGCATCGTGCGGGATTATTGGTGGGCACATGGACATTCCGCCCGGAAAACCGCTTTATGGCCGCCGATTTCCGCAGCGGCGAAGGTGAAAACGCGCGCCATGTCGAAGGCAGCATTGCCGAAATCCGCCGCTATCTGGCGCTGGGGCTGGACGGGTTCTTCACCGATGATCCGGCATTGGGGTTTGCCGCGCGCGGCAATTGACGGTAACGGCGGTCGAATTGTCGTATCTGGTACAGCGCAGGGCATGCTGATGGTTCGTTTCCTACGATCCGATTAGGCACTTTGTTGCGATGCAAGATATTGTATAATGGAATTCACCTAGGCATCGACATGCCTTGTACAGTGCGACCGTACAAAGGAAGATCAAATGACCAGCACCGCCGCTCTTGCGCCGCTCACCGTTGATTTGTTGATGCAACAATCGGGTGTGCAATTTGGCACCAGCGGCGCGCGCGGAGAGGTCGTCGCGATGACGGACCATGTGTGCTACGGATACACACAGGGTTTTCTTTCTTATTTGTGTGAAATTGGCGAATATTCTGGCGGTCGTGTGGCACTGGCCGGGGATTTGCGCCCCAGCACGCCGCGCATTCTGGCCGCCTGTGCGCAAGCCATCCGCGATCTGGGGGGCGAGCCGGTGTTCTGCGGCTATGTTCCGACGCCCGCTCTCGCGCTCTATGCCTTTGGGCAGGCGATCCCCAGCCTGATGGTAACAGGCAGCCATATTCCCGATGACCGCAATGGCATCAAATTCTATCGCCCCGCCGGCGAAGTGCTGAAATCCGACGAAGCGGGCATGAAGCGTCAGGTGGTCAAGCTGGCCGATGGCGCGTTTGATGATGCGGGCATGTTGGTGTCGCCCGCGCCGTTGCCCAAAGTGACCGACGCGGAAACCGCCTATATCGCGCGTTATGTCGCGGCGTTTGGTGATGATGCCCTGGCCGGGCGGACCATTGGCGTTTATCAGCATTCAGCAGTCGGGCGCGATGTTGTCCTGTCCATTGTCGAGGCGCTGGGCGCCAAGGGCGTGCCGATTGGGCGTGCGACCAAATTCATCCCGGTCGATACCGAAGCCATCCGCCCCGAAGACGTTGTTCTGGCCCGTGAATGGGCGGCGGAATATGGGTTCGATGCGATCATTTCGACCGATGGCGACAGCGACCGTCCCTTGCTGGCCGACCATACGGGTGAATGGATGCGCGGCGACGTTTTGGGCGTCCTGTGCGCGCGGGCATTGGGTGCGGGTACGGTGGTGACGCCTGTGTCGAGCAACACTGTGCTGGAACTGTCGGGCGCGTTTGCCCATTGCGCGCGCACGCGCATCGGTTCGCCCTTTGTAATCGACGCCATGAATGCCGCGCTGGCCGCCGGGCAGGGCAATGTTTGCGGCTATGAGGCGAATGGCGGCTTTTTGCTGGCCAGCGATTTTGATTTGGGCGGGCGCAAGATTTCGGCGCTGCCCACGCGTGATGCCGTGTTGCCGGTGGTGGCAGTGATCGCCGCGGCGCGGGGGCGCCGCGTTGCCGATCTGCTGGGCGAATTGCCGCCGCGCGTGACCTATTCCGACCGCATTCAGAGCTTTGCCACCGAGCGCAGCGAAGCGATCTTTGCCGCCTTGCTGGAAGGTGGAACCCAGGAGCAGTTGGATCGGATGAGCGGCTATTTCGGCGGGATCGCGGGCGCGATCATCGGCGTGGATCTGACCGATGGTATCCGCATGTCTTGCGCGGATGGTTCGGTGTTGCACCTGCGCCGTTCGGGCAATGCCCCTGAACTGCGGTGTTACAGCGAAGCCGATGATGCCGAAAAGGCGGCGGCCATCAATGCGGCGGCGTTGAAGGTGGTTTTGGAGGAATTGGCGTAAGAGACTGTGCCTCCGGCGGGCAAAGGGCGGGGGCCCTTTGCAATCCCGTTATGGGGTGGTGTGAAGACGGCGGCGAAGCGTTTCGGGCAATTTTTGTAAAGCCTGCGGCGCGGCAACCTCATGCCTGATGCGCAGCAGGCTTTATAATTTCATCGCTGCGTCAATCCACTGTGCTTGATCCGGCGCGCAACATAGGCAGTATCGGGATTGCAAAGGAACCGAGTCCCTTTGCCCGCCGGAGGCAAAGCTCCCCAAACCCCATCACTTAACCTGCTGCTTTTCCAGCTTTCTGGCCAAAGTCCGTCGATGCATCCCCAACCGGCGCGCGGCTTCGGAGATGTTGAAATTGCATTCGGCCAGAGTGGTGTGGATATATTCCCATTCCACCGTTTTGATGCTGGTCTTGCGCCCTTCGACGGGGACGGCGGCATTGCCTTCGCGCTTGGAGAAGGCTTCTTCGATATCATCGGTGTTGGCGGGCTTGGCCAGATAATGCGCCGCGCCCAGCTTGATGGCCTCGACCGCCGTGGCGATGCTGGCAAATCCGGTCAGCACGACGATGGTGGTTTCCGGGTCTTTTTCATGCAGCATCTGCACACAGGTCAGCCCCGAAGCCGTACCCAGTTTCAGGTCCACCACCGCATAATGGAACCGCGTGCTTTGCATCAGCAGCGTCAGTTCTTCCGGGCTGGTGGCCAGCAGCACCTCGTAACCCCGGCGTTCGAACGACCGGCGAAGTGTGCGGCCAAAGGCGGGGTCATCCTCGACGATCACCAGATGGGGCAGGGGGTTGTTCATGATGCTCCTTTGCCCGTAAAAGCCAGCGCCGACAATGGGATCGATAGGATGACAAGCGCGCCGCCTTGTTCGGCGCCTTCCTCATCATCAATATTGCTGACCTCGATCCGTCCGCCAAGTTGACGCAAGACGTTGACCACAAGGAACAGGCCAAGCCCGCCGCCATCGCGCCCCTTGGTTGAGCGATAGGGGCGGCCGACCTGATCGATCATATCAGGCGCGAAACCGGGGCCGAAATCGCGCACGGCAATTTGCCAGATATCGCCGTCGCGCGCGGTGGCGATGGTGATACCTTCGGGCGAAACTTCCAGCGCATTGTCGACCACATTGCCGATAACCTGACGCAGCGCGGGGTCGGCGATGATGGGGACGTCCTCGCCCAGTCGGTCGTCCAATTCGATGGGAACGGGGCTGCGCGCGCGCCAGTCTTCAACGATTTCACACAGGAACCCGCGCGCTGTGGTGACGGAGGGGTTTTCGCCGCGCACTTCACCCGCCGCCATCAGGATGCCCGACAGGATGGCTTTGCAGCGTTTGAGTTCGGCCTGCATATCGGCCACATCCGCCGACAGGTCAGGGTCACCCGCGATTGTCTTTTCTCGCGCCCAATCACCAAGGATCACCGACATGGACGCCATGGGCGTGCCCAATTCATGCGCCGCGCCGCTGGCCAGCAATCCCAGCCGCACGATATGGTTCTCTTCTGCCGCCTGTTGGCGCAGGGCGGCAAGGGCTGCGCTGCTGGCTCGTTGGTTACGATCCATACGGACCACGAAATAGACCAGAATGGCCGCGATCAGGACAAAGCAGGCCAGACTGCCCAGCAGATAGAGCCGGAAATGTTCGCCAGCATAAGCGGGCGGCAATTCCAGTGGCCTATAGTCAAAGGTCAGAAACGCGACATCGCAACAGGCCACCAGCGCGACAATCCAGCTCCACCGTGCAGGCAAAAGAATCGCGCCCAGCATGATCTGGACCAGAAACAGGAAGATGAAAGGATTGGTCGCGCCGCCGGTGAAATAGAGCTGCCAGCTCAACGCTTCGACGTCGAGCATCAGCGCGCCCAGCAGTTCCAGATAGGAATAGCCCGCGCGTTGCCGCCCATAGGCCCATGTGCCGACATTCATCAGCGCCAAAAGCGCTGGCACCGCCACCAGTTCGGCCATGGGTAGCCTGACGTCCAAAACGCGCCAGGCCACCCAGATCGTGACCAATTGCCCCAGCACCGCGATCCAGCGCAGCTGAACCAGCAGGCCCATGTTGCCATAGGAGGCCGGGGCAATGTCAAAGTCGGCCATGTGTGTCGGTTGTGATGCCATGGCCGCGCTTTATCAGGCGCCGCGCCGACAGACCAGCCAGATGCCGAACAGGCTGGCCAGCGCCATGGCGAACCATGTCAGCGCATATTGCAGATGGTTGTTCGGGAATTGCACCACGGTCAGCCCCGGCACCGGTTGCCCGGCAATTTCAGGCCCTTGTGCGTCAATGAACCAAGCGGCATTGCCCACGACGCCGCGTGCCTCGGACATGGCGGCGACATCGCGCGAATACCAACGGTCCTGCGCCGGGACATTGGCCTGAAGGAACCGGCCTTTCGGTTCGGTCTTGCGCAGCAGGCCGGTGATGGCCACTTCGCCCATCGGGGTGGACGCGGCGATGGACTGGGCCGTGCTGCCCAGCGGGACATAACCGCGGTTGATCCACACCGCCCGCCCATCACCCATGCGCAGCGGCGTCAGCACCCAATAGCCCGCGCCGCGTTCGGTCAGCGCCGACACCAGCGTGGTGGCCTGCGTTTCAAACCGCCCCAAGGCCCAGACGCGGCGATATTCCAGATCCGCCAGTTCCGCCTTTGTGGGCACCATGGGTAACATCCGCGCCTCGACCGGATTGGCCGTGGACACTTCATCGACATGCGCGATCAACGCGCGTTTCCATGCCAGCCTGTTCACCTGCCATGCGCCCAATGCCGAAAACAGCACCGCACAAAGCAGCAGGGCGGCCACCGGAATAATCCGGCGCCGCCCCTTTTGCTGGCCATTAAGGCCGGACTTCATCAGCCCATGCCGTCCATCTTGACCGGCATCATGTTGGTGTTGAGGTGGAACATCACCCACAACGTGCCCGACAGGATGATCGCCACCAGAAGGATGGTGAAGAGCGCGGCCATCAGGTTCCAGCCGCCCTCGATCTTGCCGTTCATGTGCAGGAAGTAGATCATGTGGACCACAACCTGAACCGCGGCAAAGGCGGTGATGATGATGGCGGCGGTCGATTTATCGGCAACCGCGCCGGTCATCACCAGCCAGAAGGGGATGGCGGTCAGGATGACGGAAAGGACGAAGCCGATCACGTAATCCTTGGTGGTGGCGTGGAACGCAGGCTCGTGGCCATGCCCGTGTGCGTGGTCAGCCATTAGCGCAGCACTCCCATCAGATAGACAAAGGTGAACACGCCGATCCAGACCACGTCAAGGAAGTGCCAGAACAGCGAGAGGCAGGACAGGCGGCGCTGGTTGGCCTCGGTCAGGCCATGCTTACCCACCTGGAACAACAGCGTGACCAGCCAGATCGAACCGAAGGTCACGTGAAGACCGTGGGTGCCGACCAGCGTGAAGAAGGCCGACAGGAAAGCGCTGCGCTGGGGTCCTGCGCCTTCCTCGATCAGGTGATGGAACTCGTAAAGTTCGATCGAGAGGAAGCCCAGACCAAAGCACAGGGTCAGGATCAGCCAGCCGATCAGGCCCTTCTTGCTGCCATTTTGCATCGCGATCATGGCAAAGCCATAGGTGATCGACGAGAAGAGCAGCAGCGAGGTGTTGAGCGCCACCAGCGGCAGATCGAAGAGATCCTTGGGCGCCGGACCCCCGGCATAATTGCCGCCCAGCACCGCATAGGTGGCAAACAGCATGCCGAAGATGAGGCAGTCGCTCATCAGGTAGATCCAGAAGCCCAGCGTGGTGCTGTAGCCGTCCGGATGGGCGTGTTCGTGCAGATCGTAATACTGCTCGGTGAGGTTGGTGCTCGCCATTACGCGGCTCCCTTTTCCAGCGCGGCCAACTGGGCCGTGCGCGCAGCTTCCACCTCGGCGACATGGTCGGCCTTGATATAGAAGGTGCGGTTATAGTTGAAGGTGTGGAAGATGGCGGTTGCAACAACACCCACCAGCATCACAATGGCCAGCCACCAGACCTGCCAGATCAGCGCGAAACCGCAGACCGTGGACAGACCCGCCAGCACGATACCGGCCCAGGTGCCCTGCGGCATATAGATGTCCTGAAAACCTTCGACCGGACGGGTGACGCCCTTGGCCTTCATGTCGGCCCATGCGTCAATGTCATGGATCTTGGGCGTGAAGGCAAAGTTGTATTCCGGCGGGGGCGACGAGGTGGCCCATTCCAGAGTACGGCCGCCCCACGGGTCGCCGCTTTCGTCCTTGTATTCTTCACGCTTCCAGATCGACACGGCGAACTGGATGAGCATCGCGCCGATACCGGCGGCGATCAGCAAGGCACCTGCCAGCGCGATCCAGTAGTAAACGCGCATCGGGTCAAAGCTGGCGTCGAACACGCGCATACGACGCGTCACGCCCATGAAGCCCAGGATGTAGAGCGGGGTAAAGGCGATCCAGAAACCCGGAACCCAGCACCAGAACGACACCTTGCCCCAGAACTGGTTCAGCTTGAAGCCGAAAGCCTTGGGCCACCAGTAGTTGATCGCGGCAAACACGCCCCAGACCACGCCGCCGATGATGACGTTATGGAAGTGGGCGATCAGGAACACCGAGTTGTGCAGCACAAAGTCGGCGGCGGGCACAGCCATCATCACGCCGGTCATACCGCCGATGGTGAAGGTGAGCATGAAGGCAACGGTCCACATCATGGGCAGTTCAAACCGGATGCGGCCACGGAACATGGTGAAGAGCCAGTTGAACAGCTTGGCCCCGGTGGGGATCGAGATCACCATGGTGGTGATGCCGAAGAACGAGTTGACCGAAGCGCCCGAACCCATGGTGAAGAAGTGGTGCAGCCAGACCGAGTAGGACAGGATGCCGATAACGCAGGTGGCGTAAACCATCGAGGTATAGCCGAACAGGCGCTTGGAACAGAAGGTCGAGACGATTTCCGAGAACACGCCGAAGACCGGCAAGACCAGAATGTAAACCTCGGGGTGGCCCCAGATCCAGATCAGGTTGACATAGAGCATCGGCGAACCGCCGAAGTCATTGGTGAAGAAGTTGGTGTGGAACACGCGGTCCAGACCCAGCAGGGCCAGAACAACGGTCAGCACGGGGAACACGGCAACGATCAGGATGTTGGTGACCAGAGCGGTCCAGGTGAACACCGGCATCTTCATCATGGTCATGCCGGGCGCGCGCAGCTTGATGATCGTGGCGATCAGGTTCACACCTGAAAGCGTCGTACCGACACCGGCCACCTGAAGCGACCAGATGTAGTAATCGACACCCACGTCAGGGCTGTACGCCAGACCCGAGAGCGGGGGATAGGCCAGCCAACCGGTACGCGCAAACTCACCCACAAAGAGCGAGAGCATGACCAGCACCGCGCCGCCCGCCGTCATCCAGAACGAGAAGTTGTTCAGGAAGGGGAAGGACACGTCGCGTGCGCCGATCTGAAGCGGCACGACATAGTTCATCAGGCCCGTGACGAAAGGCATCGCCACAAAGAAGATCATGATGACGCCGTGGGCGGTGAACACCTGATCAAAGTGGTGGCTGTTCAGATAACCGTCCGAACCGCCAAAGCCCAGCGCCTGCTGGCTGCGGATCATGATCGCGTCGGCAAAACCGCGCAGGAACATGACCAGACCCAGGATCATGTACATGATCCCGATCTTCTTGTGGTCCACGCTCGTGAACCACTCTTTCCAGAGATAGGACCACAGGCGGAAATAGGTGAGCGCACCCACCAGCGCGATGCCGCCGAGAGACACGGCCGCAAACGTGGCGAGCACGATCGGCTCGGTAGGGATCGCGTCCGGGCCAAGGCGGCCCAGAAGCGGTGTCCAATGGGAATGTGTCGGGATCATGGGATCTCGCTATCAGCTAAGAGGGGTGCGCGCAGGGGCGGCCAGCGTCAGCTTGGCAGCGGCGGCGGGAACGGGGGTCTTCACACCATCGGGAACGCAGATCGCGCGAACGAATGCCTTGGTGCGAGCGTCAGCCTGCTGGGCGGCGCGACCGGGGATGACGGGGATGGTCGTTTCGCGGCCATTTTTGTCATAGGTCAGAGCGGCGACATTATAGATGCCGGCCTTGCCCGCGCCACCGCGAGCGTCCAGCGCCATCATGTCACGCACGCACATCTTGCCCGGACGGACGCAAAGGTTGACGACCTTGTCGAACAGACCATCATCAACGGCGGTGAAGTGACGGACCGGTTCCTTTTCGCTGGGCTGTTCCAGCTGGAGGTAGGCGACGGTGTCGAGCGAACCGGCGCTGGCATTGTCGGCGCCCTTGGCGATGTTGGCGGTCCACTGGTTGAAATCAGCGTCGGTCATGCCCAGCGTCTTGAAACGCATGTGCGAGAAGCCTGCGCCCGAATAGTTGGCCGAGAAGCCGTCAAACGTGCCGGTCTTGTTCAGAACCGCGTTCAATTCGCTCGTCATGCCGGGCATGGCATAAATCTGGCCAGCGAGAGCCGGGATATAGAAAGAGTTCATCACCGAGGAGGCCGAGATGCTGAAATGCACCGGGCGATCTACGGGCAGAGCCAGTTCATTCACCGAGGCAATCTTCTGCTCGGGATAAATAAACAGCCATTTCCAGTCCAGCGCCACAACCTGCACTTCGAGCGGCTTCGCGTCCGCAGCAAGGGGCTTGCCCTCTGCGATGCGCGAGACCGGACGGAACGGGTCAAGCGTGTGGGTGGTCACCCAGGTCAGCGAGCCGAGCGCGATGATGATCATCAGCGGTGCGGCCCAGATCACCAGTTCGAGCTGGGTCGAATGGTGCCATTCGGGCTCGTAGCGGGCGCCGGCGTTTTCGCGATATTTCCATGCGAAATAAACGGTCAACGCCATCACCGGGATGATGATGATCAGCATCAGCAGCGTGGCGGTAACCACCAGGCTGGCTTCCTGCTTGGCAATGTCGCCCGCGGGGTTCAGCACCACCGGGCTACAGGCGGAGAGCGAGGCGAGCAGGGCAAGGCTGCCGAGCCGGCTCACAAGGCGAAAGGGGGTGGGTTGCGTGCTCATGGCGCCCGCGCGTAGGAGGCTCATGCTGCAACCGCGATAGGACATATTGTCCCATCAATTTGATTGCCATCAAATCGCTTTTGATGCAGTCTCTGATCAGTCCCTGTGAAAGGCGCTGAAATCTGCGGTTTTCCGTCCATTTCGGAACCTTTTTCCGGAGGCGAAATTATAGAGAAAAGCCGGGTTGTTCCTTTGGGAAAACACCGGCCCGATTATGGGGATGCTGATTATGACCACCTCCGTTTCCAACGGGGTGGCCGCAGGGGTCGTTTCGGGCCATGCTGGCCATTCCGATCACGTTTCTCCCGGTGAAATCGCCATTGGCGTGATCATTGGACGCACGTCGGAATTTTTTGACTTTTTTGTCTATGCCATCGCTTCGGTGCTGGTATTTCCGAGCTTTTTCTTTCCCTTCACCGATGCCTATACGGGCACGCTTTACTCCTTCGCGATCTTTCCGCTGGCCTTTGTCGCGCGACCGCTGGGCACTTTCGTGTTCATGACGGTTGACCGGCTGTATGGCCGCTCGGCCAAGCTGGCGATTGCGCTGTTCCTGCTGGGCGGTTCGACGGCAGCGATTTCCTTCCTGCCGGGCTATGCCACGCTGGGCAGCGGGGCGATCATGCTGCTGGCCCTGTTCCGTCTGGGGCAAGGGTTTGCGCTGGGCGGAAGCTGGGATGGTCTGGCTTCGCTGCTGGCGCTCAATGCGCCGCGTGATCGTCGTGGCTGGTTTGCGATGGTGCCGCAATTGGGCGCGCCGCTGGGGCTGATCGTGGCCTCCTCGATGTTCGCCTTTTTCGTCTCGTCGCTGCCGACCGAGGACTTCCTCAGCTGGGGCTGGCGCTTCCCGTTCTTTGTGGCTTTCGCGATCAACGTGGTGGCTCTGTTTGCCCGTCTGCGTTTGGTGGAATCGCCTGAATTCGTTCGCCTTTTCGAAAGCCGCGATCTTCAGCCGGAAAAGGCCATCGTCACCATCCGTGAAGAAGGCCGCACCATCCTGATCGGCGCACTGGCGCCTCTGGCCAGCTTTGCGCTGTTCCACATGGTCACGGTTTTTCCGCTTTCCTATGTGATGCTCAACACGCCTGAACGGCCCGCCTCGTTCCTGATTATCGAAACGGGCGCGGCCATGATCGGCGTGCTGGCGATCATCGTGTCGGGCTATATGGCCGACCGTTTCGGGCGTCGTGCGGTGCTGGGCGCTTCGGCGGCGGCGATTGCGGCGTTTTCGGGTTTTGCCCCGCAATTGCTGGGTCAGGGCACCGGGGGCGAAGTGGCCTTTATGACCATCGGTTTCGCCATCCTCGGCGTCTCTTTTGGCCAGTCTTCGGGCGCTGTGGCTTCCAGCTTCTCGACTCAGCATCGCTATACCGGCTCGGCTTTGACCAGCGATATTGCATGGTTGGTGGGCGCTGCCTTTGCGCCGTTGATCGCGCTGAAACTGGCCACGACTTATGGGTTGATCTCGTCGGGGGCCTATCTGCTCTCCGGTGCTGCGGCCACGTTGATCGCGCTGTGGGCCAACCGCGAACTGGCGGGTAATCGCAACGCGATGTCGCCGATGTCGCTGGCGGTGTAATTGTTTCTCTCGCGGGCCTATGCCTAATGGCATTGCCCGCGGGCCACAGTTCTGTAATGGAAAGGGGGCGTGAAAAGCCCCCTTTCTCTTGACCTGAAGGCTATTGCAGAGCCCGATCCGCCCATAGCCGATGATCGCGGCGCATGGCGTGCGCATCCGCTATGGCCTTACCTTTGCTCGCTGGGGCTGGTGACGGGCTTTTCGCTGGTTGGCATCCTGCTCAACCCTTGGTTGGGTGAAGGCTATGCTTCGCTGGTCTTTGTGGTGGGCGTGTCGATGGTGGGCGCGCTTTATGGGCTGATGCCCTCGCTGCTATGCGCGCTTTTGTCCTCGCTGCTGTTCGACTTTTTCGTGTCGGAACCGGTGTTTGAATTGGCGATCAGCAGGACGACCGACCTTGCCCCTCCGGTGGTTTTTGCCCTTTGCGCGGTGATTTCGGGGCTGCTCTCGGGCCGCCTGCGCGACGAGGCGACGCGCGCCAATCGATCGAACCAGCAATTGGCGAGCCTCCTTTCCCTCTCGCGCCAATTGCAGAGCGCCAGCAGCGACGAGGCGGTCCACGCGATTCTGATGGAAAGCATGTTGGCCGGACAGGCCGGACAGATTGGGCTGTATCGCATGATCGACGGCGCCGCCGTGCCGGTGGGGGACAGCCAGGCCACAGCGGAATGGATCGATCTGGCGCGGGCGGCGATGCAGTGGGAGCCGGAATGGATCGAGGACGAGCATCTGGTCGGATGCCGCCTGTTGGCGGGCGAGCGCTGCGTGGGTGCGATGATCCTTGACCGGGCTACGGCGCGCGGGCGCGGGGTCGGATTTATGCTGGCGCAGGGTCGGATGGCTGCGCTGGCGCTGGAACGGATAGACCTGTCGCTGCGCCTGTCCGAGGCCCATGCCCATGCGCGCACCGAGGAGTTGAAATCGGCGCTGCTGGCCTCGGTCAGCCATGATTTGCGCAGCCCTTTGACCGCGATCAGCGCCTCGGCGGCCAGTCTTTTGACATTCGGCCCGCAATTTGACCGCGAGACGTCGCATGAATTGCTCGACGGCATCGTCAAGGAGGCGGCGCGCCTCAACGACCTGACGACCAATCTTTTGCAGATGACGCGATTGGAGGCGGGCGAGGAGGGGCTGAGCTGGTCGCTCCTGCCCGTTGGGGAAAGCCTGCGCGCCATCATGGGGCGGGTGCAAAGGCATCGCCAGACTCATCCCATGACCTTGCACATGCCGGCGCAGGAATTGCTGGTGCGCACCGATTCTACGCTATTTGATCTGGCCGTCACCAATGTTTTACAGAACGCCATACGTTACAGCCCCGCCGGATCGCCCATTACGATTGAGTGCAGCGCGCAAGGTGAGGGCGCCAGCATCGCGATCAGCGACGAAGGCTATGGCATCCCGCCCGCCGAGCAGGAAAAAGTCTTCGATCGCTTCTATCGGCTTGCCCGCGATGCGCGGGTGCCGCAAGGCTCGGGGCTGGGGCTGGCGATTGTCCGGGGCTTTGTTCAGGCGTCGGGCGGTACGATTAAGCTTGAATCCCCGCTGCGTGATGGGCACGGAACGCGCATTACCATCACCTTGCCGTTGATGGTGCAGGATCAGAGCCACATCGACGGGGCCATGGCCCATGACGATGATGACGATGCAGAGGCCTCTGTCGGTTCGGCGGGTGGCGCTGCGGATATCAGGGCATAAAGGGAAGCGGTTCTATCACGATGGTTAGCGGTCATATTCTGCTGGTGGACGATGAAGTGGGCATTGTGACGGCGCTTCGTCCGGCGCTGCGCGCGGTCGGGCATGAGGTGACGGTGGCCAGCGATGGCACGGCGGCCTTGGCCAGTTTCATGCTGGCCGATCCCGATGTCGTGCTGCTTGATCTGGGCCTGCCGGATATGGATGGCAAACAGGTCATCCGCAAAATCCGCGAAACCTCCTCAACCCCGATCATTGTGATTTCGGCCCGCCATCAGGAAGCGGAAAAGATCGCCGCTCTGGACGAAGGGGCCGACGATTATGTCGATAAACCCTTTGTTCTGGGGGAATTGCTGGCCCGTGTGCGTTCGGCGCTGCGTCGGCGTCAGAATTTGATCGAGGTCCCCGAAGGCGTTGATCTGGGCGATTTGAGCATCGATTTCGGCACACGGGAAGTGCGCCTGCGCGGCGAGATGATCAAGCTCTCGCCCAAGGAATATAATCTTTTGCGCATGTTGGCCGATAGCGCGGGACAGGTGGTGACGCAAAAACGCCTGCTGGCGGCGGGCTGGGGCCGGTCCGAGGCCGATCCGCAATATTTGCGCGTGTACATCGGCATGTTGCGGCAAAAGCTGGAAATCAATCCGTCCGACCCGCAGATGATCCTGACGGAACCGGGCGTGGGCTATCGGCTTTTGGTGTCCGCGCCCGCCTGAAACAGCCATAGAAAGCGGGTCGCCTTCATATCGCTTAGAGATAGGTTGATAGTGAAGGCGACCGCGCCAAGTTGCGGATCGGAAAGCCAGACGATGCGTCGGCCTGCTTTTGTTTTTCTGAAAATCAGACTATATTTGTGCATGCTCTGTTGCACCTAAAAATGGCATATATGCGCCCGGTTTACGCCATTTCGGTTGCAAGCTTTGTGTTGCTTGCCGCGCAAATTCAGTAGCCCGGAAAAAGCTTGCGGACGAGTTGTCCGCGCCAGGGCTTGCCATGATAATTGAAGAAGAACCAGCCGAAAAATCGGGTGAAAATCAGCACCAGCGGGGCCAGCGGATCGCGGTTTTCCCGCATGTGGGCGTAAAGCGCGCGATCGGCACGGCGCCGGTCGGTTTCGCTGCCTCCACCATTGATGCCATAGGCGTTGTCATGCCGTTTGCAGCCAATATTGCGGTTGCGGATGCGGCTGTTCATGAACAGACAATATTGGCGCTGGGGCGGGGTCATGGCCATGGATAATGCCCCGCCGCCGCGCCCGTTCAAGCGTAAAGTTTTCTATCTGTCGGGTTATGACCCACGCGGCGCGCGGTGCTATCACGGCATTCTGGCCGAGGAAGTGACCAAAGAGGCGGCGCGAGGTCGGCATTTCGAACTGTCCCGTCGGGCAAAGTGCGGCGCCAATGTGGGGTGGAACCTGCATTCCGAGGGCGGCGCGTGTCAGGGCGATCATGAATTTCTGGTTTGGGACGATATCGTCCGCGACACATGGGCGAAATTGCCGCCGGGGCTGTTGTGGCAGGGTTTGCGGGCCTATTGGTATTTGTGCCGAAATCACGATGCAAAACTGGCGCGGCGTTGGCCTCGCGTGGTTCACTATACTCTGTTCATGCCGGGGGTGTTGTTCATCCTGCTGCCGGTTCTTTTCGCGCTGCTGCTGTGGGCCGGGATGGGGTTGGTGATGCCGTCGCTTCTGGCGCTGCCTCTGGCCTTGGTGGCGGGATGGGGCGGGGCCTTGTGGTTGCAGAAAAGGTTGCACAGCCTTTGGCTTTTGCGCTTCGTCATTTTCAGCACAATCTTTGCCCGGCGCGAGGTGGAGGGGCTGGATGAGCGTCTGGACAGTTTTGTGGAGCGCATTGACGCTGCCTTGTCCCAGGATTGGGATGAGGTCCTGTTGATCGCCCATTCGGCCGGGACGATCCTGTCGATGCAAATCATGGCCCAATTGCTGAACCGGCTCGGGGGCGGGATGCCGCCGCATTTTGCCTTGGTGACGCTGGGCGGGGTGATCCAGTTGATGCCGTGCCGCCGGGATGCGGCGTGGTTGGGGGGGGCGCTTGATACGGTGGCGGCGGGACGGTTCTGCTGGCTGGATATTGCCTCGATCACGGATGGGGCCTGCGTGCCCTTGGTGCCGCCATGCCTTGGCCGGGAACGGGAGGCGCCCGATGGATTGGTGCAAATCACCCCGCGATGGTTCGTTTATTGCGAACCGACCCATTATGCCCGACGCAGGCGGGACAAGCATATGACGCATTTCGATTATCTGCGCCGATTGGATCACCCTTCGCCGCTGGATTATTTGGGGTTGGTGGCCTCACCGCGCCCCTTGGCGGCATCGGTGGCCGAATTTGAGGACCAGCGCCATGGGTGAGTGTCCCTTTACGCCGCCCTATCCGACGCCCTTGCGCAAAAAACCGGGGTTGGTGCGCCGCTTCTATCTGGGCTGGTTCAAAAGCTGGGTCGATATGCTCTATGACCGCGCCTATTCGATGAAGCTGGGCGTGACGCATTTGCCGGGGGGCAGAGCGTTCATGGTCAACGAAATGCCCCTTGTGGAAAAGGTGCTGGGCGATGCGGGGGAATTTCCCAAGCATCAGATGGTCCATGACATGCTGTCCCCCATGATCGGCAGCAGCGTCTTTGTCAGCAATGGCGAGGAATGGGCGCATCAGCGCGCGATGGTCAATCCGGCCTTTGTTCATACCAATCTGAAGCGCGTTTTTCCGTTGATGGCGGCGGCGACGCATGATCTGATTGTGCGGATGCGCGAATGTGTGGCCAAGGCCGATGGCCGGGCGATGGATGTCGATCCGTTGATGACCCATGTGACCGCCGATGTGATATTTCGCACGATCTTTTCCGTCGTGTTGAGCGAGGCGGAGTCCGAGGCGGTCTATAGCGCGTTTGGTGAATATCAGACCGTGGCGCAAAGGGCCTATCTGCTGGGGGTTTATCGATTGCCCCGATTTGGCCTTGATCGCAAGGCGCAGCGTTTGGGAAAGAAGGTGCGGGGTCTGTTCGCTCCGGTGGTGGAGGCGCGGGTGGCCGAGCGGGCGAATGGCTCGGCGCAGGAGCGGCGCGATATTCTCGACGCGCTGCTTGATGCGCGCCATCCGGTCAGCGGACAGGCGTTTACGGCGCAGGAGTTGGTCGATCAACTGGCGCTGATCTTTCTGGCCGGGCACGAAACGACCGCGACCTCGCTGGGATGGGCACTCTATCTCCTGTCCGAATGCCCCGACATGCAGGAAAGATTATGGGCCGAAATTGAGTCCGTGACGGGCGGGGCGCCGCTGGATTTTGACCATGTGAAGGCGTTGGAGGGCGTGCGCAATCTCTATCGCGAGGCGCTGCGGCTCTATCCGCCGGTGGCGTTTTTGCCGCGCACGCCTCATGCGCCCATCACCATGCGCGAAAAGGCCATCGAGGCGGGCGAGTTGATGATGGTGGCCCCCTGGCTGGTTCAGCGCAATCCGGGTAATTGGAAATGCCCCCACGCGTTTGACCCGGACCGCTTTACCACGCCCGAAGGGGCCGAAGCGCTCAAGGATGCGTGGATACCTTTTGGCAAAGGGCAAAGGGTTTGCATCGGCGCAGGCTTTGCCCAGCAGGAAGCGGCGCTGATTCTGGCCGAAATCATCCGTAATTTTCGAATCGAATTTCCCGCCGGCGTGGCAAGGCCGCAGGTCGTTGCCCGTCTGACCTTGCGCCCGCGACATGGCTTTCCGCTGGTGTTGATCCCGCGCTGATCAGATTCGGCGCAGGCGGTCCTGTCGGGTTTCATCCTGACGCGACAGGGTTGAAACCGGGCCGCGCTGATAATAGTCGCGCGTTTCGGTCTGGGGCGGGGTGATTTCGGCGGGCGTGCGCAGCAACAGCGGGTCGATCGGGCTGGCAAAGGCCACGCCAAAGCGGTTGCTCTGAACCCATGCCACGATGCCCTCGATCGCGCCGACATTGCGCAGATCCAGCACGACCTTTTCGCCCACTGTCGCGCCCAGCGTACCTTCCGCCATCAGCCCGGTGGCCGACACGTTGCGGATCTTCACACGTTCATCCAGTTGCCGCATCGGCCAGCGGCATACCGAAGACAGCAACAAGTTGTTGCGCGGCGCATTGCGCTGATCGGCATAGGGATCGGTGGTGGCGTCGGGCTGAGACATGGTTTGATCCTGAAGTTTTGGCCTGAGGCGAAATGCTCCGTGATTCTCTAGTCCAGTCCGGCAAAGTTGGGCTGAATTGGGGGTTAGGTGTCTTTGCCTATGACACGTCGGAGGCTGTCGCCGGACAAATCGGTGAACTGTGCAAAATTTGTCGGTTTTGCCCGGCTTCCTGCATCATCATGCTTGAATCCGCGACTCAAGTATGATTGCTGTTGAATATGCGACAGAGAATGCACAGGCCGAAATTAGCACGTGAAGCATTGGCACAAGGCTTTGCCCTTTGCCTGCTTCTGGTCATGCTTGCCGTGGCGATTGCCGGGCCAAGCGGATTGCTGGCCTGGGGTGAAAACCGGCATTTGCTGGAGCAGCGTCAGCAGGAAATCCGCAAACTGGCGGTCGAACGGGACGAATTGCGCAATCGCGTCAACCTGCTCGACCCCCGTCATGCCGATCCTGATCTTGCCGGAGAATTGCTGCGCAAAAATCTTAATGTTGCGCATCCCGACGAGATGATCATGATGGTCAACTGACTGGCAGGTGATTCCTGTGGCCTGTCAAGTGGGCCATTGGAACTGCTGTCAGGTCATTACAAAATTCGTATGTGACGGTTTGCTGGAGGGAGTGTTGCTCCTATAGGCAAGGCTGAACATAACGACCTTCAGGGGAAGCGTCTTGGCCAGAACCGGCAAAAACCAGAGTGCGGCACCCGCCGCAGCCGATAACTCCCTCAACGCACTTCAGGCCGCCTATGAGGCCAATCGGCGCTATGGCGCCAGCGATGAGGAATTGCTGCATTTCTACGAGCAGATGGTGCTCATCCGCCGATTCGAAGAACGCGCGGGCCAATTGTACGGCTTGGGCCTGATCGGGGGCTTCTGCCACCTTTACATCGGTCAGGAAGCCGTTGCCGTCGGCATTCAGTCGGCGCTCAAGGAAGGTCACGACAGCGTGATCACCGGCTATCGTGACCATGGTCACATGCTGGCCTATGGCATCGACCCCAAGGTCATCATGGCCGAACTGACGGGCCGCGAAGCTGGTATCAGCCGCGGCAAGGGCGGTTCGATGCACATGTTCTCGACCAGCCACAAGTTCTATGGCGGCCACGGCATCGTGGGCGCGCAGGTGTCGCTGGGCGCGGGTCTGGCCTTTGCGCATCAATATAACGAAGACAACGGCCTGTGCGTTGCCTATTTCGGCGACGGCGCGGCCAACCAGGGTCAGGTTTACGAGAGCTTCAATATGGCGGCTCTCTGGAACCTGCCTATCATCTTTGTTGTGGAAAACAACCAGTACGCGATGGGCACGGCGGTCAACCGTTCGTCGGCCGAAACGCATTTCCACCGTCGCGGCGCGGCTTTCCGCATCCCCGGCATGGACGTGAACGGCATGGACGTTCTGGAAGTGCGCAGCGCAGCCAACGTCGCGGTCGAATATGTCCGCGCCGGCAATGGCCCGGTGCTGATGGAACTCAACACCTATCGCTATCGCGGCCACTCGATGTCGGACCCTGCGAAATATCGCAGCCGTGAAGAAGTGCAGGACGTGCGCGACCACCGCGACCCGATCGAAGCGGCCAAGAAGGACCTGCTGGATCGCGGCATCCCTGAGGAAAAGCTCAAGGAAATCGAAAAGCGCATCCGCACCATCTGCACCGAAGCGGCCGATTTTGCGGAAAATTCGCCCGAACCGGCAATGAACGAGCTTTATACCGACGTTCTGGTGGAGACTTACTGAGATGGCGATTGAACTTAAAATGCCCGCTCTCTCGCCCACCATGGAAGAGGGCAAGCTGGCCAAGTGGCTGGTCAAGGTTGGCGACGAAGTGAAGTCGGGCGATATCCTGGCCGAAATCGAAACCGACAAGGCGACGATGGAATTTGAAGCGGTGGACGAAGGCACCATCGGTTCGATCCTGATCGCCGAAGGCACCGAAGGCGTGAAGGTCGGCACGGTCATCGCGCTGATCGGTGGCGAAGGTGAGGCGGCACCTGCCGCTTCGGCTCCTGCTGCTGCGGCCGCTCCGGCTGCTGCTGCTTCGGTGGCGGCGCCTGCTGCTGCGCCCCGTCCGGCCGATCCGGTTGTGCCCCATGGCACGAACATGAAGACTTCGACCGTGCGTGACGCTCTGCGTGACGCGATGGCCGAGGAAATGCGCCGCGATCCTCGCGTCTTCGTGATGGGTGAAGAAGTCGCCGAATATCAGGGCGCCTATAAGGTGACCCAGGGCCTGTTGGCCGAATTCGGTCCCAAGCGCGTCATCGACACGCCGATCACCGAATATGGCTTTGCCGGTATCGGTACGGGTGCGGCGATGGGCGGTCTGCGCCCGGTGATCGAGTTCATGACGTTCAACTTCGCCATGCAGGCGATTGACCACATCATCAACTCGGCGGCCAAGACCAACTATATGTCGGGCGGCCAGATGCGTTGCCCGGTGGTGTTCCGTGGCCCGAACGGCGCGGCCAGCCGCGTGGGTGCCCAGCACTCGCAGAACTATGGTCCGTGGTATGCCAACGTGCCCGGTCTGATCGTGATCGCACCCTATGACGCTTCGGACGCCAAGGGCCTGCTCAAGGCCGCCATCCGCAGCGAAGATCCGGTCGTTTTCCTTGAAAACGAACTGATCTATGGCCGTTCGTTCGAACTGCCCGAACTGGACGACCACGTCCTGCCCATCGGCAAGGCCCGCATCATGCGTGAGGGCAAGGACGTGACCATCGTGTCCTATTCGATCGGCGTGGGTCTGGCTCTGGAAGCCGCTGAAGCGCTGGCCGCCGATGGCATCGATGCAGAAGTCATCGACCTTCGCACGTTGCGTCCGCTGGACAAGGAAACGGTTCTGGCCTCGCTGGCCAAGACTAACCGCATCGTCGTGGCCGAAGAAGGCTGGCCGACCTGTTCGATCGCTTCGGAAATCGCGGCCATCGCGATGGAAGATGGCTTCGACTATCTCGACGCGCCGGTGGTCCGCGTGTGCAATGAAGACGTTCCGCTGCCCTATGCGGCGAACCTCGAAAAGGCTGCGCTGATCAACACGCCCCGCATCATCGAGGCGGTGAAGAAGGTCTGCTATCGCTAAGCAGAGCTTTGGCTAAAAGACAGGGCGCCCCGGCTGAAAGGCTTGGGGCGCCTTTTCTTTTGGGCGCTGTGTCGGTGTGGTCGAGCGGCCGTGAAGGCTTCGGTCAAAAAGAAAGGTCGGGGATCGCTCCCCGACCTGCTTGTCTAAATGAAAGGCTGTTGGTGGATCATGCCTTCTTCAACGCATTGGCCGCGCTCAGCACCGCGCGTACCGATGCGGTGGCGATGTCATTGTCGAGGCCAACGCCCCATACGGTCTGGCCATCGGGCGTCACAGCCTCGATATAGGCCGCAGCCTTGGCTTCCGACCCGGCGGACAAGGCGTGTTCGGAATAATCCTTCACCGAGATTTCGACCCCGAAATGTTCTGCCAGCGTGGCGACCACCGAGGAGATCAGGCCATTGCCGCGCCCAGAAACGCTGCGCTCCTGACCATCGACGCCGATCTTGCCGGCGAAGACGCGGGTGCCATCGGCGGCGCGGGCTTCTTCGTAATCGACCAGTTGCAGGTGCTGTGGATCGTTGACGTAATAGACGCGCTGGAACACGTCCCAGATGTCGCCCGCCACCAGTTCACGGCCCAATTGATCGGCCAATTCCTGCACATGCCGGCTGAAATGCGCCTGCATCTTCTTGGGCAGCTTCAGGCCCTGATCCTGCTCCAGCACCCATGCAAAGCCGCCCTTGCCGCTCTGCGAGTTGACGCGGATGACGGCCTCATACGAGCGGCCCAGATCGGCAGGATCGATGGGCAGATAGGGCACGGCCCAGAGTTGGTCGTTGCGCGCTTCTTGCGCCGCAAAACCCTTCTTGATCGCGTCCTGATGGCTGCCCGAAAAGGCCGTGAAGACCAGCTCGCCGCCATAGGGATGACGTTCGGCCACGGGCAGTTGGTTGCAATATTCGACCGTCTGGATGACTTCATCGATGTCCGAGAAGTCCAGACCCGGCGCAACGCCCTGCGTGTACATGTTCATGGCAACCGTCACCAGACAGCAATTGCCGGTGCGCTCACCATTGCCGAACAGACAGCCTTCGACGCGGTCCGCGCCCGCCATCAGGCCCAGTTCGGCCGCCGCAACGCCGGTGCCACGGTCATTATGCGTGTGCAGCGAAATCACCGCGCTTTCACGATTGGGCAGGTTGCGGCAGAAATATTCGATCTGATCCGCGTAAACGTTGGGCGTCGCGCATTCGACCGTCGCGGGCAGGTTCAGGATGATCGGATTCTCCGGCGTGGGCTGGAGAATGTTCATCACCGCCTCGCAGCACTCGATGCTGAAATCCAGCTCGGCGGTGGAGAAGGTTTCAGGGCTATATTCGAACTGCCACTTGGTCTGGGGGAAGCGCGCGGCATTGTCGCGCAGCAGCTTGGCGGCGTTTTCAGCGATCCCGCGTACCTGCGGCTTTTCCATGCCGAACACCACATTGCGCCACAGCGGCGAGACGGCGTTGTAAACATGGACGATGGCCGAATGGATGCCCGCCAGCGATTCGAACGAGGTTTTGATCAGGTCTTCGCGCGCCTGAGTCAAAACCTGAATCAGCACGTCATCGGGCACACGACCCTGATCGACCAGACCGCGGATGAAGTCATATTCGGTCGCGCCCGCGCTGGGGAAACCAACCTCGATTTCCTTCAGGCCCACCTTGAGCAGCAGATCGAAGAAGCGGTTCTTCTTTTCCGCGCCCATCGGGTCGATCAACGACTGATTGCCATCGCGCAGGTCGGTCGAGAGCCAACGAGGGGCTTTCTCGATAACCTTGGACGGCCAGGTGCGATCGGGGATGTTGATCGTGGGAAAGGGGCGATACTTGACCGAGGGGTCTTTCAGCATGGTCATGTCAGGATCTCGTGTAGGCTGGATTATGCGACTTGTGGCTTCGAAGGTTGCTCCCTTGAGCGCCGCGCGCGCTCAACCGGCACGCCAGCTCACGCCCAAGGGCGGATAAGTCGCAGGGTAAGGTCCAGCTGAGTGATCATGGCCTCGCCTATGCCCCCAACGATGCGTGAAGTAAAGCCTTGATTGGCGGGAATGGGCCTTAAGTGCGGCGCTGGGCCACGCAGGCGTCAAACCATGCCAGATAGGCGTCGGCGCAAACATCGGCCGCCAGATGCGCGATAAGCGGGCGCAAAACCAAGGGGTCGGGGCGGGGTGCCTCGGCCACGGCCAGCAGGGCTTGCGCCAGTTCATCGGGGCGGCGGCTGGGGACGATCAGGCCCGCTTCGGGAATGGTCATGATGTCGCGCAGGAAGAAGGAGCAATCAGTCGAAACGACCGGCACGCCATGGGCCAATGCCTCGACGGCGACGGCGGGTCCGCCTTCGAAGGAACTGGACACGAAAAAGGCGTCGGCATCATGCAAAAACGGGTCGATGGCCGGAACATGGCCCATAAAGCGGACCTTGTCGCCAAGGCCCATGCTTTGCGCCAGCCTTTCCATCTTGGGCCGCAGATAGCCTTCGCCCAGCATGGTCAGGCGGGCGCGGCTGGTCTGGTTCAACGCGGCGATGGTGCGCAGGGCAAGGGGCGCGTCCTTTTGCGGCTCAAATCGCCCCGCCCACAGGATTTCGAGACGGTCCTTGGCCAGGCGCGGCATCGGCAATTGCGCTTCGGCCAGATAGACCGGATCGTAAAGCGTCGAGACATTGACCCATGGCGCAATGGCGCGGATCTCGCTCTCCAACCCCCGGTTCATCGCCGCAAACCCGTCGAGATGCCGCGCAAACCGGCGCAGCAGCCAGCGAACCGGGCCAGCCACGATCCCTTGCGGCACGGCGGGATTGGAAATCTTGGCCACCAGTGCCGCGCGCCCACGCACCTTGGCCAGAGCCGGGATCAGCGGGAAATGAAAATTGCCCGGAAGGAAAATCACGTCGGGCGCAATCCGCTCGACATAAGGGGCCATTGCGGGGCCCAGACGCAGCCGTGAGGTCAGGCTGCGGGGCAGGGGCGGTTCAAGTTCGACGACTTCGATGCGCGGGTCGACAGTATCTTCCAGCCCCCCCATGCGCGCACCGCACAGGATTGTCACCCGCCGCCCCTGATCCAGCCAGCGTTTAGCCATGCCAAGGGCGATCCGTTCCGTACCGCCCCGGTTGAAATCGTGGAAACAGATAAGGATATGTTGCTCGCTCTCCGTCATGCTCGCCAGCCATAAACAAGAAAGCGCGCCGGGCAAGATGCCGGGCGCGCCTCCTTTGCGATCAAGCGTCGCGATCAGGAAGAACGGATCAGTTCTTCGACTGGTCAACCAGCTTGTTGGCGCCGATCCAGGGCATCATAGCGCGCAGCTTCGAACCGGTTTCTTCGATCTGGTGACGCTTGGCGGCGATGCGCGAAGCCTTCAGTTCGGGTTGCCCTGCGCGGTTGTCGAGAACGAAGTTCTTCACAAAGCGGCCCGACTGGATGTCTTCCAGAACGCGCTTCATTTCCTTCTTCGTTTCTTCGGTGATGATGCGCGGACCGGTCACGATGTCGCCATATTCGGCGGTGTTCGAGATCGAGTAACGCATGTTGGCGATGCCGCCTTCATACATCAGGTCGACGATCAGCTTCAGTTCGTGGAGGCATTCGAAATAGGCCATTTCCGGCGCATAACCGGCTTCGACCAGCGTTTCAAAACCGGCCTGAACCAGCGCGGTGGTGCCGCCGCAAAGCACGGCTTGTTCACCGAACAGGTCGGTTTCGCATTCTTCGCGGAAGTTGGTTTCGATGATGCCCGAACGGCCGCCGCCCACGCCCGACGCATAGGCCAGAGCGATGTCATGCGCGTTGCCGGTCACATTCTGGTGGATGGCCACCAGGCAGGGCACGCCGCCGCCCTTCACATATTCGCCGCGCACGGTGTGACCCGGGCCTTTGGGGGCGATCATGATGACGTCGATGTCGGCGCGCGGTTCGATCAGGCCGAAGTGGATATTCAGACCGTGCGCGAAAGCCAGAGCAGCGCCCGGCTTCAGGTTGGCGTGCAGGTCGGCGGCATAGATCGCGGCCTGATGCTCGTCGGGGGCCAGGATCATGAGAACGTCGGCCCATGCGGCGGCGTCAGCGTTCGAGAGAACCTTGAAGCCAGCGCCTTCGGCCTTGGCGGCCGAGGCCGAACCGGGACGCAGCGCGATGGCCACTTCCTTCACGCCGCTGTCGCGCAGGTTCTGCGCATGGGCGTGGCCCTGCGAACCATAGCCGAGGATGGCGATCTTCTTGTTGACGATCAGGTTCAGATCGGCGTCGGCGTCGTAATAGACCTTCACTGCAATTCCCCTTGCATGCCCCCGCGCTTGGCGCTTCCAAGGGGCTGGACAGGTTGTGCCACGGTTAAGCGGCGGGTTTCAAATTTGGCGCGGCATCTGCATCAGAGTGCCGCTCCGGTCAAGATTTCAGGAGCGGCGCGTGCCGCGAACCATGCCGACCACACCCGTACGGGCGGTTTCGACAAGGCCAAGCTCGTTCATCAGGCTGACGAACATGTCGATCTTGTCGGGCGTACCGGTCAGTTCGAACACAAAGCTCTGCGTGGTCGTATCAACCGGGCGCGCGCGGAACACATCGGCAAGGCGCAGCGCCTCGACGCGGTTCTCACCCTTGCCCACCACCTTCACCAGCGCCAGTTCACGCTCGACATAAGGGCCTTCGGTGGTCAGATCGATCACCTTGTGCACGGGCACAAGACGGTCAAGCTGCGCATGGATCTGGTCGATCACCGCGGGCGGGCCATGCGTCACGATGGTGATGCGGCTGGTCGTGTGGTCCTCGGTGATTTCCGACACGGTCAGGCTGTCGATATTATAGCCGCGCGCGGTGAAAAGCCCCGCGATCTTGGCCAGAATACCCGCCTCATTGTCGACCACCAGCATCAGAACGTGGCGTTCCTCGGCGGCGTGTTTGATCTTCATCATCTCTCTCGCCCTCCTTACACCAGCGCCTTGGCTTCATCGTCCATGATCCCGGCGACATCATCGCCGTAAAGGATCATGTCCGTATGCGCAGCGCCCGAGGGGATCATCGGGAAGCAATTGGTTTCCTTGTGGACACAGCAATCCACGATCACCGGGCCGGGATGGTCGATCATCGCCTGAATCCCTGCATCCAGTTCGCTTTCGTTCTGGATGCGGATACCCTTCCAGCCATAGGCTTCGGCCAGCTTCACGAAATCGGGCAGACTGTCCGAATAGCTGTTCGAATAACGGCTTTCATAGGTCAGTTCCTGCCACTGACGGACCATGCCCATCCATTCGTTGTTCAGAATGAAGACCTTGACCGGCAGGCGGTACTGCGTGGCGGTGCCCAGTTCCTGAATGTTCATCTGGATCGAGGCGTCACCGGCAATGTCGATCACCAGGCTGTCGGGATTGCCCAATTGCGCGCCGATGGCGGCGGGCAGGCCATAGCCCATCGTGCCCAGACCGCCGCTCGTCAGCCACTTGTTGGGGCCGAAGAAGTGGAAATACTGGGCCGCCCACATCTGATGCTGGCCAACTTCGGTGCTGATGACCGGATCGCGGTCCTTGGTCAGCTCGAACAGGCGTTCGATCGCATATTGCGGGGCAATCGTGCTGGAGTAGCGCGGATAGGACAGGCTCTTCTTGGCCTTCCAGCTCTTGACGCGTTCGTGCCATGCCGACAGATCCTTCGGCTTGCGGTCGCCCCACGCCTCGATGATCTGGGCCAGAACGGTCGCGCAATCGCCGATGATGGGCAGGTCGACGCGCACGGTCTTGTTGATGCTGGCGCGGTCGATGTCGATGTGGATCTTGGTCGAATTGGGTGCAAACGCGTCCAGACGGCCCGTCACGCGGTCATCCCAGCGGGCGCCGACGCAAAGGATCAGGTCGGCCTGATTCATCGCCCAGTTGGCCTCATACGTGCCATGCATGCCCAACATGCCCAACCAGTCGTCGTGATCGGCCGGGAACGCGCCCAGACCCATCAACGTGGATGTGACGGGCGCGCCGGTCATCGCCTGCAACTGACGCAGCAGTTCGGTGGCGCGCGGCCCCGAATTGATCACGCCGCCACCGGTGTAGAGAACCGGGGCCTTGGCATTGGCCAACAATTCGACGGCCTGTGCGATTTCGCTCTCGCTGCCCGCCAGACGGGGCTGATAGCGGTTGCGGCGCTGAACCGGGCCTTCGGGGAAATGGGCGCTGGCGATCTGGACGTCCTTGGGGATGTCGATGACAACCGGGCCGGGGCGGCCGGTCGTCGCGATCTGGAACGCCTCGTCGATCACCTTGGCCAGATCGGCCGGATCCTTGACCAGATAATTGTGCTTGCAACAGTGGCGCGTGATGCCAACCGTATCGGCTTCCTGAAACGCGTCCGAACCGATCAGCGGCGTGCCGACCTGGCCGGTGATGACCACCAGCGGGATCGAATCGAGGAAAGCATCCGCAATGCCCGTGACCGCATTGGTCGCGCCGGGGCCGGATGTGACCAGCACAACGCCGGGCTTGCCGGTCGAACGGGCATAGCCTTCGGCGGCGTGCGCCGCGCCCGCTTCGTGACGGACAAGGATGTGGCGCAGACGAGCGTCGTTAAACAACGCGTCGTAAATGGGTAGCACAGCGCCGCCCGGATAGCCGAATACGCATTCGACCCCCTGACGGGCGAGGCTTTCAACCAGAATTTGCGCACCGCTCAGCTCTTGGCTCACGGGAATACATCCTTCTATCACAATGTTTGCGGCCGTTGTGGGGCCACCGGGCTCCACCGCATATGGGTGTGTGCTCATGACAATCGCGCGGCCATGGCCAAGCTTGGCCTGCTGTGCAAGAGGGGAAATGGAAGGCCGCCCGCGAAATTCAGCCATTTCGCGAGTGTTGACCCTGCCTTGCCCCACCGACAGGCAAACAGATGCCTATCCGCCCGTCGGTGACGGGAGGGGCTCTAGGTGACGCAAAATGTCTCGTCAAGCATTAATCGTGAAATAAAATATCAAAATGCTTTTCCGGTGCGAAATTTGTGTCTGTTTTGCGTATCCAATGGGGCGGCGGCTGGTGCCGGAACCATGTATATTGGCGTTTCGCATAATTGCGCGTGGCCTGCGCTCCATCGGCGATGGCCTCGTCCAGATCGGCTTCCCTGCGCAAGAATTTTGCCAGCGAGGATACGCCAATCGCCCGCATCACCGGCAGGTCAGAGTCGAGTCCCCGCGCCAAAAGACGTTCCACTTCGTCCAACGCGCCCTGTTCCACCATCAGGCCGAACCGGCGATCGCACCGTTCATAGAGCCAGTCCCGATCCGGCAGCAGAACCAGCGGCGCCAGCGTGATCCTGTCGCCAATCCCGCCTTCCAGCCTTTGTTGCCAGTGGGCAAGTGTTTGCCCGGTCGAAAGCACGACCTCCAACGCGCGATGGACGCGGGTGGTGTCATTGGCGTGAAGCGTGGCGGCGCGTTCGGGGTCCAGACGGGCCAGTTCGGCATGGGCCAAAGCCACCGGCATGGCGCGCACCGTTTCACGCACATCGGGCGCAATGTCGGGCACGGGCGCGATGCCGTAAAGCAGCGTGCGCAAGTATAACCCGGTTCCACCAACAAGGATCGGCACCAAGCCGTGATCATGCGCCTTGGCAATCTCATCGCGGGCGCGGCCTGCCCAATCGGCGGCGGAGCAGCTTTGCACCCCGTCCCACGCGCCATAGAGGCGGTGGGGGATTTCAGCCTGTTCGGCCTGCGAGGGGGCAGCAGAGAGGATCGGCAGGTCGGAATAGAGCTGCGCGCTGTCGGCATTGACGATGACCGCCCCGCGTCCGGCCTTTTCCAGAGCGCGGGCCAGTTTGAAGGCAATATCGCTCTTGCCGCTGGCGGTCGGGCCTGCAATGAGGCCAACGCATGGACGGGCCGTTGGGCCGTCGAGGTTTTGAAGGGATAAATCGGTGCTCATTGCGCGCGTATTAGCAGATGGCGAGGACGTTTCGGCAAGGATTGATACGTTGCTCGAAGAATTGAGCGATGTTGCGGCGTCGACCGATGCGCGCGAATTGCCCGGCGGCGTTTGGGAAGTCATCGTCGAAGGCGTGACGCTGGAGGCTTTGCGCGCCGCGATTGATACGCATGTCGGTGTGTCGGACGCGCTGATCGTCGATGGCAAGGTGCGCATCCCCAAGCTGTTCATCTCGGACATGGATTCGACGATGATTTCGGCGGAATGCATCGACGAACTGGCCGATTTTGCGGGGATCAAGGACCGCGTGGCCGATATTACCGAGCGTGCAATGCGCGGCGAACTGGATTTTGCGCAGGCTTTGACCGAGCGCGTCGGGCTGCTCAAGGATTTGCCCGCACAGGCGATTCAGGATTGTCTCGACCAACGCATCGCGCCGATGAAGGGGGCCAAGGTTTTGGTCGAAACGCTGAAAGCCAAGGGGTGCCGGACGGTGCTGGTGACCGGGGGATTTCATCAGTTCGCTGACCCTGTGGCCGAGCAGCTTGGTTTTCAGCGGGTGGTGGCCAATCGCCTTGCCGTGGTGGATGGCAAGCTGACCGGTGGCCTTGACGGCCCGATCTGCGACAGCAGCACTAAGAAGGCGACGCTGCTTGAAGAAATGGCGGCGCTGGGCGAGGGGGCGGTTGCTCTGGCCACCGGCGATGGCGCCAATGACATTCCGATGATCGAGGCGGCGGCCTATGGCGTGGCGTTTGAGGCCAAGCCCAAGGCTCGCGCGGCGGCCAATGGCTGGGTGGATCGCGGTGATCTGACGGCGATTTTGCGCTTGTTGGGTGTGCCGGAGAAGGATTGGGTTTTGGGTTAAAGGGGCATTTGCCTCCGGCGGGCAAAGGGCCTAGGCCCTTTGCAATCCCGATAATAGGGTGCCGAAGCTAGTTCTCTATAACTTGCAAAAATAAAGCCTGCGGCGCGGTGACCTTAAAAGGTTCATGCGCCGCAGGCTTTTTAATTCATCGTATTGGGCAAGATGTGGCGGGCCACACGCAACCCCCAAATGGGATTGCAAAGGGCCGAGGCCCTTTGCCCGCCGGAGGCTGAAATCAGCCCTCCATCCAATCCTTGAAGAAGGCCTCATTGGCGGCCTTGAGATCGGACACCATCACGCCCGCCACATCCGCGCCGCCCACGGTGCCCAGACGCACCGCGCCTTCAAGCACGATATCGGCCGCCGTGGTCACGACATAGCGTGACTGGTCTTCGCCAAAGGCCTGTGCGGTGTTGAGCGAAACTTCAAGCTGCACGCCAATGCCGCCCGCCATCGCCATTTCGGCCAGAGCGACCAGTAGGCCGCCATCGGAAATGTCATGCACGGCGGTGGCCACGCCATCGCTGATCAACTGACGCACATTTTCGCCATTGCGCAATTCAACGTCCAGATTGACTTGCGGCGCGGCGCCAGCCTCAACCCCGTGGATTTCGCGCATGTAGAGCGACTGGCCAAGGTGGCTGCCTTCGCTGCCGATCAGCCAAACGATGTCGCCAGCCTTCTTGAACTTCACCGTGGCCATTTTTTCGTGGTTCAGCATCAGGCCCACGCCGCCAATGGCGGGGGTGGGCAGAATGGCGCTGCCGCCGCCGGTGGCCTTGGATTCGTTGTAGAGCGAGACGTTGCCCGACACGATGGGATAATCCAGCGCGCGGCAGGCGTCCGCCATACCTTCAAGACAGCCCACGATCTGCGCCATGATTTCGGGGCGCTGCGGGTTGGCAAAGTTGAGGCAGTTGGTGATCGCCAAAGGCGTTGCACCCACCGCGCAAATGTTGCGCCACGTTTCGGCCACAGCCTGCTTGCCGCCTTCATAGGGGTTGGCATAGCAATAGCGGGGCGAACAGTCGGTGCTCATCGCCAGCGCCTTTTGCGTGCCGTGAATACGCACCACCGCCGCATCGCCGCCCGATTTTTGCAGCGTGTCGCCGCCGACCTGGCTGTCATATTGTTCAAAGATCCAGCGGCGCGATGCCAGATCGGGGCAGGCGACCAGTTTCAGCAGGTCAGCCCCCAGATCGGCGCTTTCGGGCACCGCATCCAGAACAGGCACCTTGGCCCATGCCGCATAATCCTCGCGGGTCAGATGCGGGCGGTCATACAGCGGCGCGTCTTCGGCCAGAGGGCCGAGCGGGATGTTGCAAACTTCCTCGCCCTGGAACGTCAGCACCATGTGGCCGGTGTCGGTCACTTCACCGATCACGGCAAAGTCCAGTTCCCACTTCTTGAAGATGGCTTCGGCCATGGCTTCCTTGCCGGGCTTGAGCACCATGAGCATACGCTCCTGGCTTTCGCTCAGCATCATTTCATAGGGCGTCATGCCTTCCTCGCGGCAAGGCACCTTGTCCATGTTGAGGATGATGCCGGCCTTGCCATTGGTGGCCATTTCGACCGAGGAGGAGGTCAGGCCCGCCGCGCCCATGTCCTGAATGGCGACGATCGCGTCGGTGGCCATCAGTTCAAGGCAGGCTTCGATCAGCAGCTTTTCGGTGAAGGGGTCGCCCACCTGTACGGTCGGGCGCTTTTCTTCGCTCTTTTCGTCAAAATCGGCCGATGCCATGGTGGCGCCATGAATGCCGTCACGGCCGGTCTTGGACCCGACATAGACGATCGGATTGCCGATGCCGGTGGCGGCGGAATAGAAAATCTTGTCCGTGTCGGCTACGCCAACGGTCATCGCGTTGACCAGGATGTTGCCGTCATAGGCCTTGTGGAAATTGGTTTCGCCGCCAACGGTGGGCACGCCCACGCAATTGCCATAGCCGCCGATGCCGGCCACAACGCCCTGCACCAGATGCTTCATCTTGGGGTGGTCGGGGCGGCCAAAGCGCAGCGCGTTCATGTTGGCCACGGGCCGTGCGCCCATGGTGAACACGTCGCGCAAAATGCCGCCAACGCCGGTCGCGGCGCCCTGATAAGGTTCGATATACGAAGGGTGGTTGTGCGATTCCATCTTGAAGATGGCGGCTTGGCCATCACCAATGTCGATGACGCCCGCGTTTTCACCGGGGCCGCAGATGACCCAAGGGGCCTGCGTCGGCAGCTTTTTAAGGTGAAGGCGGCTCGACTTGTACGAGCAATGCTCCGACCACATGACCGAGAAAATGCCAAGTTCCACAAGGTTGGGTTCGCGACCCAGAGCGTGGAGGACCTTGTCATATTCCTCCGGGCTAAGCCCGTGGGCGGCGACAACTTCGGGGGTGATCGTGCTGGCGGCGTTTGTCATGGCCGCGCCCTTAGCGCCATGGGAGGCAGATTTCCAGAGCATTGCAACGGGTTTGAACGTGTATAGTTGCATCATGCCCATGGGGGAGCCTTGACCAGCCTGTGCAAATGAGGCCATGGCAATGCGCATGAGCCAAGAAATTGCCACTTCGCCCGATGCTTCCGGTCTTAGTTTCGAAGACGCTCTGCGCGCTTTAGAGGACGTCGTGCGGCGTCTTGAAAGCGGCGAAGTGCCGCTCGATGAATCGATCACCTTGTATGAACGCGGCGAATCGCTGCGCAAGGCATGTCAGGCGCGGCTGGATTCGGCACAGGCCCGGATCGAGCGTATTGTCGCCGGGCCCGATGGCGCGCCGGTCGGCCTGCGCCCGCTGGATGAACAATAAAGGGGGAGGCAAAAAGATGGCTGTTGTGACGGATAATCTGTTGGCTCAGGGCCTGAAGCGTATTCAGGCTGATATTGATGCGCTCTTCGATTCGCTCTTGCCCGTTCCCGAAGACCCGCGCGCGCGCCTGATCGAGGCGATGCGTTACGCCACGATTGGTGGTGGTAAACGTGTTCGCCCGCTGCTGGTGGCGGCGGTGGCCGAAATGTACGGGGTGGATCGTGATGCGGCGGTGCGCGTGGGCGCGGCCATCGAATCGGTCCATGTCTATTCGCTGATTCATGACGATTTGCCCTGCATGGACGATGACGCGCTGCGCCATGGCAAGCCGACGCTGCATATCGCCTTTGATGAGGCGACGGCGGTTCTGGCGGGCGACGCTTTGCAGTGCTTTGCGTTTGAACTTCTGGCCGATACGGCGACCAGCGGCGATCCCTTTGTGCGGGTTGAACTGGTGACGACTCTGGCCACGGCCAGCGGACACAATGGCATGGCCGGTGGCCAGATGATGGACATCGCCGCCGAAACTTCCAGCTTTGATCTGGCCACCGTGACGCGGTTGCAGCAGCTCAAGACCGGGGCCTTGTTGTGCGCTGCGGTCGAATTGGGCGCGATTTTGGGCAAGGTGGCGCCGGAAGGGCGCCGTCATCTGCGCGCCTATGCCCGCGATATTGGTCTGGCGTTCCAGATCGTCGATGATCTGCTTGACCATGAAGGCGACGCCGAACTGGCGGGCAAGGCGCTGCGCAAGGATGCCGAAGCGGGCAAGGAGACCTTTGTCTCGTTGCTGGGCGCGGATCGTGCGCGTGAACAGGCCCGCATGCTGATCGATCAGGCGATTGCCCATCTGGCCAGCCATGGCAGCGAGGCGGACCTCCTGCGCGCGCTGGCCCGCTTTATCGTGGAACGTGACCGTTAATTGTCTTTGGGCTGGACCGGGCGCTTCGCTGGCTTTACGCAAGAGTAACTAAGGCCAGGGAGCGCAAAGGGAAGGCATGGCAGACAAAATTCTCGGCGTTGCCGGTGGGGCCAAAAGAGTTGGTGTTTATCCCGGCACGTTCGATCCGATCACGCTGGGCCATGCCGATATCATTCGGCGCGGGGCCAAGCTGGTCGATCACCTGATCATTGGCGTCACCACCAATCCGTCGAAAGACCCGCTGTTTACGCCAGAAGAGCGGATGGAGATGGTCACACGCGAAGTGGCCGCCATGGGGCTGGATAATGTCTCGGTGGTGGGGTTTAATGCGCTGCTGATGAAATTTGCCGAGAAGCAGGGGGCCAGCGTGATTCTGCGTGGGCTTCGGGCTGTGGCGGATTTCGAATATGAATATCAGATGGCCGGCATGAACCAACAGTTAAACCCCAATATCGAAACGGTTTTTCTGATGGCGGATGTTTCGCTTCAACCCATTGCCAGCAAATTAGTGAAAGAAATCGCCCTGTTTGGCGGCGAAATCGCCAAATTTGTCAGTCCCGCGGTGCGCGCCGATGTCATTGCGCGCATTGATAAAGTGGGAAGAAAGGGTGACGATTGATGAACCGTGCCGAATTTTCGGTGACTGGTTCATTGCCACGACAGATTTGGCGGTCTATCGCCTCCGCCATTGGTCCCCAGCAGGGCCTTGGGTACCATACTTGCAAGAGAGCCGCATGAAACGTCCTGATTTCGCCAAAACCGCGCTTGCTGTGCTGATGGGCGCTGCGATGCTGTCCACCGGGGCTTGCGCACATCGTGACAAGACCCCCAAGCTGTCCAACCTCAAGGCGGTTGAAGCTTTGCCCGGCGCCAACCAGTCGGCCAAGGTCGATCAGGACATTTCGCATGATCCCGACAATGTCCTGTTGCTGGACCTGTCGAATGGCGGGCGCGTTGCCATCCGCATGATGCCCAAATGGGCGCCCAACCATGTTGAGCGCGTCAAGACGCTGGCTCGTCAGGGTTTTTATGACGGCATCATCTTTCACCGCGTGATCGAAGGCTTTATGGCCCAGACCGGCGACCCGACGGGCACCGGGGCTGGCGGGTCAAAGCTGCCGGATCTGAAGGCGGAATTCAATTCGATCCCGCATGTGCGCGGTTCGGTGTCGATGGCGCGCACGAACGAGCCGGACACCGCCAACAGCCAGTTCTTTATCGTGTTTTATCCGCGCTTTGCCTTGGACAAGCGTTACACGAATTTTGGTCGCGTGATTGCGGGCATGGATATTGTCGACGCCATCGTGCGCGGCGAACCGCCCAGCAATCCGACCAAGATCGTTCAGGCCTCGATCGCCTCGGATAACAAGCCGCGTCCGGCCTATGCGCCGCCGTCGGCCCCCGCCAAGATCAGCATTGATCAGTTGAACAACTCGCGTTCGAACTGAGGCTGTTTTGCGCGTCGATCTGTTTGATTTCGAATTGCCGACCGAAAATATCGCGCTGAGACCCGTGTCTCCGCGCGATTCGGCACGTATGCTGCTGGTTCCCCCCGCCGGGCAATTTGGCCAGCATCTTGTGCGCGACCTGCCGCAATTGCTGCGGGCGGGCGATGTGCTGGTGTTCAATGACACACGCGTCATTCCGGCCCAGCTTGAGGGGCGCCGGGGCGAGGCCAAGATCGGCGCGACGTTGCATAAACGGATCGACCTGCGGCGTTGGCAGGCCTTTGTTCGCAATGGCAAACGCCTGCGCGAAGGCGATGTGATCCAATTCCCCGCCGATGTCTGTGCCACGGCCGAGGCGCGCCATGCCGATGGCAGTTGGACGCTGGCCTTTCATGGTGATGAGCCGGTTGAGGTTTTGCTGGAACGTGCGGGCCAAATGCCTTTGCCGCCCTATATCGCGGGAAAACGCCCGACGGATGAGGCCGACAAGAGCGATTATCAGACCATGTTCGCGCAAAAGGATGGCGCGGTGGCCGCGCCGACGGCTGCGCTGCATTTCACACCCGAACTGATCGACGCGCTCGACGCCAAGGGCATCGCGCGCGAATTTCTGACGCTGCATGTGGGGGCGGGCACGTTCCTGCCGGTGAAGGCCGACGATACGACCGATCATCAGATGCACGCCGAATGGGGCACGATCAGCCCGGAGGCTGCTGATCGCCTGAATGCGGCGCGCAAGGCGGGGGGGCGCGTGATTGCGGTGGGGACGACCTCGCTGCGCCTGCTCGAATCGGCGACTGGGGATGATGGCGTGATCCAGTCGTTCAGCGGCGACACGTCGATCTTCATCACGCCGGGCTATCGTTTTAAGGCGATTGACGGGTTGATGACCAATTTCCATCTGCCCAAATCGACGCTCTTCATGCTGGTCAGCGCGTTGATGGGTCTGGAACGGATGCAGGAAACCTATGCCCATGCCATTGCGTCGGGCTATCGTTTCTATTCCTATGGCGATTCCAGCCTGCTTTTGCCCAAGGGCTGATGGAATTGCGGCTTGCCTTGGGCTTGACCCTCGGCCACCTTTCGTGCGGATCGAAAGCCCCCGGCGGATAGGATTGGCGCGTATGAAATGGAAAATTGGTTTCGCTTGCCTGATGGCGGCTGCGGCAACTGCTGCGACGGCACAGGCGCCAGCGGTGGATGAGGCGTCGCAAAAGCTGGCCGAATGCGTGACGGTCAAGGCGACGGTCGAGGATAAGGCCACGCTGTCCAAATGGGTCGCGGTTGAAATCGCCTCGTCCATGCCGGCGGCCGGGGCGGTGACGGTGGACGCCGAAAAGAAGGCGGCTCTCGACAAGGACGCGGCCAAGATCTTTACCCGCCTTGTGATGACGGATTGCTTCGATCTGGCCAAACCCTTGGCCAAGCAGGGCGGCGGACAGGCATTCCGTGCGGCGGGCGCGGCGCTGTCGCGTCTGGCGGTGCGTGAATTGATTGCCACACCCGGCGTCAACAGCGCCATCGTGCGCAGCTATGTCTCAAACCTCAATCAGCAGGATTTCCTCAAGCTGATCCAGCAATAAGCCCCGTGGGGCCGGTTCACCCGGTGAACCAGCCCCATATCAGCTTGGCCGTCAGGCTGAGGCTGACCACGACCAGCAAGGGGCGGATGATTTTGGCCCCCATCTTTGTCGCCATATGTGACCCCAGCCAAGCGCCGGTCATCGCCCCAACGGCCATGCACAGGCCCAGCGCGAACATGATCTGGCCGCCAATGGCAAAGACAACCAGCGACGCCAAATTGCTGGTTAGGTTGAACAATTTGGTCAGGCCCGTCGCCCGCGTCAGCCCATAGCCGCGCAGGGAAACCAGCGTGATGGCAAAGAATTGCCCGGTGCCCGGCCCAAAGAAACCGTCGTAAAAGCCGATGCCGCTGGCAATGGGCAGATAGGCTTTCTCGCTGACCTTGGCCTCACCTTCATGGTCATGCATTTTGGGGCTGAGCAGCGTATAGGCCGCAATCGCGATCAACAGAATGGGCACCAACAGCTTCAGCACACCCGGACTGATCCGCTGAACCGCCCATGCGCCCAGCGCCGCACCTACCAGCACAAAGAGCACCGCAGGCAAATTGGGGCGCAGCTTGAACAAGCCCGCACGATGATAGCGCCATGTGGCCAGCGCCGTCCCGCTGCATGATTGCAACTTGTTCGTGCCCAGAACTATAGCCGGGGGAAGGCCCGCATAGATCAGCGCAGGGACGGTAATCAAACCACCGCCCCCCGCCACCGCATCCACAAAACCCGCCAGCACCGCAACGCCGGTCAGCGCGGGATACATCCAGTCAATGGTCACTTGGCCGCCTCACGGGCGAGGGTGGTGTTGAGGCGATCCTCAAAGCGTCCGACCGTGGCGGCGCAGGCACCTTTGTCTTCCCAATTCACGCTGCTGGGCGCGCGCATGGCGGCGGCGACCTTGTCATCGGTTTGATTGTGTTCGGGGTGGCCGGTGATGAGATAGTCGCAAGGGAAAGTCCGCGCCTTGGCAAAGGATTGGCGGAAAGAGGCGACGACGGAGGCATGTTCGGGCGCGGAAAAACGGTAGGTGTCGGCGGCTGTGGCGTTCATGCTGGCCATGAAAACCATGGCGCGGCATCCGGTTTTGGGGGCGCAGGATTGCCAGGTCCAGCTGGTCGATCCGGCGGTATGGCCGGGTGTGAAACGCGCGGTGATCACCGTATCGCCCAGTTTGATTTGCCCGCCATCCCGTATTGCCCGCAGGCGCGTCGGCGCAGGAAAGGGTTTGAGATCGCCGTTTTGCGGGTCCTCTGCTCCGGTCTGTCCTTTGCGCAGCGCGGCCACCGTATAGGGGCTGGCGATCACGGTGGCGCCCGAATCGCGCGCCAGTGCGGCCACCCCGCCTGCGTGGTCAAAATGCGCCTCGGTCACAAGGATGTAGCGCACATCGGAGGGCTTGTGGCCAAGGCTGCGGATTTGGGCCTTCAATTGCGGCTCAAACTGGGGCAGGCCTGCATCGATCACGATCAGCCCCGCGCCGGTGTCGATCACCGCCGTGTTCAAATGCACCGAGCCAGCCATCCAGGTCTTGCCATAGATCGGGATCGGCGCCCGCACCTGCATCCAGCGGTCAGTATAGCTGGTGGTGATGGGGCGGGTCAGCGGATCATCCGCGGCCAGAGCGGGGGCGGCCAAAAGGGCGAGGAGCAGGGTGGCTTTTTTCATGGTCGCAACGCTAGACGCCCGCACTGTCCGCGTCCAGATTGCGGGCCTTCGCTTTTGCGCGTAAGGCGCGGGGCCATGACCCGTTTTCAATTCAACATTCACGCGCGCGACGGCAAGGCGCGCACCGGCACCATCCAGATGCAGCGGGGCGAAATCCGCACGCCTGCTTTCATGCCCGTGGGCACCGCGGCCACGGTCAAGGCGATGAAGCCGGAGACCGTGCGTTCAATCGGCGCGGATATCATCCTTGGCAACACCTATCACCTGATGCTGCGCCCCGGTGCGGAACGGGTGGCGCGGCTGGGCGGATTGCACAAGTTCATGAATTGGGACCGCCCGATCCTGACCGACAGCGGCGGGTATCAGGTGATGAGCCTGTCGGAACTGCGCAAGATCACCGAGGAAGGTGTGACCTTTGCCAGCCATATTGACGGTTCGCGCCACAATCTGACGCCCGAACGCAGTATGGAAATCCAGCGCCTGCTGGGCAGCGACATTGTGATGTGTTTCGATGAATGCCCGCGCGCGGATCAGCCCAAGGATGTGATCGAGCGCTCGATGCTGATGTCGATGCGCTGGGCCAAGCGCAGCCGTGATGGTTTCGACAGCGGCGAGGAACATGCGGCGCGTTCGGCGCTGTTTGGTATTCAGCAGGGCGGTTTGAACGAAGACTTGCGCTCGATTTCGGCGGGCAAGCTGCAAGAGATCGGCTTTGATGGCTATGCCATCGGCGGTCTGGCCGTGGGCGAGGGGCAGGAGGCGATGTTCGCGACGCTGGACTTTGCTCCGGGCCAATTGCCGGAGGACAAGCCGCGTTACCTGATGGGTGTGGGTAAACCGGACGATCTGGTCGGCGCGGTTGAACGCGGGGTTGATATGTTCGACTGCGTTTTGCCCTCGCGTTCGGGGCGTAATGGTCAGGCGTTTACGTGGAACGGGCCATTGAACATCCGCAACGCCAAACATGCCGAGGATACCGGGCCAATCGATACGGATTGCACGTGTTCGGTTTGCGGCACCTACAGCCGGGCCTATCTGCACCACCTGAACAAGGCGGGTGAGATCCTGGGCGCGATGTTGATGACGGAACACAATCTGGCGTTCTATCAGCAATTGATGGCCGGTATGCGGGCCGCTATTGCTGAGGGGCGGTTCGCGGCTTTTGCGTCGGGGTTCCGGGCGCGGTATTTTAACAAGGGGAATTGAGGGGATGCGAGGGTCTTAACCCTCGCGCTCCCGTTACTGTCGGCGTGGCGACGTTAGCGCAACTTCGCCGCGCAGCTGGCTGTGTCAGCCACTAAGGCTACACCCCCCTCACAAACTGGCCGCTCCCCCATAACGGGATTGCAAAGGGGCCGAGTCCCTTTGCCCGCCGGAGGCATATTCCCGCCGTGTAAAATCAGGCTGGAACGACCTCGCCATCCGGCATCAGAACTTCCAGCCGAGTCCCCATATAGGTGGAAAACTGTCCGCTCTTTTCCGCCATGAATCCAGCGCCGATTTTGAACGCAAAGCGCTGTGCGGTGACGAGATCGGGGTACCATTTGCCGACGCGATGGGCGGTCACATAACGATAGAGCTTGTTCATGGCCGTGATACGATTCTGGTTTGAAAAGGTTCCGTTCATCGCGGTGAAATGAAGCCGAATAGCGACGATCTGATGACAGAAATGAACCAGAAAGGCTTTGTTGCAAAAGAAAAAGGCGGCAGCCGAAGCCACCGCCTTTTCTTTGCTTTTCCGTGAGGAAACGCGAATTAGCGCGAATAGAATTCGACGACCAGATTCGGTTCCATCTTCACCGGATAGGGCACTTCGTCCAGGGTCGGAACGCGAACGAAGGTGATCTTGTCGCCGTCCTGGGCAACATAATCGGGCACTTCGCGCTCGGGCAGAGCCTGAGCTTCGGCGATCAGAGCCATTTCCTTGGCCTTCTTGCCCAGCGAAACGACGTCGCCGGGGCGAACGCGCCGCGAGGCAATGTTGCACTTAACGCCGTTCACATAGATGTGACCGTGCGAAACAACCTGACGGGCCGAGAAGATGGTGGGGGCGAACTTCGAGCGGTACACCACGGCGTCCAGACGCTGTTCGAGCAGGCCGATCAGGTTCTGACCGGTGTCGCCCTTCATGCGCGACGCTTCCTGATAGGTGCGCTTGAACTGCTTTTCGGTGATGTCGCCATAGTAGCCCTTGAGCTTCTGCTTGGCGCGCAGCTGGATACCGAAGTCCGAGATCTTGCTCTTGCGGCGCTGACCGTGCTGGCCGGGGCCATACGAACGGCGGTTCACCGACGACTTGGGACGGCCCCAGATGTTTTCGCCAAGGCGGCGGTCAATCTTGTACTTCGAGGCATGACGCTTCGACATAGTCTTCCTTACATTTGCTTCGTGGCGCGGGGCGGGATGCCTCGTGCCTTGCTGTAGCCGGTCGTATTGACCGACAGGTTCCGGCGCGCACCCTGATGCTATTTAAGCTTCAGGCGGCCACTGCTTCACCGGACATGCAGGGCCAATGGAATACGGCGCCGGGTGGGCGCCATCCTTGTGAAGGGGCGCCCTTGGCGGGAATGACGGATTTTGTCAATCCCCCGTGTTGCCGGATTCTTCGTCTTTCTTGGGCGCGGGCTTGACGCGCGGCGGCGGCGGCACGCCGGGCTGGCGCATCAGCGCGGAGAGAACGCCGCGCATGGTACGCACTTCCAGATGGTTCCACGCCGGTTTGGTCAGCATGGTGCGCAAAGTGCGCCGCGTGGCATCGGCCCGTGCCTCGGGAAAATAATAGCCGCGCGGCTCAAGCAGGCTGTCGAGGTGATTGATCAGCCCTTCCAGCTCTTCCTGCGGGGCAGGGGGCAGGATTTCCTCCACCGGGGGCTGTTCCAATGCCACGCCCTTCGACCACTCATAGGCGCACAGGATCACCGCCTGCGCCAAATTGAGAGAGCCGAATTCCGGGTTGATCGGCACGGTGATGATCGCGCGGGCCAGCGCCACATCATCGGTTTCCAGACCCGAACGTTCGGGGCCAAAGATGATCGCGCTGCGCCCCGGCTGGGCGTGGATTTCGCGTGTGGCGGCTTCGGGCGTCAGCACCGGCTTGGTCACGCCGCGCTTGCGTACTGTGGTGGCATAGACATGCGGGCAATCGGCCACTGCCTCGGCCAGGGTTTCAAACACCTGCGCTTGTTCCAGCACGATGTCGGCGCCCGCCGCGGCAGGCCCCGCGCTTGGGTTGGGCCAGCCATCGCGGGGCGACACCAGCCGCATTTCGACAAGGCCGAAGTTGAGCATGGCGCGCGCCGCCTTGCCGATATTCTCGCCCAATTGCGGGCGGACGAGGACGATTACAGGTTTCATTTCTTATGCCCCGCGTCGCGCACAGTCCCGGCAAATTCTTCAAAATCGCGCGCTTCGGAAAAGTCGCGATAGACGCTGGCAAAGCGGATATAGGCCACGCTGTCGAGGGCGCGCAGCCCTTCCATCACCATTTCACCAATGGCTTTCGATGGCACTTCGCTGTCGCCCAGCGTTTCGATCTGACGCTGAATGCCCGAAACCAGTTGGTCCAGACGTTCCTGCGCAATGCCGCGCTTGCGACTGGCCAGCGCCACCGATTGCTCGATCTTGGACCGGTCAAACGGCTCGCGCTGGTCGTTGCTTTTCACTACGGTGATTTCGCGCAATTGCACCCGTTCAAACGTGGTGAAACGCGCGCCGCAGCCTTCGCACTGACGGCGCCGACGGATGGACGTATTGTCCTCCGTCGGGCGCGAATCTTTCACCTGCGTATTGTCACAGGCGCAGAACGGACAGCGCAAGGATCAGTAACCCAGCTTGGGATAGATCGGGAAGCGGGCGCACATTTCGGCGACTTCGGCGGCCACGCGGGCTTCGACCTGTGCATCGCCTTCGGGGCCATTCTTGCGAAGGCCGTCAACCACTTGCGCGATCCACTTGCCGATCTGGGTGAATTCGGCCTCGCCGAAACCGCGGGTGGTGCCGGCCGGCGTGCCCAGACGGATGCCGCTGGTCAGCAGGGGCTTTTCATCGTCAAACGGGATCGAGTTCTTGTTGCAGGTGATGCTGGCGCGGTCCAAAGCCTTTTCCGCATGCTTGCCCTTGGCGCCATAGGGGCGCAGGTCGACCAGCATCAGGTGGTTGTCGGTGCCGCCCGACACGATGCCCAGACCTTCGGCCTGAAGACTGGCGGCCAGAGCCTTGGCGTTTGCCTTGACCTGCGCTGCATAGGCCTTGAACGAGGGCTGGAGCGCTTCACCAAAAGCCACCGCCTTGGCCGCGATAATGTGCATCAGCGGGCCGCCCTGAAGGCCGGGGAAGATCGCGCTGTTCAGCTTCTTGGCAATCGCTTCGTCGTTCGACAGGATGATGCCCGAACGCGGACCGCGCAGCGACTTGTGCGTCGTGGTCGTGGTCACATGCGCGAAAGGCACCGGCGAGGGATGCGCGCCGCCCGCGACCAGACCCGAAATGTGGCTCATGTCGGCCAGCAGATAGGCGCCCACTTCGTCCGCAATCGCGCGGAAACCGGCCCAATCCCATTCGCGCGAATAGGCCGTGCCGCCGCAAACGATCAGCTTGGGCTTGCACTCGCGGGCGATGCGGGCAACCTCGTCCATGTCGATGAGCTGGTTGTCTTCGCGCACGCCATAAGGCACGACGTTGAACCACTTGCCGCTCATGTTCACCGGCGAACCATGCGTCAGGTGCCCGCCCGAGTTCAGGTCCAGACCCATGAACGTGTCGCCGGGCTGAAGCAGGGCAAGGAACACCGCCTGGTTCATCTGGCTGCCCGAATTGGGCTGAACATTGGCGAAAGCGGCGCCGAACAGTTCCTTGGCGCGGTCGATGGCGATCTGTTCGATCTCATCCACATATTCGCAGCCGCCATAATAGCGACGGCCCGGATAGCCTTCGGCATACTTGTTGGTCAGGATCGAGCCAGCGGCCTCAAGCACGGCGGTCGAGCAGATGTTTTCCGACGCGATCAGCTCGATCTTGTCCTGCTGACGGCCCAGTTCCTTGTTGATCCAGCCGGCGATGGCGGGATCGCGATCGGACAGCGTGCCAGTGAAGAAGTCGGCGGGGCGAATATCGGTCATGGATCTCGTCCTTTTGGGGATCAAACGGAGGGGTTGGAGAGCTTTTCGACGCGGCCGGTATGACGGCCACCACCGAATTGGGTGCTCAAAAATGCGGTGAGGCAGGCCTTGGCCATGTCGATGCCGGTCAGGCGGGCGCCCATGGCGATGGCATTGGCATTGTTATGCTCGCGGGCCAGTGCCGCCGAGAGCGGTTCGCCCACCAGCGCGCAGCGCAGCGCCGGGTGGCGATTGACGGCGATCGAAATGCCAATGCCGCTGCCGCACAGGGCGACGCCATATTCCGCAGCGCCCGAAGCGACCGCTTCGGCCAGCTTGTAGCCATAGTCTGGGTAATCGACCCGATCTTCGGTTTCGGGGCCAAGGTCGCTGACCTCATGCCCTTCATCGCGCAGGAACTGGGCAAGTTCGGCCTTGAGGCCGACGGCGGCGTGATCGGATGCGATAGCGATTTTCATGGGTTTGGCTCATTCCCCAAAGAGTCGTCTTGGCGGCTCCTTAGGCGTCAAAGCGCGCCATGGCCACCCCCAAAACCGGCGGAAAGTGGCAGTTTCGCGACATCGGTGGCCGGTTTGCATCAATCCGGCATTCCGGATGATGGATTGCATCAAGCTTTTACGAAAACGGGCGCGATTCCCAATAGAATCGCGCCCGTTTGCATCAAGATTTCCGCAATTATTGGTCGAGGAATGACCGCATCTTGCGTGACCGGCTGGGGTGCTTAAGCTTGCGCAGCGCCTTGGCCTCGATTTGACGGATACGTTCACGCGTCACGCTGAACTGCTGGCCCACTTCTTCCAACGTGTGGTCAGTGTTCATGCCGATGCCGAAACGCATGCGCAACACGCGCTCCTCACGCGGCGTCAAGGACGCCAGCACGCGGGTGACGGTTTCCTTGAGGTTCGACTGGATCGCGGCATCCACGGGGATGATCGCGTTCTTGTCCTCGATGAAATCGCCCAAGTGGCTGTCTTCCTCGTCGCCGATCGGCGTTTCAAGAGAGATCGGCTCCTTGGCGATCTTCATCACCTTGCGCACCTTTTCGAGCGGCATCGAGAGACGCTCGGCCATTTCCTCGGGCGTCGGCTCGCGGCCCTGCTCGTGCAGGAACTGACGGCTGGTGCGGACCAGCTTGTTGATCGTTTCGATCATATGCACCGGAATACGGATGGTGCGCGCCTGATCGGCGATCGAACGCGTGATGGCCTGGCGGATCCACCACGTTGCATAGGTGCTGAACTTGTAACCGCGACGATACTCGAACTTGTCGACGGCCTTCATCAGGCCGATATTGCCTTCCTGAATAAGATCGAGGAATTGCAGGCCACGGTTCGTATACTTCTTGGCAATCGAGATCACGAGGCGAAGGTTGGCTTCCACCATTTCCTTCTTGGCGATACGCGCTTCGCGCTCACCCTTCTGCACCATGTTCACGATGCGGCGGAATTCGGGCAGGGCCATGCCGGTGTTGCTGGCAATGTCCGACACTTCGGCGCGGATGCGTTCGACAGCATCGCCTTCGTTGATGGCAAAGGCCGCCCACTTCTTGTCCTTGCCCTGAACACTGGCCAGCCAGTTATCGTCCAGTTCGCGGCCGACATAGGCTTCAAGGAAGTCCTTGCGGCTCACCTTGTGGCGCTCGGCCAGACGCAGCATTTGGCCGCCCAGCGCGGTCAGGCGGCGGTTGAAGGCGTAGAGGTTGTCGACCAGATATTCGATCTTCTGGCCGTGGAACTGTACGCTTTCGACTTCCGCCGTCAGGTCTTCGCGCAACTGCTGATAGGCGCGTTCCTTGTCGGCGGGATAGTCATTGCCCACCGCCATGAAGTCGAGGCGTTCAGCCTGCGCCTTTTCAAAGCTGTAGAACAGCTCGGTGATGCGGGCGAACTTCTCCAGCGCTTCGGGCTTGAGCTGCGCTTCCATCTGGGCCAGCGAAAGAGTGTTGTCCTCTTCCTCTTCCTCGACAGGGCGCTTGGCGCGGCGCTCGATGCCGTCCTCATCCTCTTCGTCGGCGGATTCCTCCTCCTCGATGTCTTCTTCCTCCTTGAAGGAAGGGCCAGCGGTGGCTTCGGAAATTTCGCCATCGGCTTCTTCGCCGTCTTCGGACAGGTTTTCCGGCTGCGGCTCTTTGCTCAGCATCGCGTCAAGATCGAGGATCTCGCGCAGCTGCATTTCGCCATTGTTGAGCGCTTCGGACCACTGGATGATGGCGTGGAACGTGATCGGGCTTTCGCACAGGCCCAGAATCATCGTGTCGCGACCGGCCTCGATCCGCTTGGCGATGGCGATTTCGCCCTCGCGGCTCAGCAGTTCGACCGCACCCATTTCGCGCAGATACATGCGCACCGGGTCGTCGGTACGCTCGATGGTTTCTTTCTTCTTTTCAACCGCGGGCCGGTCGGCCAGCATCGAATCGGAATCTTCGACATCATCGGCCGGATTGTCATCAGGCTCGGCGGCATCTTCATCGCTTTCCACGATGTTGACGCCCATCTCGCTGATGGCGGCCATGATGTCCTCGATCTGATCGTTCGAGAACTGGTCCTGAGGCAGCGCCTCGTTCAACTCGTCATAGGTGATGATGCCACGGCGCTTGGCGCGGGCAATCAGCTTCTTGATCGAGGCTTCATTGAGGTCGATCAGAGGGGCGTCGCCGCCTTCCCCCTTGCCGCCATCAGACATGTCCGCGCCAGAAATCTCTTCGTCCATCCTATACGCCATCTAGAGGTGCGCGGCATCGGGCGATGCCGCCGCAGCATTATCCTGTGCAACCGCCATTTGGCCGAGTCGCGCTTTCAAATCCAGTTCTCTTTTTTCCAAATCACGCAAACGGGCCAACAATCTTTGTTGTTCCGCCCAACTTTCTTCGGTCACATCCCCACTTTCGCGGGTTTGGGCCAATGCGGCCTCCACCAAAGGCTTTTCCGCCAACACGCAAAGCACGTCAGCCAATTGGGTTTTTGCGCCTTCCCCCGATTCGCAAAGGAAGGCAAATCCCATGCCGGGGCGCGGTGTCGTGTCTGGAGGGGTAAAGCCTTTCTCGCCCAAGATGGTGGCGATGGCCGCGCTTTCAAGGGGGGCGCCATCATCAAGCGCATCAAGCAAAGCGTCGCACCGCGCATCCTCATGCGCCAAACGGGCCAACAGGCTGGAATGGCGCGCAATCTCTTCCGGCATGCGGATCAGGCCGACCAGAACCGCCTCGATCGTGGCGGCGCGGAACGGGTTGGCGGGGCGCTGAAGCCTTTGCGTGGTTTCCTGATGGGGCAGGGGCGGGGGCATATCCCGCCCGAACCGCCCGCCGCGTTGTTGCCGCTGAAAAGGTTGGCGCGGTTGCCATGGCGGACGGCTGTCCTCGCGCCGGGGAAAGGCGAAGGCGGAAAAACGTTCCAGCAGATCGCGGCGATAGAGCGCTTTGATGTCATTGTCGGCAATTGTGTCGACATGGGCCATCAGGCGCGCTTTCAGCCCGGCCTTTTCCTCCGGGCTGGTGGCGGGGGCGGCATCCAGTTCAACCTGCCACAAAGTATCGAGCAGGCTTTGCGCGCCGCTCAGCACTTCCTCCATGGCCGCCGGGCCGCGCGCCTTGATCAGATCGTCGGGATCTTGCCCTGCTGGCATACGCACGATGCGCAAGGAATGGCCGGGGCGCAGCAGGGGCAGGGCGCGGGTGACGGCGCGCATCGCGGCCCTCTGGCCCGCCGCGTCGCCATCGAAACACAGGATCGGCATCGGCACCATGCGCCAGATCATCTCGATCTGTGTTTCGGTCAGGGCCGTGCCCAGCGGCGCGACAGCATCATGGAAACCCGCCGCGGCCAGCGCGATCACGTCCATATAGCCTTCAACCACGATGATCCGCCCCGATTGGCGCGAGGCGGGCGAGGCGCGGTGGTGGTTGTAAAGCGTGCGCCCCTTGTCGAACAAAGGCGTGTCGGGGGAATTGAGATATTTGGGCGCATCGGTCTTGTGCGTCGCCAGAATGCGCCCACCGAACGCGATCACCCGCCCGCGCGGGTCATGGATGGGCAACATCAATCGCCCACGGAACCGGTCATACGGCTCCTTTTTCTGGCCTTGGGCGTCCTCGACCACGATGCGCAGGCCGCCCTCGATCAGCATGGCCTCCGGAAACTGGCCGAGAGCGCCTTTCAATGCCTGACGACCTTCCGGGGCATAGCCAAAACCGAATTCGCGGCACACGCCCTGTGAAAACCCGCGAGAAGCCAGATAGGACCGCGCCTGCGCGCCTTCATTGCTGGCCAGTTGGTCGACGAAAAACGCCTGCGCCGCGCCCATCACATCGTGCAGGCTCTTGGCCTTTTCCGCCCTTTGCGCCGCGCGCGGGTCGGGGGCAGGGACTTCCATCCCCGCCTCCTCGGCCAATTGTTTGACCGCATCCATAAAGGAAAGGCCGCGCTGGTCAGTCATCCACCGGATGACATCGCCATGCGCCCCGCAGCCAAAGCAGTGATAGAAGCCCTTTTCATCATTGATGGTGAAGCTGGGCGTCTTTTCATGGTGGAACGGGCAACAGGCCTTGAACTCACGCCCCGCCTTGGTCACGCGCTCGGTGCGGCCGATGATGGCCGACAGCGTGATCCGGCTGCGCAATTCATCAAGGAACTGGGGCGAGAGTGACATTAAGCGAGCGCGGCCTTTACCAGCGCGCTGGCCTTGCCCATGTCGATCTGGGTGCCATGCTTGGCTTTCAGCGCGGCGATTACCTTGCCCATGTCCTTGGGGCCGGCGGCGCCGACTTCGGCCTTGATGGCTTCAATGGCTGCCTTCACCTCATCCTCGCCCATCTGCGCGGGCAGGAATTCCTCGATCACGGCCACTTCGGCGGCTTCGATTTCGGCCAGTTCGGGGCGGCCGCCCTGTTCATACATGGTGATCGATTCGCGGCGCTGCTTCACCATCTTTTGCAGCACATCGGTCACGATCGTGTCATCGTCGGGGACGTTCGACGCCGTGCGCAGTTCGATATCCTTGTCCTTCAGCTTGGCCAGAATCAGGCGCACGGCGGCAAGGCGGGCCTTGTCGCCCGATTTCATGGCGGCCACCTGCGCGGCCTTGATCGAATCGCGGATCATTTTTCTAAGACTTTCCCGTGGAGTTTTGCGCATTTCGCGGCTTGGCGCATAACCCTAGCGGGATTTTTCCGGTTTTGATAGGTTGACGGATAAGGGGATGGGGTCTAGCGGGCGGGCCTTAGCACCCATTGTTATAACCTTCTCACGGAGCGCCCCCATGGCAGACCCCGCCCCTTCGCTTGCGCCTAAATCAGCTGGCGCCCCAGCTGGCGCCACTGCCGTTCTGGTTCTGGCTGATGGTTATGTCGCCTGGGGCCGAGGCTTCGGCGCCCAGGGCAGCGCAGTTGGTGAAGTGTGCTTCAACACTTCGATCACCGGCTATCAGGAAATCATGACCGACCCCAGCTATGCGGGCCAGATCGTGACTTTCACGTTCCCCCACATCGGCAATGTCGGCGTGAACCATGAAGACAATGAAGCCGCCGTTGATGGCGCCGTTGGCTGCATCGTGCGCGAAGATGTGACCGATCCTTCGAACTTCCGTTCCGAAGGCCGCTTTGACGCATGGATGAAGGCCAAGGGCAAGATCGGCATCGCCGGTCTCGACACGCGCGCCCTGACGCGCCGCATTCGCCTGTCGGGCGCGCCCAATGCGGTCATCGCCTATAACGAAGCGGGCGAATTCGACCTTCCCGCGCTGCTGGCCAAGGCGCAGCAGTGGCCGGGCCTTGAAGGCATGGATCTGGCCAAGATCGTGTCGCGCAAGGAACAGGAAAGCTGGGAAGGTTCTGTCTGGCATCTGGGCAAGGGCTATGGTCGTTCGCCCCACGATCCGCGCCCGCATGTTGTGGCGATGGATTTCGGCGCCAAGGACAATATTTTCCGCAACCTTGTGGCCGCTGGCGCCTCGGTGACGGTGGTTCCGGCGGAAACTCCGCTGGAGGTTATCCTTGGTTTGAACCCCGATGGCGTGTTCCTGTCGAACGGCCCCGGCGACCCGGCGGCCACCGGCGCCTATGCCGTGCCGGTCATTCAGGCGCTGCTGGAACGCAACATCCCGATCTTCGGCATCTGCCTTGGTCACCAGATGCTGGCGCTGGCCGCCGGTGCGCGCACGATCAAGATGCATCAGGGCCATCGCGGCGCGAACCATCCGGTCAAGCGCACGGCCGAAGGCGTGGTGGAAATTACGTCGATGAACCACGGCTTTGCGGTGGACGCGGTAACGCTGCCCGCCGGCGTGGTCGAAACCCACAAGTCGCTGTTCGACGGTTCGAATTGCGGTATCGAGATCACCGGCAAGAAAGCCTTCTCGGTGCAGTATCACCCCGAAGCCTCGCCGGGGCCGATGGACAGCCTTTATCTTTTCACGAAATTCATTGAGAGCCTCGCCTGATGCCTAAGCGGACAGACATCTCCTCGATCCTCGTCATTGGCGCGGGGCCCATCATCATCGGTCAGGCTTGCGAGTTTGACTATTCCGGCACGCAGGCCATCAAGGCGCTGAAGGAAGAGGGTTACCGGGTCATTCTGGTCAACTCGAACCCGGCGACGATCATGACCGACCCGGAAATGGCCGACGCGACCTATATTGAGCCGATCACCCCGGCCATGGTCGCCAAGATCATCGAGAAGGAGCGCCCCGATGCGGTGCTGCCCACGATGGGTGGCCAGACCGCTTTGAACACCGCGCTGGCGCTGTTTGAGGACGGTACGCTGGAAAAGTACGGCGTCCAGATGATCGGCGCCGACGCCGACGCCATCGATAAGGCCGAAGATCGCCAGCGTTTCCGCGAAGCGATGGACAAGATCGGTTTGGAATCGGCCCGTTCGGGCGTCGCCCATACGGTCGAGGAAGCCTTTGCCGTGCTGGAACGCACCGGCCTGCCTTCGATCATCCGTCCCTCCTTTACGCTGGGCGGCACGGGCGGCGGCATTGCTTATAACAAGGCCGAGTTCGAAAAGATCGTGAAGAGCGGTCTGGAAGCCAGCCCCACCACCGAAGTGCTGATCGAAGAATCGCTCCTCGGCTGGAAGGAGTATGAGATGGAGGTCGTTCGTGACAAGAACGACAACTCGATCATCATCTGCTCGATCGAAAATATCGACCCGATGGGCGTGCATACGGGCGACTCGATCACGGTCGCGCCCGCGCTGACGCTGACGGACAAAGAATATCAGATCATGCGTACCGCGTCCTTGAACGTGCTGCGCGAGATCGGCGTGGAAACGGGCGGTTCGAACGTTCAGTTTGCGGTCAACCCCAAGGATGGCCGTCTGATCGTGATCGAAATGAACCCGCGCGTGTCGCGTTCCTCGGCGCTGGCATCGAAGGCCACCGGCTTCCCCATCGCGCGCGTCGCAGCCAAGCTGGCCGTGGGCTATACGCTGGACGAGCTGACCAACGAGATCACGGGTGCCACGCCCGCCTCGTTCGAACCGTCGATCGACTATGTCGTCACCAAGATCCCGCGCTTTGCCTTTGAAAAGTTCAAGGGTTCCGAGCCGCTGCTCTCCACCGCGATGAAGTCGGTGGGCGAGGTGATGGCCATTGGCCGCAACATCAAGGAATCGATGCAGAAGGCGCTGCGTGGGCTGGAAACGGGCCTCGACGGTTTCAATCGCGTCGATGAACTGGTGGGCGCAAGCCGTGACGAGATCACCGCCGCCCTCTCGCGCGCCACGCCCGACCGCCTGCTGGTGGTGGCGCAGGCCTTCCGCGAGGGCTTCACCGCCGCCGACATCAACCGGATCACGCATTACGATCCGTGGTTCCTGGCCCATATCGAGGAAATCATCGCGGCCGAGGCCGAGGTGGAAGCCAACGGCCTGCCCAATGATGCCGAAGGTCTGCGCCGTCTGAAGGCGATGGGCTTCTCGGACAAGCGTTTGGCCAAGCTGGCGGTCAAGTCCGCCTCGCTGGCGGGCAGCCCCAACATGGCGCGTTCCGGCCTGTTGCATGACGTGGTCGAAGCCATGGTCGGCGCGACGAGCGAGGCCGAAGTGCGCGCTCTGCGTCACCGTCTGGGCGTGCGTCCGGTGTTTAAGCGCATTGACAGCTGCGCGGCCGAGTTCGAGGCGATCACGCCCTACATGTACTCGACCTATGAAGCGCCGATGTTTGGCGAGGCAGAGAACGAAGCCGATCCCAGCGACCGCAAGAAAATCGTGATCCTTGGCGGCGGTCCGAACCGTATCGGTCAGGGCATCGAGTTCGACTATTGCTGCTGCCATGCCTGCTTCGCGCTGGAAGAGGTGGGCTATGAAACCATCATGGTCAACTGCAACCCGGAAACGGTGTCGACCGACTATGACACTTCGGACCGGCTGTATTTCGAGCCGCTGACGGCCGAAGACGTGCTGGAAATCCTGACGGTGGAACAGTCGAAGGGCGAACTGGTCGGCGTGATTGTGCAGTTTGGCGGGCAGACCCCGCTGAAGCTGGCGCAGGCGCTGGAAGATGCCGGTATCCCCATTCTGGGCACCAGCCCGGATGCCATCGACCTTGCCGAAGATCGCGAGCGTTTCGCCGCTCTGGTTGAACAGCTTGGTCTGAAGCAGCCCGCCAACGGCATCGCTCGGAGCCGTGACGAAGCTGTGGCCGTTGCCAACCGTATCGGTTATCCGGTGCTGATGCGTCCCAGCTACGTTCTGGGCGGTCGCGCCATGGAAATCGTCGACAGCGTGGCCCAGTTGGATGACTATATCGCCACCGCAGTTCAGGTGTCGGGCGATTCGCCGGTGCTGATCGATCAGTATCTGCGCGATGCGATCGAATGCGACGTTGATGCGCTGTGCGATGGCGAAAAGGTCGTCGTGGCGGGCGTGATGCAGCATATCGAAGAGGCCGGTATCCACTCGGGCGACAGCGCTTGCACTCTGCCGCCCTACAGCCTTTCGGCCGACATCATCGCCGAGATGGAGCGTCAGGCCGAAGCTCTGGCGCTGGCGCTGGGCGTCAAGGGGTTGATGAACATCCAGTTCGCGGTCAAGGATGGCGAAGTTTACCTCATCGAGGTCAACCCGCGCGCCTCGCGCACGGTGCCTTTTGTGGCCAAAGCCATCGGTCAGCCGGTGGCCAAGATTGCCGCCCGCGTGATGGCGGGTGAAAAGCTGGACACGTTCCCGCCGTTCCGCCGCGATCTGCCCTATATGGCGGTCAAGGAAGCGGTGTTCCCGTTTGCCCGTTTCCCCGGCGTTGACCCTGTGCTTTCCCCCGAAATGAAGTCCACCGGCGAGGTCATGGGCCTCGACAAGGATTTCGCCACGGCCTTTGCCAAGAGCCAGTTGGGCGCGGGCGTCAAGCTGCCGCAGGAAGGGCTGGTGTTCATCTCGGTCAAGGATACCGACAAGCCGGTCGTCCTGCCTGCCGCGCGCAAGCTGGTCGAACTGGGCTTTACGCTGGTCGCCACGGGCGGCACGCAGAAGTATCTGGCGCAGGCCGGTGTGCCGGTTGAATTGATCAACAAGGTGGCCGAAGGTCGCCCGCATATCGTTGATCGCATTATCGATGGCGGCGTGGCTTTGGTGTTCAACACCACCGAGGGCTGGCAGAGCCTGAAGGATTCGCAGAGCATCCGTCAGGCAGCCCTTGGCAACAAGGTTCCCTACTTCACCACCGCCGCGGGCAGCGTCGCGGCTGTGGAAGCGATTGGTGCGATGCGCTCGGCCAGTCTTGAAGTGTGCCCGTTGCAAGCCTATTATAGCTGACCGACCACGTCCTTTCCGCAAAAGTTGGAAGGCATCACCTGCGTATTTTCTTTAAAATACGGGGCGGTGCCTCCGACTGTCCCGGCGGAGGGGAGGGGCATGAAGGAAGTTTCACGGATGGCAAGTGTTGAAAAGTTGCCGATGCTGGCGATTGGCTATGAAAAGCTGACGTCCGAGCTGAAGGCGCTGCGGGAAGAACGTCCCAAGATCGTTGATGCGATTGAGGAAGCGCGCGCGCATGGCGACCTTTCCGAAAACGCGGAATATCACGCGGCCAAGGAACGCCAGGGGCAGGTTGAAGCCACAATCGCCGATCTTGAAGACAAGATCAGCCGCGCCCAGATCATCGACCCGACCACATTGTCGGGTGACAAGATCATCTTTGGCGCGACGGTGACGTTGCTGGACGATGATGACAAGCCGGTGCGCTATCAGATCGTCGGCCCGTATGAGGCGGACGCCAAACTGGGCCGGATCAGCTATGTTTCGCCGCTGGGCCGTGCGTTGATCGGCAAGAAGGTCGAAGACGAGATCGAAGTGCGCGTGCCGGCGGGTGAGCGTTTCTATGTCGTCGAAAAGATCGAATTCATCTGATCGGCGCGGTCAGGCTACGGCCTGATGGCACATGAAAAAGGCCCCGCCGGTCGGTGGGGCCTTTTCTGTATGTATCGCGCATGCCGAAGGCATGATGGCGCCGGGCGGTACCCGGCACGCGATCAATGCTCGTGGCCGGGTTCCAGCAGCTTGTGCAGATGGACGACCACATACTTCATCTCGGCATCGTCGACGCTGCGCTGTGCGGCGCTGCGCCATGCATCCACGGCCGAAGCGTAGTCAGGAAACACGCCAACATAATCGAGCGCGTTGAGATCCACGAAATCGAGGCCCTGCGGATCGCGCACACGACCGCCGATGACGAGGTGGAGAAGTTGGGACATGATGGCTTGCTTCCAGAAATTGGAGGATTGAGCCTTTGCCATAGCATTGCGCCAAGCCGATCAGCAAGCACCACCAAGGTTGAAATCAAGCATATTCTGATTGCATTTAGCGCAAGTTTTATACCTGTCCGCTCTTGCCGCGCAGGCGGGTCTTGGCTTTTCCCAGACTGCCTTTGACCAGATCCTGCATCTTGGCCCATGCGGGTTTTGCCTTGGGGGCCAATTCGACGGCCTTGGCAAAAACCTGTTTGCGAGCCATCCAGAGCATCAATGCGGTCAAGGTTCCGGCCAGAACGCCCCGTTCATCGGCGGCGATCTCCATGGCCTGTGACAGGGCTTTGCGGCCTTGTACCTGAACATCACGGGTGATCCGGCGGCTCAATTCGCCCGGCTTGGCCAGATCGCGGATGCGCCCGCTATGTTCGAGGAATTCCGCACGCGCCGCATCACGGGCCGCGCGCAATTGCGCCAGCTTTTCCTCAGCCGCGCTCATGCATCAGGCTCCGAGGGTGAAAAAAGGGCGGCAAATTTGCCCACGGCACGTTTGGCGCGAAGGGCGCTCCATATCGTGATGATCAACAGCAAAGCGACCATGATGCCCGTGGCGGCCCAAGGGCCCAGCCATGCCGCAAGGCCCAGCAATCCCCCCACAATCAGCGCCATCAACACAAAAAACAACAGAGCCAGCGCCAAAGCCACAAGGCCCGCAATCCGCATGACCAGCTTTGCCGCCAGAGCCGCACGGGCCTTTTGATAGGCGATTTCGCTGTCAAACGCGGCGCGGGTCGATGTGAACAGGCCATAGAAATCCTGCTCCAGACTGGGCTCTTCCGCTTCGTTCAGATCTTGCCGATGCTTGGGCATCAGGCCCCCTATCATTGCGGCAAAAGGCGCCGGAGGCCCAAACCCCCGGCGCCTTAAAACCGATCGCCTTGCGGCTTATTCTGCTACTTCATCGCTTTTGCTGCTGCCCAAAAGCTTGGTCAACGCAAATCCCACCGCGATCAGCGCGCCAGCGGCGATCACAGGGTTCTTTTTCACGAACTCGGTCGCTTCCTTGCCCAATTCCTCAAGATCCTTCGATTCCAGCTTGGCGCCGGTTTCCTGAAGGGCGCGGGCAGCGCTGCGGGCATAATCGCCAAACTTTTCGCCCAGCTTGTCGTCTACAAGTCCGGCATTGTCGGCAACCACCTTGCCCAGCGAGGTGATGGCATCGCTCGCCTTCACCTTGCCATCGGCGGCAAGACCCAGCGCGCGTTCCTTGGCCTGTTCGCCAATTGCCTTGGCTTCGGCCAGCAATTCGCCGCTCGAAAGCTTTTCGGTATAGGGCGCGGCCTTTTCCTGAAGATCCTTGCCCAGCGCGATGGCGCTGGTGCGGGCCTCGTCAATCGCCTTGCTGAACTTCGCCTTCACGCCATCTGCCGCCTCGACGGCATTGGCGACGGCCGTTTGCGCGGCGTCGGCAACAATAACGTTGGTTTCATCGGCCATGGCTAATCATCCTTTCATGGGCTGGGGCAAAAGAATCGCGTGATGAATTCGCATCGATTTTTTCGCCACTCTCTTATCATGCTGCAATGCGCCTTGCCTGCCAAGGTTCCGCTGCTAAGGGATTTGGCCTGAGGGCACTTGAAAACTGTCCGAGAGGAGATGAACACGCCATGACCGCGATTATCGACATCCACGCTCGCGAAATTCTGGACAGCCGTGGCAATCCCACGGTCGAAGTCGATGTGCTGCTTGAAGACGGCAGCTTTGGCCGCGCCGCTGTGCCTTCGGGCGCCAGCACCGGCGCGCATGAGGCGGTTGAACTGCGTGACGGCGACAAGAGCCGCTATCTGGGCAAGGGCGTCACCAAGGCTGTTGAAGCGGTGAACACCGAGATTCAGGAAGCTCTGATCGGTCTTGATGCCGAAGACCAGCGCGACATCGACCTTGCCATGATCGAACTGGACGGCACGCCCAACAAGGGCCGCATCGGCGCCAACGCCATTCTGGGCGTTTCGCTGGCCACGGCCAAGGCCGCGGCGGACGCGCGTGGCCTGCCGCTTTATTCCTATGTTGGCGGCGTTTCGGCCCATGTCCTGCCCGTGCCGATGATGAACATCATCAACGGCGGCGAACATGCCGACAACCCGATCGATTTCCAGGAATTCATGATCATGCCCGTGGGCGCTGACTCGATTGCCGAGGCGGTGCGTTGGGGTGCGGAAATTTTCCACACGCTGAAAAAGGGCCTGCACGAAAAGGGTCTGGCCACGGCCGTTGGTGACGAAGGCGGTTTTGCCCCCAACATTGCCAGCACGCGCGCTGCGCTCGATTTCGTGTCGACCTCGATCGAAAAGGCCGGCTTCAAGCTGGGCAGCGACATCCTGCTCGCGCTCGACTGCGCCTCGACCGAATTCTTCAAGAACGGCAAGTATGAGATTTCGGGCGAAGGCCTGTCGCTCTCGCCGGTCGAATTCGCTGAATATCTGGCCAAGCTGACCGCCGACTATCCGATCATCTCGATCGAAGACGGCATGAGCGAAGATGATTTCGAAGGCTGGGCCGCTCTCACCAAGCTGGTGGGCGACAAGGTGCAGTTGGTGGGTGACGACCTGTTCGTGACCAACCCGAAGCGCCTGTCGATGGGCATCGATCAGGGACTGGCCAACTCGCTGCTGGTCAAGGTTAACCAGATCGGCACGCTGACCGAAACGCTCGAAGCCGTCTCGATGGCCCAGCGCGCCGGCTACACCGCCGTGATGAGCCACCGTTCGGGTGAAACCGAGGACAGCACGATTGCCGACCTCGCCGTTGCCACCAATTGCGGTCAGATCAAGACCGGCTCGCTGGCCCGTTCGGATCGGTTGGCCAAGTACAACCAGCTGATCCGTATCGAAGAACAGCTTGGCGTTGCCGCGCTCTATGCCGGCAAGAGCGCCTTTGGTCGTCTGAAGTTCTGACGATCATATCCAACGAGGTTGGACCGGGGGCGGGGAGCATCATGCTCCCCGCCCTTTGTTTTTGGGTGTTCAGAGATTGGCGAAATAGTCGAGCATCATCGCCCGCGCCTTGGCGGTCAGGCGGACGAAGGAGCGACGCGCATCGTGATTGTCGTCCTCACGCTCCACCATGCCGCGAAGTTCCAGCACATTGAGCCAACGCAGCGCCGTCGTGCTGGGCACGCCGGACCCGATGCAGGCGCTGGTCACGGCGACGCGTTTGCCGCGTTCACCGGCCACGAACAGGTCGAGCAGGATGTCCCACGCCGGTTCGCCAAACAGCGTGTCATCGCCGAAGGCCTCGATCCGGCGTCGACGTTCGCGATAGAGCTGCTGTGCCTGCTCGGCCGGGTCCGATTTGGTTCTTTGCAAAAGCGCCGGAGAACCTCCATCCTCCATCGGAATAGCCGGTGGCGCTTTTTCCAATTCGACCGCCGCGTTGAGCAGCGATTGAGCCAAGGTCCGCAAGCGCTGGTTGATGGGCGCAGGCCCCTCTGCGTCTTTCCAGATCTGGTTTGCCGCACTAGCCAGAGCGGCAGGATTTCTGTCGGTCCAGTTCATCCCTCGCAATGTCCCCCATGTGGTAGCAGCAGAAATAGCTACTGGTGTCTGCGTAGTTTAGACCAAGGGGGGGAGTGGGGAATATTAGGGACAATACATAATCAGTCGTCTTTCGAGAGATTTCCCTCGGAAATGAAATAATCGCTCAAGGCATGAAGGCATGCATCAAGATGTGCAGCCGCAGTAAAGGCATTAATGTCATCGAGCCGATCAAGCGCGCTGCGAAGACATTGCATCAGCGAAAGGGGTTCGTTCAAACGTTCCATATGATCCCTGTTTTTGGTCATTCCAGATATAGGTTCATCGGCGTTGAATTGGGCTTTGAAGGCGAAAATCTTGTGCCGATAGTGTCTGTTTGCTTGAAACTGGAAAACGGTGAATTACGGGTATGCACTTATGTAGATGCAAGGATGCCTTAGTGTCTTGTGCAGATTCCCCAAATTTGGACTATTCAAAGCCGCTGATTGGCCTATCCCGATCGCCATGGCGGCCTTGCTGACACGGGTGTCATTTGTTTACCCTGCCCCAGGCGTTGGGCGTAGAGGCCGATGCCCGGAAAAAGTTGTGGCGCTATTGTATTGTAAGGATGGGATAATGCCAAAGATTGGAAATTACCGCCGCTCGCTGGCGCTTGGTCTTTGCCCGTTGGCGCTGTTGTTGCCGTTGGCGGGGCAGGCGGCCGGTGCGCCCAAATTGGCCTCAGCGGGGATAAATACCTCCGGAATGGATCGATCTGTCCGGCCCGGAGACGACTTTTATACCTTTGCAAATGGCGCTTGGGCCCGCGAAACAGAGATCCCGGCGGACCGGGCATCGGTCGGCGGCTTCTATATTGCCGATCAATCGACCGAAAAGCGAATCACTGCACTGGTCGCCGACGTCGTGGCGGGCCATCCGCAACCGGGCAGCACGGCCGCTTTGATCCATGATTATTACCGCGCCTATTTGAACACCGATGCCATCAATGCCGCGGGCATGGCGCCGGTTCAGGGCGACCTGTCACGCTTTGCTGCGGTTGCGAACAAGGGCGATCTTTCGCGCGTTTTGGGTGAGCAGATTCGGGCCGATGTTGACCCTCTGAACGCCACCGATTTCCAGACCGAGAACCTGTTTGGTCTGTTCATCACCCAATCGCTCAATGGCACGGCGGTGATGCCTTATGTGCTTCAGGGCGGTCTTGGCCTGCCGGAACGGGAATATTACCTTTCCTCGGATGCCAAGATGGCGGACATTCGCGCCAAATATCGCGCCTATATCGCCACCATCCTGACCGATGCCGGTCTGGCCGCTACGCCTGCCGACGCCGAGGCGCGTGCAGGGCGGATCTTCGATCTGGAATCCAAGATCGCGCAGGCCCATGAAAGCCGCGAACAGAGCGAGGACTTCCAGCACGCCAATGCCGAATGGACCCGCGCCGACTTTGCCAAAAAGGCCCCCGGTATTGATTGGGATACCTTCTTCACCGCTGCAGGCCTGCCGCATCAGAATCAATTTGCCGCTTTCCACGATCAGTCGATCCCGCGCATTGCCGCGCTGGTCGCCTCCGAACCGCTGGATGTGTGGAAGGATTGGCTGGCCTTTCATCAGGTCAACCAATATGCCTCGGTCCTGCCGACAAAGATCGATGATGATCGTTTCGCCTTCTATGGCGCCGTGCTTCAGGGCGTAAAGGTTCAGCGCAGCCGGGAGCGTCGCGCCATTGCCGCCCTGAATGGTGCGCTGGGCGATGCTTTGGGCAAGCTCTATGTCGAGAAATATTTCCCCGCCAGCGACAAGGCGCGTATTCAGGCCATGGTGTCGGGCATCAAGGACGCCTTCGCCGTCCGCATCGGCAAACTCGACTGGATGGCGCCCGCGACGAAAAAGGAAGCCATCGCCAAGGTTCGCGGCATTGTCGTGGGCGTGGGCTATCCTGACCATTGGAAGGATTATTCGGCGCTGAAGCTGGGCACTGACGCCTACGCCAATGCGAAGGCTGCTGGTCTCAATGACTATCGCCAGCAACTGGCCAAGATCGGCAAGCCGATGGACCGGGGCGAATGGTGGATGAATGCGCAACTGGTCAATGCCGTCAATCTGCCGGTGCAGAACGCGCTGAATTTCCCCGCCGCGATCCTGCAAAAGCCGTTCTATGATCCGGCGGCGGATGCGGCCTTCAACTATGGCGCGATCGGCGCGGTGATCGGGCATGAAATCAGCCATAGCTTTGACAACAATGGCGCGGCCTTCGATGCTTCGGGCCGGTTGCGCGACTGGTGGACGCCTGCGGACATGGCGCGTTTCAAACAGGCGGGCAAGGCATTGGCCGATCAGTTCAGCGCCTATGAACCCTATCCGGGCTTGCATGTGCAGGGTGAATTGACGCTGGGTGAAAATATTGCCGATGTGGCGGGGTTGGCGGCGGCTTTGGACGCCTATCACGCCTCGTTGAAAGGCAAGCCTGCGCCGGTGATCAATGGTATGACCGGCGATCAGCGCTTCTTCCTCGCCTTTGCGCAAAGTTGGGCGACCAAGGCGCGCGAAGCCGCCGCCCGCGCCCAGATTGCCACCGATGGCCATGCGCCGGGGCAGTATCGCGCGCTGACGGTCCGCAACGTCGATGACTGGTACAAGGCGTTCAATGTAAAACCGGGCGACAAGCTCTATCTGCCCCCGGCCAAGCGCGTGAAGGTCTGGTAAAAAGAAAGGGCGCGGATGGTATGACCACCGCGCCCTTTCCCTTGCATTGTCCTGCGGGTTTTACGCGCCAAACTTTTCCTTGAGCGCCAGCAGCGCGAGGGCCGCCTTGGCCGCTTCGCCGCCCTTGTCCTTCTGCTTGGGGTCGGCGCGGACAATGGCCTGCGCTTCGTTTTCGACCGTCAGGATGCCATTGCCGATGGCAATGCCATCCATGGTCAGCGCCATGATCCCGCGCGCGCTTTCGCCCGCCACGATTTCAAAGTGATAGGTTTCACCCCGGATCACCACGCCGATGGCCACATAGCCTTCGTACTCGCCCGATGCTTCGGCCAGCGAGATGGCGCCCGGAATCTCCAGCGCGCCCGGCACGGTCAGCACGTCGACCTTGTGCCCCGCCGCCTTCAACGCTGCCCGCGCGCCTTCGACCAGCATGTCGTTGAGGTGGTCATAAAAGCGGGCTTCGACAATCAGAAACTTGGCCATGAAAATGCGTCCTTAATTCAATCGATCCGGCGTTCTTCGGTGATGGTCAGCCCATAACCTTCCAGCGCGACAAGGGTGTGATGCGTGTTGGTCAGAAGCACCAGTTCGTGAACGCCAAGCTCTGCCAGAACCTGAGCGCCAACGCCATAGTCACGCAGCTCTTCAAGATGCTTGGTGTTGCCCGCCAAAGCCTGACGGCGCCATTCAAACGCCTTGGACACCTCGGGATGGGGGCGGTTGACAAAGACGATCACGCCCGCGCCTTCCTGACCGATGATTTCCATTGAACGATGCAACATCCCGGCACGCGGGCTGTCTTCCCACAACAGGTCGGCAAAGACCGATGTGCCGTGCATACGCACCAGCGTCGGCTTGGCCGGGTCGATGCGGCCTTTAAGCAGCACCAGACTTTCATCGCCTGTTGCCTTGTTGAAATAGGCCCGCGCCTGCCACTCGCCGCCATAGCGGCTCTTGAAGGTGGTTTCCGATTTCAGGCTGACCATGCGGTCATTCTTGCGGCGATAGGCGATCAGATCGCGGATCGTGCCGATCTTCATGCCATGCTGGCGGGCAAAGCCGATCAGATCCTCAAGGCGGGCCATCGTACCATCCTCGCGCATGATCTCGCAGATCACGCCCGAGGGGTTGAGGCCGGCCAGACGGGAAATATCGACCGCCGCTTCGGTATGGCCCGCACGCACCAGCACACCCCCGGCGCGCGCGCGCAGCGGGAAGACATGACCGGGGCTGACAATATCGGCCGAACCCTTGCTGCCGTCGATGGCCACCGAAACGGTGCGGGCGCGGTCGGCGGCGGAGATGCCGGTGGTGATGCCTTCCTTGGCCTCGATCGACACGGTAAAGGCGGTGCCCAGCGGGGTGCCGTTGCGGCGGCTCATCGGCTCCAGACCAAGCTGGTCCACGCGTTCATGCGAAAGGGCAAGGCAGACAAGGCCGCGCCCATGGGTGACCATGAAATTGATGGCGGCAGGCGTGGCCATCTGGGCCGGGATAATCAGATCGCCTTCGTTTTCGCGGTCTTCGTCATCGACAAGGATATACATGCGCCCATTGCGGGCTTCCTCGATGATTTCCTCGATGCTGACCAGCACCGGGGTCTCGTCGCTTTCGTCCAGGAAACGCTCAAGCTTGCCCAGCGTTTCGGCTGTGGGGTTCCATTCCGCTTCGTTGACATCGCGAAGGGTGTTGGCATGAAGACCGGCGGCACGGGCCAATCCGGCGCGGGTCATGCCTCCTTCGTTGACGAGGCGGCGAACGCGATCGATGATGTTCTGTGTCATGCGGCACAGGTAAACACACGGCAATGTGTTTTCAAGTGTCACATCACATCGGCGTCACATCATTTCTGTTTCTGCCGCCACGCGGATATGGGCGCGCTGATCAAGCCCAGCGCCACACCCGCCACCGCCGCCACACTCAACCCGATCCAGTAATTGCCGCCAAGCTGTCGAATGCCCTGAAGGATCGGCATTTGCAGGGCAAAGAGCGGAAAGGCGATCTGTCCTATCCAGCCCGCCGCGCGATGAAACCGATCCAGCCGCATTGCCCCCGCTATCATCAGCGGGCAGGCGAGCACGACAAAGCCGATATCGAACAGCCACCCCTGCGTCTTTGTCCACCAGACCAGCGGCAAGAGTGCAGGCATCAGCGGCACGGCCAGCCACCATGGCACCGGCACCGCTGGTTCGTCACCCCACCAGCGCGACAGGGCGATGCCCAGCGCATAGGCCGCCAGACAACGCAGGGCGCCCCAAAAGAAGTTGGTGGTCTTGGCCCCGATATCTAGCCCATGAAAATGCCATGACATCCAGCCATCCGCGATGAGCAGCGTCACCGTCAGCCCGATCAAGCCCCATCGCCGCAAACGCCACAGGCCCAGCACATGGGCGGCGTTGCAGGCCAATTCGCACGTGATCGTCCATGCCGGAATGTTCAGCGGAAAGACAAAGGTCCACCACCACACCGGCAACAGCGCCATATTGGGCACCGCCGCCAGCAGGAAATTGGGCAAATCCGCCGAACGCAACCACAGGCGCGGCATGCCGATCAACCCGCCCAGCGCCATCATCGGCCACAGCCGCCACAACCGCCTTTTCAGGAACCGCCAGGGCGATGTGCCATTGGCCAGACGCGGTTCCTGAACCCGCGCCATCAAAAAGCCGGAGAGCATCAGAAAGAAATCGACGCCCAGATAGCCCAGCCCAAACACCCTTTGCCCGCCAAACACCGCCCGCACATGCAGCAGCAGCACGCAACATGCCGCGACAAAACGCAGCAGTTCGAGGCCGGGCAGGCGTTTGATGGAAGAAAAGGGCATATAGGCCATGGCGCGGCCACTATCGACCATCGCGGCAAATGAAAAGTGTTCTGTCGGGAAAGGGTGGTGGACGCACTAGGGCTCGAACCTAGGACCCGCTAATTAAGCATTGTTTTTGATTTATAAGGAATATCCCTGTAAACCGAGCGCGCACTCGCCATCAGAAATTCAAACTGTCAAGGGAAAATGTAAACTAAAATTGAGGGCGTATTTTTCTCCTGCTCATTGACAGGTGCGCTTCTCCGCCTCCCGGCGCATCCGCCGTCAGCCATGGATCTGCCCCGGAGACATCGCCAGGCGCTTGGCCACGCCCACGATCGTGGCCTTGGGCTCGTCGCACATCAGCAGAACCGCTGCGCGCTCCTCATCCGAATACCGACGGCGGCGCTCTACCTCGGTGACGATTGGACTTGTAACGGATTTGTGCCGGTCACCTGAGCGTTTTATGCTCGCAACAGGAGACCGACGAGATGATGAAGCATAGTGAAGATTTTAAGCGA
>NZ_JBWBQS010000007.1:0-227062 GCF_056279125.1 Novosphingobium sp. Sphag1I | reverse complement strand
TCGCTTAAAATCTTCACTATGCTTCATCATCTCGTCGGTCTCCTGTTGCGAGCATAAAACGCTCAGGTGACCGGCACAAATCCGTTACAAGTCCACCGCGGCGCATGGCCTCCATGTAGATCGCATGGGCCTTGGCCACTGTGAGCGCCTGCCGGGCCTCCTCAGCGCGCTTGAGAACCCGGGGATCATCCCCCCGCTCAATTGCCGCGTTCAGCTCCGTAGCCCATGCTCGGGCTGCCGGTATCGTATAGGCCGGGAAGGTCCCCAGCGTCAGCGTCACAATCGCGCCCGAACGCGCCACTCTGCGTCGAAATAACCAGGTTTTCCGGCCCGAAGCCGAAACGCTGACACAAAGTCCCGGAACAAGAGGGTCGGCAACCCTTCCGGAGCTGAGCCCATCAAGGCTCGAAGGACTGAAATTCTGGGCTTTTCCCATGGTAACCTCGACTAACGCGAGGCGATAAAACGATGACACAAATCATGACACAAGAGCTGTCCAAACCAGTCTGAATCTGTCCAGATTTGACTGGGTAGGCAATTGGGGGCTTGGTCTGATTGGGCCTGCTCACCACCTCGATAACGGCGGAAAACCGCCAGAATACAAGGCCTAAGGGGTTGTACGTCTTGGTAGCGGAGGAGGGACTCGAACCCCCGACACGCGGATTATGATTCCGCTGCTCTAACCTGCTGAGCTACTCCGCCCCATGACTGGCAGCGACCTTGTCGGTCACCATTGCCCGGTGCAGGCGGCGCGAATAGCCACGACTGGCGGAGGCGTCAACAGGCCATTGCATTTTTTTTGAATTTTTTTCCGCGCCCACTTCGTGCGCCTGTCGTTACGCAGGCGCCCGCCCCTGCCGCGGCCGCTTGCGAAGCCTCGCGCCCTCTGTCACATTCCCTTTAAAACAGGGGAGACTGCCACATGGCCAAGACAGCCGGACAGCAACGCTTCATCGCCATTGCGCTTTTGGCGTGGAATGCGATGGGCGTGGCCATGTGGGCGCTTCAGATCAGCGCCAACCCCGAACAATTGGCGCAGGGCGACAAGGTGCAGATGGAAGTCTGGCAGGCAATGCCGATCTGGGCCTGGGCCGCCTATGCCATTGCGACGTGGAGCGGGCTGGCGGGCGCGGTGGCGCTGTTGATGCAAAAGCAGGCGGCGGTCTGGCTGTTTGCCGCCTCCACGCTGGGCGTCGTCGTGCAGTTCAGCTATGCGCTGGTGCTGTCTCCGCTGGTCGCGGTCAAGGGAGCCGACGTGATCGCCTTTCCCGCGCTCATCTTTATCGTGGCGCTGGGTTCGACGGCCTATGCACAGGCGACAGGCCGCCGCGACCACATCGCTTAAATTTCGCCGCGCTGGCGACGGATGGCGAACCAACGTTCGACATTCTTGTTATGCTCTTCAAGCGTGTTGGCAAAGGCGTGGCCCTTGGTGCCATCGGCCACCATATAGAGCGCCTGCGTCTTGGCCGGGTGCAGCACGGCGTGGATCGAATCGCGCCCCGGATTGGTGATCGGCCCTTTGGGCAGACCGATCATCGAATAGGTGTTGTAATCATTCTTGGCCGCAATTTCGCTCTGCTTGATGCGGCGGCCCAGCGGCTTGCCCTGCGTGATGGGATAGATGATCGTCGGGTCGGCCTGAAGCATGATGTGTTGGCGCAGGCGGTTCGAATAGAGGCCCGCGACCATGGCGCGCTCTTCGGGCTTGCCGGTTTCCTTTTCGACGATCGAGGCCAGCGTCAGCGCCTCCTCCGGCGTCTTGGCGACGGTATCAGGGCTGCGCGCGGCCCATTCATCGGCCAGAACCTTGGTCATCGCCGCCTGCATCGTGGCGACCACAGAAGCCCGCGTGGCACCCTTCTTGATGTCATAGGTGTCGGGCAGCACGCTGCCCTCCTTCGGGGCCTCTATGGCGCCGACAAGGTCAGGATTGGCCATCAGCTTTTCCTTGACCATGATCGAGGGCAGACCCTCGGCAATGGTCACGAAACGGCGCAGCACCTGATCGCCGGTAATGATCGCCAGAATCTGCTGCTCGCTGGCCCCCTTGGGCAACAGGAATTCGCCCGCCTTGATCCCGCCCCCGGCCCGCATCAATTTCGCATGGAAACGCAGCGCGCGGGCGGAATAGATCGCCCCTTCGCGTTGCAACTTGGCCGCCACCACCGTCAGTCCCGCGCCATCAGGCACGGTAAAAGCGCGATCCTGCGGCAAAGGCCCCGCACCGTACCAACCATGCAACAGGCTGACCACCGGGGCGCCAATGGCCAGCGCCGCCGCGCCAAGGACGATGAGGACGGGTTTCTTCATGGCCGCTGCGGCTCTTTCTTTCTGATGCCAGATGTAAAATCAGGCGAGCCGCCAAAGGCGCCCGCCATCTCATACCCTTAACAGGTGGGGACAGAGGCTGGCGTTGGCAAGCCCCCGTCCCTGTCTATCCTGCTTACTCTTCGAACGCCTTCACGATGACGCTGGCATTGGTGCCGCCAAAGCCGAAGCTGTTGTTCAGCGCGGCGCGCACCTTGCGCTTCTTGGCCACATGGGGAACCAGATCGACGCCTTCGGTGCCTTCATCCGGATTGTCCAGATTGAGCGTCGGGGGCACGATCTGGTCACGGATGGCCAGAATGCAGAAGATCGTTTCCACAGCACCCGCGCCGCCCAGAAGGTGGCCGATAGCGCTCTTGGTCGAGGACATCGACACATTGGCGATTTCATCGCCAAACAGACGCTTGACCGACGCCAGTTCGATCGTGTCGGCCATGGTCGAGGTGCCATGCGCGTTGACATAGTCGATGTCAGCCGGCGTCATGCCCGCCTTCTTCAGCGCCATTTCCATCGAACGATAGGCACCCGAACCTTCCGGATGCGGAGCCGTCACGTGATAGGCATCGCCCGACAGACCATAGCCGACGACTTCGGCATAGATCTTCGCGCCGCGCGCCTTGGCGTGCTCGTATTCTTCCAGAACGACGACGCCCGCGCCTTCGCCCATAACGAAACCGTCGCGGTCCTTGTCATAGGGGCGGCTGGCCTGTTCGGGCCGATCATTATAGCTGCAGTTGAGCGCCTTGGCCTGAGCAAAGCCGGCAATGCCGATCGGGCACACGGTCGATTCCGCGCCGCCGGCCAGCATGATGTCGGCATCATCGTCACGGATCATGCGCGCCGCGTCACCGATCGAGTGCGCGCCGGTCGAGCAAGCCGTCACAACAGCGTGATTCGGCCCCATCAGGCCATACTTGATCGAAACCTGACCCGAGATCAGATTGATCAGGCGGCCATGCACGAAATGCGGCGAAACACGGCCCGGCCCCTTGTTGGCCAGCACCAGCGATTCGCTTTCGATTCCCGGCAAACCGCCGATGCCGCTGCCGATCGAGCAGCCCATGCGCAGGCGCATCTCTTCGGGAGCGTCGACAAGACCGGCGTCTTCCAGAGCCTGACCAGCCGCATCGATGCCGAAAACGATGAACGGATCTACCTGACGCTGAACCTTGTGGTCCACGCGCTTGTTGGGGTCAAAACCATATTCATGGTCCGCCGGCTTCACTTCGCAGGCGATAAGGCATTTGTGGCCTTCGGTATCGAACTTGGTGATCCGTCCCGCGCCCGACTTGCTGGCAAGGATATTCGCCCAGGCGGTTTCCACATCAGCGCCCAGCGGGGTGACCAGACCAAGCCCGGTGACGACAACACGACGCATTCTTGATTCTCCCTCTACCGCATCGGCAGATCAATCCGATCCGTCATGGCGGCAACTAACAGCGACCCAAAGGCTGCGTATTCTGGACAAATGCCTGACAACAAGCAAGCCCGGCCCGATATGCGGACCGGGCCTGATTATGACCCAAAAAAGGTCAGCGCCGTCAGAAGGAGGCCGAAACCACCCCCCGATCAGCGCAGGTCCAAGGGGGCGACACCATCCTGCCTCTTCGCGGACAGAAGGGTCAGCCCCATTGGGCCTTTGGCAAAATCAGCCCTTGTTCGCCTCGATGAAGGCGATGGCGTCATTCACGGTGGCGATCTTTTCCGCGGCATCGTCCGGGATTTCAACGCCGAATTCTTCTTCGAAAGCCATCACCAGCTCAACGATGTCGAGCGAGTCAGCGCCCAGATCGTCGATGAAGCTGGCATCGGCCACGACCTTGTCTTCCTCAACGCCGAGGTGTTCGACAACGATCTTCTTAACCTGCGCCTCGATGGTGCTCATGATATTCCCCTTACGAAAAGCGGCGAAATTGTGAAACTCAATGCGCGCCCCTAATGGGTGGCGGGCGGACTGGCAAGCGAGATTGCACATCAAGGTGGTTGCAACCCACATCCCATCGCGATTGAGGCCCTGCTCAGCCGGTGTTTGCGCTGATTTTAACGCGATGCGAATTTGGCATAGCATGAAAACCCTGGTCTGGCTGGTGCCAACCTTGCGTCCCGTGGGCGGCGAAATGGGGCGATTCGTTCTTTTTCATCGCGACATGGGCCTTGTGCGCCAGATCCTGCTTTTTTTTGACGATCCCAACGACCCCAACGATCCATGGCGCAAAGTCCGCAAAATCAGCCCGATGTGACGACCATCCCCTGCAATGCCCCCTGTCGCAGGAGATTCTGTAATGGACCAAAAACGAAGGACTGGCCGAACGCATTGCGCTCGACCAGTCCTTCGTTTGAACCGCAATTTATGTTGCCGATCAGCCCTTGGGCTGTTCCACCACGCGGATGTGAAGCTCGCGAAGCTGCTTGAGGCTGGCCGGGGCCGGAGCGTTCATCAGCAGGTCTTCGGCGCGCTGGTTCATCGGGAACAGCGTGATCTCGCGCAGGTTCTGGGCGCCGCAGATCAGCATGACGATGCGGTCGACACCGGCCGCCATCCCGCCATGCGGCGGCGCGCCATATTGGAACGCGCGGTACATGCCGCCAAAGCGGTCTTCCACGTCCTGCTTGGAAAGGCCCACCGTTTCGAACGCCTTGACCATCAGGTCGGGGTGCTGGTTACGGATCGAGCCCGAAGCGATTTCAAAGCCGTTGCAGACGAGGTCATACTGGAACGCCTTGATCGAGAGCGGATCGCGCCCATCGGTCAGCGCCTCAATCCCGCCCTGCGGCATGGAGAACGGGTTGTGGGCGAAATCGATGCTGCCCGGTTCTTCGCCTTCCTCAAAGAAGGGGAAGTCGACGATCCAGCAAAGTTCGAACTTGTTCTCGTCGATCAGGTTCAGCAGCGTACCGACGCGGGTGCGCGCCGCGCCTGCCAACTTGGCGGCCTGATCGGCCTTGCCCGCGGCAAAGAACAGGCCATCGTCCGCGCCAAGGCCCAGTTCGGCATAGAGCTTTTCCATGCCCTCGGTGCCGTGGTTCTTGGCGATGGGACCGCCAAATTCGCCGCCCTTGCGGGTGACATAGCCAAGGCCGGCATGGCCTTCGCTGCGCGCCCATTCGTTCATTTCGTCAAAGAACTTGCGGCTCTTGTCCGCCGTGTTCGGGGCCGGAATGGCGCGAACCACGCCGCCTGTGCCGACGATCTTTTCAAACAGGCCAAAGCCGCTGGTCGTGAAGTGATGCGACACGTCCGAAATCAGGATCGGGTTGCGCAGGTCGGGCTTGTCGCTGCCATAGCGCAGGATCGCATCGTCATAGGCAATGCGCGGGAAGCTGCCGATCGGGGTCACGCTGCGGCCCTCGGCAAACTTTTCAAAGATGCCGCCGATCACCGGCTCCATCGTTTCCCAGACTTCTTCCTGCGTGACAAAGCTCATTTCGAGGTCAAGCTGGTAGAATTCGCCCGGCAGACGATCCGCCCGCGGATCTTCGTCGCGGAAGCAGGGGGCGATCTGGAAATAGCGGTCGAAACCGGCCACCATCAGCAATTGCTTATACTGCTGCGGCGCCTGCGGCAGCGCGAAGAAGGTGCCGGGGTGGATACGGCTGGGCACGAGGAAGTCGCGCGCACCTTCAGGCGACGACGCAGTCAGGATCGGCGTCGAATATTCGGTAAAACCGATGTCTTCCATCGCGCGGCGCATCGAGGAAATGACCTTGGTACGCTTCACGATATTGGCATGCAGCGTTTCGCGGCGCAGGTCGAGGAAGCGATACTTGAGGCGGATTTCTTCGGGATATTCCTGCTCACCGGCCACCGGCATCGGCAGTTCCTCGGCGCGCGACAGCACGACGGCTTCACGGGCGAACACTTCGATGCTGCCGGTGGGCAGGTTCGGGTTCACGGTGCCTTCGCTGCGGGCCTTGACGGTGCCGTTGATCGTCACGACGCTTTCCACGCGCAGGGATTCCAGCACGGGCAGAGCCGCCGAATCGCTGTCGGCCACGATTTGCGTGATGCCGTAATGGTCGCGCAGGTCAACGAACAGCACGCCGCCATGGTCACGCTTGCGATGGACCCAGCCAGAGAGGCGGACATTCTGACCCACGGCGTCCGAATTGAGCGCGCCGCACGTATGCGAGCGATACGGATGCGCCTGTGTGTTGGGCGAGGACATGACAACTCTTTCCATTCTTGCGCCAATCGGGCAGGGATAGGGGAATCCTGCCCATTGCTGGACAGGTTGATGCGCGGCTAACAGGCGATGGCCGCGCTTTTGTCAAGCCGACAGGGCCGAAGACCGGCCCAAAACCGCCCGCTGATATGCGTTTTCGCGCTGTTGGCAGGCTCCGGCCCGCATCCGGGCCAACCCTCAAGCCATCCCATAAGGGTTGGCGCATAGAAAAGAAGCCGATGAAGATTCATAAGCTGATCACCACTTCGGACGCGCTGGCCGATCTTTGCAGCCGTCTGTCCAAAGCTGATTTCGTCTGCGTCGATACCGAATTCATGCGCGAGAGCACCTATTGGCCCGAACTCTGTCTGATCCAGATAGCGGACGCCAATGAAGCCGCCGCGATTGACCCCAAGGCGCCCGACCTTGACCTGTCCCCGCTGCTCGACCTGTTGGTGGACAATGAAGACGTGCTGAAAATCTTTCACGCGGGCGGTCAAGATGTGGAAATCATCTACAATCTGACGGGCAAGACCCCTCACCCGATTTTCGACACCCAGATCGCGATGATGGCCATCAGCCAGAGCGAACAGATCGGCTATTCCAATCTGGTCGAAAGCTGGCTGGGTCTGGTGATCGACAAGGGCGCGCGCTTTACAGACTGGAGCCGCCGCCCCTTGACCGAGCGGCAGATCGAATATGCGATTGGCGACGTCACCCATCTGGCCAAGATTTTCCCCAAGATCCTGAAACGCCTGATCAAGACCGAGCGTGGGCAATGGCTGGATGCGGAAATGGAGCGTCTGGCCGATCCCGAAAATTACCGCAATGATGCGCAAAATGCATGGCTCAAAATCAAGGCGGCCGGGCGCAATCCGGCGATGCTGGGCCGTTTGCGCGCCATTGCCGCGTGGCGCGAATATGAGGCGCAGGACAAGAACATCCCGCGCGGCCGCATCGCGCGCGATGAAACGCTGGCCGATATTGCCAGCCATCCGCCCAAAACCCAGGCCGATCTGGCCAAGGTGCGCGGCCTTTCCGCCGGGTGGAAGGACAATGACATCGGCAAACGCCTGATGCAGACTCTGACCGATGCACAGCCTTTGACCGAGGCGGAAATGCCGCCCAAGACGCCGCGCGGCGCCCCGCTGGGCAAGGAAGGCGCGCTGGTGGCCGATCTGCTCAAGCTGTTGCTGAAAATCCGGGCGCGGGAAATTGACGTGGCCGCGCGCCTGCTGGCTCGCAGCGACGATCTGGAACTTCTGGCCGCGGGCGTGCGCAAGGGCGTGAGCGTTCTGGAAGGCTGGCGCTATGGCGTGTTTGGCCGCGATGCATTGGATCTGGTCGAAGGCAAGCTGGCCTTTGCGGTGGTCAATGGGCGGTTGAAAATGACCCATGTCGATGAATTGCATGGCGATATGCGCGAGGCCAACCCGGAAGCCATCCTGCCGGTGGCCGATGAGGAAGCACCGCTGCAAGAGGCAGGCGAAGAAGAATGAGCGTCTATCAGCCCACGCTGAAACAGCTGCAATATCTGGTCGCGCTGCATGAACATGGCCATTTTGGCCGTGCGGCAGAGGCGTGCTTTGTGTCGCAATCGACGCTTTCGGCGGGCTTGCGCGATCTGGAAACGTTGCTGGGCGTGGTGCTGGTGGAACGGACAAAGCGCAATGTGCGCTTTACGCCGCTGGGCAATGCGGTGGTGGCAAAATCCCACCGCATCCTGCGCGAGGCGGAGGAATTGTCCGACCTTATCCATTCATCCGCCCAACCTCTTTCGGGCGAGATGCGGATGAGCGTGATCCCGACGATTGCGCCATTCCTGTTGCCCCGCATGTTGCCCCGGTTGCGGCGCGAAAGGCCCAATCTCAAACTGTTCCTGCGCGAGGAACCCAGCGCGCAGGCCATCGAATCGCTTCATCACGGGCGCGCCGATTGCGTGCTTTTGGCCCTGCCCTTTCCCACCGGAGAGGTGGAGAAAGAGACGATCGAACTCGACGCGCTCTTCGTCGCCTTTCCCAAGGATGACCCGCGCGACCCGCCCGCCGAAATCAGCCCGGATCTGATCGATGAAAACCGCTTGCTGTTGCTGGAGGATGGGCATTGCCTGAAAGAACATGCGCTGGCCGCGTGTAACCGCCCGGAATTGCGCGCTTCGGCCACGATGATCGGCACTTCGCTGCATACGCTGGTACAGATGGTGGACAATGGGCTGGGGCTGACCATGTTGCCGGAAATGGCGCTGGATGCCGGGATTTTGAACGGGACGAATGTGGTGGCCCGCCCCCTGCGTTCGGACAGCGCCAATCGCGAAATCGCGCTGATCTGGCGCCGCCAATCGCCGCGATCCGAGGAATTTCGGATGCTGGCCGAGGAATTGCGCGCGGGGTAATCCATATTGCGGGGCGCGTAATATTATGTCATGATTGCGAAACATCATGACAGAGCCTCTTGCCGAATCCGCTCCACCCCGGGCTGTGCCCCATACGCTTGTCGAGGATATCTTCGGCATCGCCAACGGCTGTCTGTTGATCAGTCTTGGCCTGCACCTGCTGCATGAGGCGCGGCTGATCACAGGCGGCGTGGCCGGGGTGGCGCTGCTGCTCTCCTATATCCTGCCCTATCCTCCGGGCAGCCTGTTTACATGGATCAACCTGCCGATCTTTGCGCTGTTCTGGTCGCGGTTGGGCACGCCCTATATTTTGCGCACCTGTGTGGCGACGCTGGCGATCATGCTGTTGGTCGATGTGGTGGCGGACAATATGGTCATTGCGCGCATCACCATGCCCATGGCGGCGATTGTCGGGGGAACGGCGCTGGGTATCGGCATTCTGGCCGTGACGCGCCATGCCACGGGGGTTGGCGGACTGGCGGTCTTTGCGCGCTGGCTCTCGCAATGGAAGGGGTGGCATTTCGGCGCGGTCTGCATGGTGATAGACGCGGTGATCGTGTCATCCGCCTTTGCGGTGCTGGGGCTGCAACGGGGTTTCTGGTCGCTGGTGGCGGCGCTGATGATGAATGGCGTGGTGCTGGTCTGGCACCGGCCCGACCGTTATCGCAGCGAGGTTTGAGGGAACCTTTGCAGGGGCGCCTTGTTCAAAAGGCTGGAAGTTCCGGTCATTTGGAGGAGACACCCATGCGTTTCATCGCCGCCACGCTCAGCGTTCTTGCCGCCGCCACTCTGGCCGCCCCCACGGCGGACGCGCACCCGCGCCGCTATCCGCATCGCCACCCGCACAAGGTTTGCAAGGTGGTGCATTACAAACATCACACCAAGCGGGTCTGCCGCTGGGTTCGTTAAACGGCGGAATGGGGCGGCGTAAATCCGCCCCGTCAATCCATGTGTTTCAAACCCACACGCAGATAATCCCAGCCCGTGATCATCGTCAGACCCGCCGCCGCCCACAATGTGGTCAGACCCACCGTATGGGGCAAATTGACGACAAACCCGCCCAGATCAACCTGCCACCAGGGCATCGCCCGGCCCAGAATCAGCGCGCCAAGGCACAGGATCTGAAAAGTCGTTTTCCATTTGGCCAGTTTCGAGACCGGCACCGAAACCTGAATCCCGCCCAGAAATTCGCGCAGGCCGGAAACCGCAATTTCGCGCAGCAGAATGATCAGCCCCGCCACCACATGCAATTCGCCCACATAGGGTCCGGTCAAAACCCCCTTGGCCGTCAGCACCAGAATGACCGCCGCCACCATGATCTTGTCCGCGATAGGATCGAGGAAAATGCCCAGCTTGCTGACCGCTCCTTGAGCACGCGCCAGATAGCCGTCGAAATAATCGGTGATGCCCATCAGGCTGTACACACCAAAGGCCAGCGCATAGCCGGCGGTCCATTCGGGCCACCACAGCAGCCAGACCAACACGGGCACGGTGACGATTCGGGAAAGGGTGAGCAAGTTGGGCAATGTGAGCATGACCGAATCGCCATAGCCTTTAACCGCAACGCAAAAAAGACTCGGCAAACAAGGTTGGCAAAAGCCTTGCGCGATTTATCTCAAGCGGGCCCGTTGAATGTTCAAACCACGATCAATTATCAAACGATACCATCCCCCCTTGCCCCTTCCGTGCGTTTCGCTAGGACTGCGCGCACAACAAGGATCGATAAGACAGCATGACCACATCCACCCACCTGTTGCGGCGGCGGCGCTTTCTGCCTCTGTTCGCAACGCAATTGCTGGGCGCGTTCAACGACAATCTCTACAAGAATGCAGCGGTGTTCTTTGTGGTTTACGGCGTGTTCAACTCGGAAAAATCCGAGGCGATCTTCTCGGCGGTGGCATCGGCCCTGTTTATCGTGCCCTTTTTCGTGCTCTCCGCTCTGGCCGGGCAATTGGCCGACATGCGGGACAAGGCGCAGATTATCCGATGGGTAAAACTGGCCGAAATCCTCATCATGCTGGCGGGCGGCGCGGGGTTGGTCATCGCCTGGCAGGCCAAGCACGGCATTCTGGCGCCTTGGGAAAACATCCTGTTGATGCCGGTGGCCATGCCGCTGATCCTGCTCGCCTTGCTGGGCATGGGCATTCACTCGACGTTTTTTGGCCCGATCAAATATGCGATCCTGCCTCAACATCTCAAATCTGAGGAAGTGCTGGCCGGTACGGGCCTTGTCGAGGCAGGCACCTATATTGCCATTCTGGCAGGCACGATTCTGGCCGGTTTCATCCCGGTGGAATGGGCGGCAGGCGGGGTGCTGGCGACCGCGCTTATCGGCTATGCCACTTGCCTGTCGGTGCCCGCTGCGCCGCCGCAGGAAGCGGCCCAGCCGCTGGATTTCCATATCCTGCGCGCCTCGGTGCAACTGGTGAAGAACACCATGCATGATCGCCGCGTGTTTCTGGCGATTGCGTCGATCAGCTTTTTCTGGACCGTGGGCGCGGTGCTGTTCATCGAATTCCCGCTGCTGGCCAAACGCGTTTTGTGCGCCAGCAAAGAAGTCGCCAGCCTGTTCCTCGTGATCTTTTCCATCGGTGTGGCGCTGGGTTCGGTGTCGATCAACGCGCTGCTGAAAGGCAAGGTTTCGGCCCGTTATTCGCCACCCTCGGTGCTGATCATGGCGTTGTTCGTGGTGGCGTTTCAACAGGTCTGCACCCGCTTTGCCCCGACGCCTGATGGCCATTTGATGAGCATTGGCGAATTCATGCATCATCCCCTGACGCCGGTTCTGCTGCTCACGCTGGGCGGGATTGCGGTGGCGGGCGGGATGTTTGTCGTGCCGCTTTATGCGTTCCTGACCACCATCGTCGATAAATCGCAAACCGCGCGCACCATTGCCGCCAACAATGTCGTAAACTCCGGCGCGATGGTGGTGGGCGCGGCCATTGCCGTGGGCCTTGGCGCCGCAGGGGTCGAGATTGTCGATCTGGTGCTGATTTCGGCGGCCATGTGCCTGATTTCGGCATGGCTGGCGGTGCTGCTGGTCCGGGCGGAAAAGGAAGCGGACATCAACGGCGGGCCGCGTCCCTTTAAATAAGGCAAGCCGCCCTGCCGCGCATCAGGCGATAAAGGCCATCACCGCCACGAAACAGGCGCAATAAGCCAGCAGGAAATCGCGCGCGTCCTGCATCGTTACGGCCCCGCGCCAATGGCGCAGCCGGGCCATAACCGTGTGGGGCGCGGCATGGGCGTGGCGCTTGACCCAGTCGGCTGCGGCCTTCTGCGGCGCGTCCTGCGTCATATCGCCATCACGGCATGCAATCACCTGTCCGACCCGCACATGCGGGGGCAAGGTTTGCAGAAAGGGATGATGGGCGCTCTCGTCACCCAGAACCAGCGAACGTCTCATGCGGCTGGTTTAAGAATTTGTTCACCATTACGAAAGCGTACCGCAATGGTTAAGACGTCCCCATTTGGGACGCGGTCGCCCTGCCCCAGATCGGGACAGGACGTGCGGTCGATCAAGCCTCTGAAAGACCGATGATATAGTCCCATTCGGCGGGCGTGATCGCGCTGACCGACAGGCGCGAAAGGCGCAGCATTTCGATCTCGGCCAACACTGCATCACTCTTGATCTGCTTGAGCGTCACCGGGCGCTTCAACTTGCGCACCGGCTTTACCTTCACACAGGCCCAGCGGCCCGTTTCATCCGACGGATCGGTCAGGCCCGACTGGCTGATCTCCATTATCCCCACGATTTCCAGCCCGATGTTCGAATGGTAGAAAAAGGCCAGATCGCCCGGTTGCATCGCGCGCATATTGTTGGCGGCGCGATGGTTGCGCACCCCGTCCCACGTACCTTCGCCTTCCTTGACCAGATCGTCATAGGAATAGGCGTCCGGTTCCGACTTCATCAGCCAATAGGATTTGATTTTGGTCATGCGTCCTCGCCTCGGATCGCCTAAGAAGGCTTCATGGATGGCGCTCCTTTAGCGCCTGTTACAACACGGAACCACCCATGGATCTTGCCAAACTTCCCGTTCTTTCGCTGTCCGACAGCCCGGATGATTTTGCCCGCGCGATTGGCGCGTCTTTCCGCGAATATGGCTTTGCGCTGGTCAAGGATCACGGCATCGATTCGGCATTGATTGATCAGGCATGGGCCCTGACCGCGCAATTCTTTGCCATGCCCGAAGAGGAAAAGCGCAAGTATTTTATTCCCGGCATCGGCGGCGCGCGCGGCTATACCCCGTTCAAAACCGAGATTGCCAAGGGCGCAAAGCTGCATGACCTGAAGGAATTCTGGCATGTCGGGCGCGATGTTCCCGCCGATTCGCCGCTGGCCAGCAGCATGCCGCCCAACGTATGGCCCGATTCGCCCGAAGGCTTTCAGGACGTCTTTACGCGCCTCTATGCCGAATTTGACAAGGCAGGCGCCACCATTCTGTCGCGCATCGCGCTGCATCTGGGGCTGGACGAAGGCTGGTTCGATCCGGCAATCGAGGACGGCAATTCGGTGATGCGCCTGCTGCACTATCCCCCCGTTGCCGATGCCGAAGGCGGTGCGATTCGTGCCGGCGCGCATGAGGACATCAACCTCATCACCCTGTTGCTGGGCGCGCAGGAAGCCGGGCTTGAACTGCTGACCAAGGATGGCCGCTGGGTCGGCGTGGCCCCGCCCGAAGGCGCCATCGTCATCAACATTGGCGACATGTTGCAACGCCTGACCAACCACGTCCTGCCCAGCACGACGCATCGCGTCCGCAACCCGGACGCCGAACGCGCCGCCCACAGCCGCTATTCGATGCCCTTCTTCCTGCATCTGCGCAGCGATTTTCCGTTCAAGACGCTGGAACAGTGCATCACGCCGGAAAACCCGGATCGCTATCCGGTATCGATCACGGCCGACGATTATCTTCAGGAACGCCTGCGCGAAATCGGCCTGAAAAAGTAACCGGCTTCAAATGACAAAAGCGCGGGAAGGTTGCCCTCCCCGCGCTTTTTCATGTCATCCGTTCTTGCGGGCGCGATCCCTCATGAAAGCGCCCGCAGGCCGGATCAGAAGCCCACGCTGACCGAGAAGACAGCGGTGCTGCCGGCAATGCTCTTGCCAGCCAGACGGCCGTTCTGGACCGAGAAGTTGGGCTGAAGATAGGCAGCCTTGGCGTCGGTGATGTCGGTGTCGACCCACGAAGCGCTAAACGTGAACGGGCCAACCGGATATTCGGCGCCCAGCTGCCAGTCCCAATACGAACCGGTCGGCGCAACCGAGGTACCGTTCGGGCCAAGGCCGGGGTTACCCTTTGAATAGCCGAGGTGACCCTTGAGCTTCAGCTTGGTCGAGGGAATGACATAGGACGTGTCGCCCCACAGGTACAGATTGTCATAGGCCTGACCATAGCTGTACGAGGTGTTCGAATAGTTGCCCAAAGCCTTCTGCTTGGGAGCATAGGCAACACCGGCCAGATAGCTGACAGGGCCAACCGCGCCCGAAACCTTGACATAGGGTTCGCCAAAGTCGGTCTTGGCCGCACCATCGGGATACATGTACCAGGTCAGACCGGCGTCAATCGTCACCGGGCCAACAGCCTTGGCATAGCCGCCGATCACGTCGAGTTCGAGGTTCGGACCGCCAAACGTGCCCCAACCGGCCAGGTTCGACGACCAGAGGCTGCCGTAAAAGCCGCTCTTGTGGGTGACGGTAACACCAGCCTGAAGCGCTTTGCCACGATCCGACTGCGAAACGCCACGCAGACGATAATCGCTGACCAGAGCCGCGCTGCCGGTGACGGTGAATTCCTTGGGCGCAGCGGCGTCTTCAGCCTTGGCAGCCTGCGCGCTCAGCGTCAGAGCAATACCGGCAAGACCAGCCAGCGCGCGGAAATTCTTGTGTGCTTTCATTATGTGGACTCCACCCTGAACAAGAGATGTCGTCCCGCCTGCAGATCGCAACCGAAGCCATCCCGACGATCAATCGTCATTGGGCCTCGTGTCCGACAGACGATGGTTAGCGCATGATTGCACCATTTTCAACTGCAAAACAAAATTTCATGCTGCAAACGCGAGCTATCCATGGCATTGCGGCGGGGCGTTCCATGGGAAAAACCATGCAAAATAAAGATATACTGATTACCGCCCCAATGATGCCCTTGGTCATTGCCCAATTGGGCAATCGATTTACCACCCATCACTTGTGGGAGGCTTCGGACAAAGAAGCATTCCTGCGCGAAGTTGGGCCGCGAATTCGTGGAATTGCCACCTCGACACTGTACGGTCGGGTGGGCGAAGACCTGCTCAACCATCTGCCCAAGGCCGAAATCATCGCCAGTTTTGGCGTGGGCTATGACAATATTGATGTCGATGCCGCCCTTGCCCGTCGCGTTGTCGTCACCAACACGCCCGGCGTCCTGACCGAGGAAACCGCCGATCTGGCGCTGGGCCTCCTCCTTGCCACGATTCGCCAGATCCCGGCGGCCGAGCGCCATTTGCGCACCGGACAATGGCTGGAACGGTCCTTTCCATTGTCCGCATCGCTGCGCAGTCGCCGCGTCGGCATCCTTGGCCTTGGCGACATTGGCAAGGCGGTGGCACGGCGCCTCGAAGGCTTTGCGGTCGACATCGCCTATTGCGGGCGCAAGCCGCAGGACGTGCCTTACGCCTATTACCCCACGCCTCTGGCTTTGGCCAAGGCGGTCGATGTGCTGATCGTGCTGATCCCCGGCGGGGCGGCAACGCGTCACACGGTAAACGCACAGGTGCTGGAGGCACTCGGCCCGGGCGGCATCCTGATCAACGTGGCGCGCGGCAGCGTGGTCGATACGCAGGCCCTGATCGCGGCGCTGCGCGAAGGCAAAATCCTGACCGCGGGCCTTGATGTGTTCGAGGATGAACCGCGAGTTCCGCAAGAGTTGATCGACCATCCGGGGCTTGTCCTGTTGCCGCATATCGGATCAGGTTCGGTACGCACCCGCGAGGCGATGGGGCAACTGGTGGTGGATAATCTGGTCAGCTGGTTTTCGGGCAAGGGCGCGTTGACGCCGGTGGCCGAGGTTTTGGGGATTTTATAGGGGGGTTTTGCCTCCGGCGGGCAAGGGACTTGTCCCTTTGCAATCCCGTTACTGGGGTCGCACTTTGTCGGCCACGAAACACCATTTCCGCGAAACGGCTTAATTTATAGCCTCCGGCGGTGAAACCTTGCGCCATCCAATCAGCGAGGCGTAACGCTGACAATATCGGGATTGTTAAGGGCCCCCGCCCTTAACCCGCCGAAGGCAAAACTATCCGCCCCGCAACAATTGCACACCCCAATCCCGCTCAAACAGATAGAGCAACACACGTGCCGCTGCACCTCGCTCGCCCGTCAATCCCCCATCCCGCTCGATCAGCAAGCGGGCGTCATCATGCGCGATCGGCAACAGACGCGTAATCTGATCCAACGAGGCCACGCGAAACGGCGTATCCCCCGACTGGCGCGTGCCCAGCAATTCGCCCCCGCCGCGCAAACGCAAATCCTCCTCGGCCAGCCGAAAGCCATCCTGCGTTTCGCGCATCAGCGCCAGTCTTTCGCGAGAAACCTCCGAAAGCGTTTCCCCGCGCAGGAGCAAACAGGTCGATTTCTCGCTGCCCCGCCCCACGCGCCCGCGCAACTGATGCAATTGGGCCAACCCAAACCGCTCGGCCTGCTCAATCACCATCAGCGTGGCGTTGGGCACGTCCACACCCACCTCAATCACCGTGGTTGCCACCAGCAATTTCGCCTGCCCGCTGGCAAAACGTTCCATCGCGGCGTCTTTCTGCTCAGGCTTCATCTGGCCATGGACCAGCACGGCATCCTCGCCAAAACGCAACGAGAGCATCTCGTGCCGCTCCTCGGCAGCGGCAAGGTCGGCCACCTCGCTCTCGCGCACCATGGGGCAAACCCAATAGGCCTGCTGGCCAGTGGCGAAATGGCGGGCCAAGGCTTCGACCACATCGCCCAAGCGTTCCTGCGCCACCACGCGCGTGTCGATCGCCTGACGCCCCGGCGGCAATTCGTCCAGACGGCTCACATCCATCTCGCCATATTGCGCCAGCGTCAACGTGCGCGGGATCGGCGTGGCGGTCATGGCCAGGCAATGCGTGCCCTTGCCCTTTTGCGTCAGCATCAGGCGCTGTCCCACGCCAAAGCGGTGCTGTTCGTCAATCACCACAAGGCCCAGATTGCGATAGACCACCGCGTCCTGAAAGATCGCATGGGTGCCGATCACGATGTCGATACTGCCATCCATCAATCCCATCAGGATCGATTCGCGCGCGCGGCCTTTGTCCCGCCCGGTATAGAGCGCGATGTTGACACCTGTGGGCGCGGCCATCCGGCGCAACGTCTCAAAATGCTGACGCGCAAGGATTTCGGTCGGGGCCAGCAAGGCCCCCTGCGCCCCCGCCTCCACCGCGATCAGCAGGCTTTCGAGCGCCACCACGGTCTTGCCTGACCCGACATCGCCCTGAAGCAGACGCAGCATGGGCGCCGATTGCGCCAGATCGCCCTCAATCTCGGCAATCGCCCTGCTCTGCGCCCCGGTAAGAGCAAAGGGCAGTTTCAACGCCCCGCGCAACCGCCCATCCCCGCGTAGAGCCTGCCCCTGCGCCCGGCGATTGCTGGCCCGCACCAACATCAACGCCAGAGAATTGGCCAGCAATTCGTCATAGGCCAGCCGGTCGCGCGCCTCCTTGTGCTCGTCCCTGTGCGCCTGCGTCAAAGCCTCACGCCAGCGCGGCCAGTTCATGCGGTCCACAACGCCCGGCTCGCACCATTCGGGCAATTCGGGCGCATGGGTCAGCGCCTGTTGCACCAGCGCCGCCATGCGGCCCTGTGTCAGACCGTCCGACAATGGATAGATCGCCTCGGCCAGTTGTCCCAGCATGGCCGCGCCTTCCGGGTTCACATGGTCGGGATGGACGATTTGCAAATTCGCCCCGAACTGATCCAGCCGCCCGGCCACCCAGCGCTTCTCGCCCAAAGGCAATTGTTTTTTCGCCCAGCCCGCATTGCGCCCGAAATAGGCCAGCGTGCAAAGATTGCCCTTCGCATCTTCGGCCATCACGCGGAACGGCGCCTTGGGCGATGGCCCGCCACGATATTCCACCGGGGTCAGCGCCACCACGACCTGCTCGCCCACGCTGCCCTCGTCCAGATCGGAGATGGCGCGGCGATGCACGAAACGGTCCGGCAGGTGATAGATGAAATCACGGATCCGTTTCAGCCCCAGCTTTTCGAGCGGACGGGCCAAGTTCGGCCCTACACCTTTGAGGCCATCGGCCTCGACAAACAGGGGGTTGAGCAAATCGGGACGCATGCACAGGCTATTAGCGCATGGAACAAAACGTGCCACTCCTCAATTTTGTCGCGCCCGATTTGACCTTGCGCATGGAATGGCGCGGCAAATCGGCCTTGGGTGCCCTTACCGGCCGACAACACCGGCCGGATAAAGGAGACAAAGATGCTTCTGCCCCATGGTACAGTGATCGCCGTGATTGACGCCCGCAATTTCCGCCTGTTCCGCAATACCGGCGATGAAGCCAGCCCGGAACTGGCCGAAACCGATGCGCCGCGTCTGGACACGCACAACCATTCGGGCGGCAGCCATCACGGCTCGACCATCACCATGGCCCATGACGCCCATGCCACCGCCGCCATCGAATATCTGGCACAGGAGGTTCAGAGCCGCCGCATCGAACACCTCGTGGTGATTGCCGCCCCGCGCAGCCTTGGCGAATTGCGCAAGGCCTATACCAAAGGGCTGGAGGCTGCGCTGCTGGGTGAATTGGCCAAGGATCTGGGCGAGGCAAAGGCGCCCGAAATTCTGGCCCATCTTCGCGGGAAGTGACGGCAAAAGGGGTCGCATCAGGCATTGATCTGCGGCCCCGCCTGCCCTAACCGAGGCACCCATGACCGACTCTATTGACCCCGCCCGCGAAGCCCGCCTCAAGCGCCTGCACTATCGCGCATGGCATCGCGGCACGCGTGAGGCCGATTACATGATCGGCGGCTTCTTCGACGCTTTCCACGCCAAATGGGACGAGGAAGAACTCGTCTGGTTTGAAAAGCTGATCGATGAAGAAGACGTCGACATCCTCGGCTGGGCGCTCGGATCGCTGTCCACCCCGGCCGAATATGAAGGGCCGATGATGGTGGCTTTGAAAAAGCTGGATTACGTCGATATTCCACGTTGATGCGCGGATGACGGGGTAAGGCGAAGGTGATGACTCTCGCACCTTCCCTTTCATACCTCTTCAAACTCCCCTAAAGGCCCGGCAACCCACGCCCCCGCCCACCGAATCGGTGCGGCGGGCAATTGCTGTTGCTTGGTGCTGTTTGGACACGGATTAGACATGGCTGATATCTCCCGCATTCTTGGCGCAAGCGCCCCCCTGACGCTGGCGGGTCTGTCGCGCGGCAGCCAGCCTTTGGTGCTGGCCGATCTGGCGCGGGCGGTGGCGCATAAGGGGGGCCGGGCGGTGTTTGTGGCGGCGGATGAAGCCGCTATGCGATCCATCGCCGATGTTGCTCCGGTCTTTGCGCCAGAGCTGGAGGTCATTGAATTTCCCGCATGGGACTGCCTGCCCTATGACCGGGCCAGTCCGGCATTGTCGGTATCCTCGCGCCGTCTGGCGGCTCTCCACCGCTTGCAACAACCGGCAAAGACCCCGCAATTGCTGGTCACGACGATTGCGGCGGTGCTGCAACGCGTGCTCACGCCCTTTCGCATTCGGGAATCGGTGCGCCTGCTCAAATCCGGGGCCGAGGTTGGGCGTGAAACGCTGACCGGGCTGCTGTCGCGTGCGGGCTATGCGCGGACCGATACGGTGGCGGATGCGGGCGAATATGCGGTGCGTGGTTCGATCTTCGACATTTTCCCCTCGGGGCTGGAACATGGCCTGCGCCTCGATTTCTTTGGCGATGAAATCGAGACCCTGCGCCTGTTCGACCCCAACACGCAGCGTACCGTGGGTACGGTGGACCAACACCTGCTGCTGCCCGCCAGCGAGGCGATGCTGGAGGACGCCACCGTCAAACGTTTCCGCACCCGGTACCGCGAGATGTTCGGCGCGACGGCCACATCCGATCCGCTATATCAGGCTATTTCCGATGGCCGCCGTCTGGCCGGGATGGAACATTGGTTGCCGCTGCTCGAAGACCGGCTGGTCACGATCTTTGACCATCTGGCGTCCAGCGACCTTTTGATCATCGACGCATCGGCCAGCCATTCGGCCGAAGAGCGCCTGACCGACATTGCCGACTATTATGCGGCGCGGCGCGATACCGCGGCCAAGGCTCCGGGTGCCTATCGTCCGCTCGAACCGGCCTCGCTTTACCTGACGCAGGATGAATTGTCCGCGCGGCTTGCCGCATGGCCCGCCCACCGCGCCGAACCTTTCCCCCAGCCCGATGGCGCGGCCACCGTCGATTTCGCCTTTGGCAATGCCCGCGATTTTGCCCCCGAACGCGCACGCGGCGACAATGCCTATGAGGCCGCCGCGCGGCACCTGCTGACCGCCGCACGTTCGGGCCGCCGCGCCATCCTCGCCGCTTACTCCACGGGCAGCCGGGCGCGTATCACCTCGATCCTGGCCGAGGCGCAATCGCCCGGACCCACGCTGGCCGACAATTGGCAAGAAGCGCTGGGCATTGCCGGGACCGGGCGCGTGGCGGCCATCGTGTTGCCGCTCGACACCGGCTTTGCCAATGCGGATATCGAACTTGTCACCGAGCAGGACCTGCTGGGCGACCGTCTGGTCCGCCGCAAAAAGAAGAAGAAATCCGCCGACGCTTTCCTTGCCGAACTGGCCGCCCTGACGCCGGGCGATCTGGTCGTGCATATGGAGCATGGGATCGGGCGCTATGAAGGGTTGCAGTCGATCCCTGTCGGCGGGTCGGCGCATGACTGCGTGATGCTCACCTATGCCGGTGGCGACAAGCTCTATGTCCCGGTGGAAAATCTCGACGTGCTCTCGCGCTTTGGGTCTGAATCCGAAGGTGTTTCGCTCGACAAGCTGGGCGGCGAAGGGTGGCAGAAGCGGCGCGCCAAGCTGCGCGAACGTATCCGCGAGATCGCGCATGAATTGCTGAAGACCGCCGCCCTGCGCGCACTGCGCACCGCGCCTGCACTGCTGTCCGATCCGGCCAGCTATGATCCGTTCTGCGACCGCTTCCCTTGGCAGGAGACGGAAGATCAGGAAGCGGCGATTTCCGATGTCATCGAAGATCTGGCCAGTGGTCGCCCGATGGATCGCCTCGTCTGCGGCGACGTCGGTTTTGGCAAGACCGAAGTGGCGTTGCGCGCCGCCTTCGTCGCGGCCATGGCGGGGCAACAGGTGGCCGTGGTCGCGCCCACAACCTTGCTGGCGCGCCAACACCACAAGGGCTTTACCGAACGTTTTGCAGGTTTCCCGCTCAACGTGGGCCGCCTCTCGCGCCTCGTGCCCGACAAGGAGGCCAGCCTGACCCGTGCGGGGCTGGAGGATGGCACGGTCGATATTGTGGTCGGCACCCACGCGCTGCTGGCCAAAAACGTGAAGTTCAAGAATCTGGGCCTTGTCATTGTGGACGAGGAGCAGCGTTTCGGCGTCAACCACAAGGAGCGTTTGAAGCAATTGCGCGCCGATGTGCATATGCTAACGCTGACCGCGACGCCCATTCCGCGCACGTTGCAGATGGCCATGTCGGGGCTGCGTGAACTTTCCACCATCCAGACCCCGCCGGTCGACCGCCTTGCCGTGCGCACCTATGTGATGGAATGGGACGAGGTGGTGATGCGCGAGGCGCTCCTGCGCGAACATCATCGCGGCGGGCAGAGCTTTATCGTCGTGCCGCGCATTTCGGACATGGCCGAGATCGAGGACTGGCTGCACGCCGCCGTGCCGGAGGTCAAATATATCTCCGCCCATGGCCAGATGTCGGCCAGCGAGGTCGAGGAGCGGATGAGCGCGTTTTATGAGCGGCGCTATGACGTGCTGCTCTCCACGACCATTGTTGAAAGCGGGATCGACATTCCATCGGCCAACACGATCATTATCCACCGCGCGGATCGGTTTGGTCTGGCGCAATTGTATCAGTTGCGCGGGCGCGTGGGGCGCTCGAAACTGCGGGCCTATGCCTATCTGACCACGCCGGGCGGGCGGGCGCTGAATGAGACGGCGGAAAAGCGGTTGAAGGTGCTGGGCGATCTCGACAGCCTTGGCGCAGGGTTCCAGTTGGCCAGCCACGATCTCGACATTCGCGGCGCGGGCAATCTGCTGGGCGATGAGCAATCGGGCCATATCCGCGAGGTGGGCTTCGAACTCTATCAATCCATGCTGGAGGACGCGATTCTGGCCGCCAAGGCGGGCGATTACGGGCTGGAGCGCGAAAGCACCAAGGGCCTCTCGCCCCAGATCACGGTCGATGCGCCGATCATGATCCCCGAGGATTACGTCCCCGATCTGGCCGTGCGCATGGCGCTCTATCGCCGGTTGAACGATGCCGAAGACACGCGCGAGGTCGAAGCCCTGTCCGCCGAAATGATCGACCGTTTTGGGCCGCTGCCCAGCGCCACCGAGAACCTCATCCAGCTTATCCAGATCAAGCGCCAAGCCATCGAGGCCCATATCGCCAAGATCGACGTGGGGCCGCGCGGCACGCTGGTCGCGTTCCACAATGACAACTTCCCCGATCCGGCGGGGCTGTTCGCCTATGTCGAGCGTGTCGGCGGCGTGATCAAGCTGCGGCCCGATTCCAAGCTGGTGGTCCAGCGCGTGTGGGGCGATCCCAAGGCGCGTTTGAACGGGCTGTTCCAGCTGACCAAGGGGCTCAGCGCTGTGGCGCGTAAGGGGAAGAAGAAGGGTTAAGGGGTATGCCTCCGGCGGGTTAAGGGACATCGTCCCTTAACAATCCCGTTTTGGGGTGGCGCTTCCTTGGCCAAGAAGCGCCCGTCCGCGAAGCGGTTTTATAGCCTGCGGCGCGGCGGGGTTGCGCTTTGGGTGAACCCATGGCGCAACGCTGGCAGTATCGGGATTGTTAAGGGCCCCCGCCCTTAACCCGCCGGAGGCCCCAACCCCTAACACTCACCCCTTATAATACCCCACCCCCACGATATGATCCCCCACCCGGCGGATCAGCGAGACCTTATGCTCGACCCGATTGTCCGCACGGTTGAGCCAGACGTAATCGACCTTGCCCTGCGGCTGATCTTTCACGGCGGCGATCATGGCCTGAACCAGAGGCTTGCCCTCGGCGTCGGTCATGTCGATGGCCGGCGTGCCGACCAGTTGGGGGTTGGCGCCGGTGGCTTCGTAAACGCCCTTGGCGCTGAAGACGAAGACGTAGAGGTCTTTGTTCTTGAAGCCGCCCTTGGGGTCGTTGAATTCGGCAAAGGCCTTGGCGGGGCCGACGGTGCCGACTTCGGCCACGGCGCGGTCCAACAGGCCCTGCGCCTCTTGTGAATTGCCGTGGGGACCGGCCATGGCAACAGCGGGCAAAGCCAACAGCACAGGAGCCAGCAGCAGGCGGGCAAGGTAGTTCTTCATAAGAGCCTCCATCATCGGCATCGATGAAGGCCGTTTCGCGCAAAATGCCGCCGCCGTCGTGGAGGCAGATCAAGCCCGCGGGGCGTTTTGTCTTTGACCAAAGGGACAAGGCCGCCCGTCAGCAGGGTATGAGGATCACCCCCGCACCAGCGCGAGAAAGGCCCTTTCCGGCATGGGTTGTGCCCGGACAAAGCCTTGATAGCTGGAGCAACCTTCGCGCGCGACGGTCAGGCGCTGCGCCTCGGTTTCGATACCCTCTGCCACGACATCCAGGTCGAGCGCCTTGGCCATGGCCACAATCGCACGCAACACGGCAAGGTCGCGCGGGTCTTCGGTAATGCCATCGACCATCGACCGGTCGAGTTTGAGGTAATGCAGCGGCAGCGTTTTCAAATAATGGAAGTTACAAAACCCCGCCCCGAAATCATCCAGCGCAATACGGATACCCAACCGCGCCAGATCGGACAGCGAACGTTCCGCCAAAGTCATGTCTGCCACCAGCACCTGCTCGGTCACCTCCAGCGTCAGCCGGTCGGTGGGAAAGCCGGTCTTGCCCAGCGCCTTGCCCAGATCGAAGGTAAAGCTGCCCGCCGCGAGATCGGCGGCTGTGACGTTGAGCGACAGGCGCAGATCCCCCGGCCAAGCCGATGCCGCCTTTAACGCGGTTTCGGCGATATGACGCGACAGAGGCGCCAGGTGATCGGCCCGGTCGGCAATGGCAAACAAAGCCGCCGCCCCGATCCGCCCCAGTTTCGGGTGATTCCACCGGGCCAGAGCCTCCGCGCCGGAGAGATGTTCGTTGCCATCCTCGTCCAGCGCGAATTGAGGTTGGTAATGAACCTCGATCTCGCCCTTGTCGATGGCGTGGAGGAGGTCGGCCTCCAATTGCGCGGCGGTACGGCCCGCCCGGTTGGTTTCGCCATCGACCCACACCACGCGGCGGGCGACATCGCGCTGCGCCACGGCAAGGGTCTGGGCCAGTCGGTCCATCGCGCTTTCAGCGCTTTCCCCCACCAGCACGCGGAGCAAGGCAATGCGAGGAGACAAGCGCAACGTACCAACGCGGCGCTGAATCGGCTGGGCAATCCGGTCGGCCAATTGATCGGCAAAGGCATGCCAGCGTTCGCGGCTGCACGCTTCGTCCACGATCAACAGGAATGTCCCCCCCGGCCCGCGCGCGGCGAACCATGGGCCATTGAGCCCTTCGCCCGCCAATCGGGCAAGGCGCGTCGCCACCTCAATCAGCGCGCCGTCCCCGGTCGCCTCGCCATAGGCCAGATTGATGGTTTCAAAGCGGCGGATGCCGATCAGCATGGCGTGGACGCGGGGAATGCCCCCACCCGTTTCGGCCGCCGATTTGCCCTGCTCCACCCATTCGGTCAGCCGCGCCCGCGCCGCGTCCAGCGTCAGCAATCCGGTCAAAGGATCGCGGGCGGCGTCATCGTCACCCTGCATGACAGCGGGGATGATGCCATTGGGCAAATCGTGGCGAAATGGCATCGGTGCTTTCACGCTGTTTGTTCAAACCGGGTTTTAACATAACTGACAAGCTCTTGCCAAAGTGTTCCCGCCATGCGGTCTAATCACAAAGCCCATACTGGCAATTGTCAAAAACCGCGCCTATGACGCCGGTAAGGGCGCGCCATCAGCCCGGCAATCAACTTTGCGGAGCGGAATTTTCGGCAATGACAGAAGAATTGCGCCTGGCGCTGGTGGTATCGGACACGCCCAAGGCGATGGCGGCGGCCGAGGTTATGGCCAATGACCACCCATGGGTGCCGTTGGAAGAAGCCGATGTGGTGGTGGTTCTGGGCGGCGACGGCTTTATGTTGACGGTGCTGCACCGGATGCTGGATGCGGGGCGGGTGATCCCGGCTTACGGCCTCAACCACGGCACGGTGGGCTTTATGATGAACAAGCCCAAATCGACCAAGCATATTGCCACCCGCGTCGCCAAGGCGAGCAAGCTGGCGGTGGCCCCGCTGGAGATGACCTGCACCACATGGGCGGGCGAGACGCAGCATTTTTACGCCATCAACGAAGTCTCGCTGCTGCGTGAAACGCGCCAGACAGCCAAGATCGAGATTTCGGTCAATGGCAAGGTGCGTCTGGCCGAATTGGCGTGCGACGGCATCCTTGTGGCAACGCCTGCCGGATCGACGGCCTATAACCTGTCGGCCAATGGCCCGATCCTGCCCATGGGCAGCGGCATTCTGGCACTGACCCCGATCAGCCCGTTCCGCCCACGCCGGTGGAAGGGCGCGATCATCAAGGACAATGCCACGGTCGAATTCCGCGTTCTGGAACCCGACAAGCGCCCAGTGGCGGCCGTGGCCGACCAAAAGGAAGTGCGCGACATCGCCCATGTGCGCGTATCGGCCAACCGCGAACATTCGCTGACCTTGCTGTTCGACCGGCATTCGAGTCTGGACGAGCGAATCTTTGCGGAACAGTTCCAGGTTTGAGGATTCGGCCCACACCCGATTAAATCGACCGAGTTTTCCACACCATAGACAAAAAAATTTGATCCTGCGCCAATGCGGGCTTGTCAAAGCCGGACAAGATGGTATTGGCGCGCACCTGCCCGGTTCGCCGGGCTGCTCCCTGATAGCTCAGCGGTAGAGCTCTCGACTGTTAATCGAGCGGCCGTAGGTTCGAATCCTACTCAGGGAGCCATTTCATCCTCGGACATATGTCCGGCATGATGAAAGACCGCATAAACGCCCGGCATCGCCGGCCCGTTCCCTGATAGCTCAGCGGTAGAGCTCTCGACTGTTAATCGAGCGGCCGTAGGTTCGAATCCTACTCAGGGAGCCATGCGGCCCAGCCCAAGCGGCAAGAAACGCGCTGAACCTAGGTGTTTATACTAGGTGTTTGAAAAACAGCCTTAATTTACCTTCACCCCGTTTTGCAGCGCCTATTTAACGCGCCATCACGCATAGGTTTGATCCTGCTTCAGCAAGGACGACCAATGCCTTCGCAATCCCTCAAATCAAATGACCTGCGCAATCTGGCCCTGTGGCGTCCGGGTTATCTGTTTCTGCTGCTGGTCGCCATCGGGGGCGGTACGGCGGCGGTGCGCACCTATGAGGCCAGCAAACATTTCGTCGAGGGCAGCGTGCAGGTCGAAACCGACGGCACATCGGGCGCGATCGAAGATGGCGAACTTGTGCTCAAATTGCCGCTTAAAGTGTTTAACGGCACGGATTCCACCGTCACATCGGTCGACATGTGGGTCGATGCCTATGCCTGTCCGCGCCTGATGTCGCCGCAAGGAGATTGCACCCGATTGCATTCGAGTGAGCAACGCGTGGCTCTGCACGTCGCCGCCGGTTCAAGCAGCAGCGATAATGCGGAAATTCGTGCCGACCTGCCCAAAGATGTCGCGGGCGACTTTATTCGCGTCAAACGGCGCATGATCGGTATAACCAGCGATGTCGAAGACGCCGAGCGTCAGTTTCTGGAACAGTATGACAAGTAACCAACCACCAATCGTCAACGCCATAGGGGTTTTTGCCCGGCGGACTGCCTAATTCAAAATAACCAAACTATCAGCGATTGCGTCTAGACTGATGGCCTGTTCCCGCCTTTCCGAGGACCTGCCATGTCCACGCTCGCGCTTACTCAATGTTGGTACACCCGCGAACATCATCCCGCCCACAAACCCCGCGACCGTGTCGATGGCGCCTTTTATGCGCAATGCCGCCATTGCCGCCGCGCGATTTTCAGCATCGACGGCAATATGTGGCACATCGACGGCGGCTTTAATGTCGAAACCCTGGGTGATGCGGCCACATCGTTCCTCTCGATCGATGATCCCGACGAAGGCATGACCATCGCACGCATCCCGATCAGCCCGGCCGCCAGCGAGGAGGATGTCGACGCGCTGATCGATCAGGTCCGCAAAGATTATGCGATTGGCGAGGAAGGGACGAGCCTGATCCTGCGCGATCATCGCCATCACAAACCCCGCCGGGTCAAAAAGGTGTTGCGCGGCGTTTCCTAGGCCCGGCAGGGACACAAAAAGGCCCGGCAAGCGCTCTGGAGATGCTTGCCGGGCCTTTTTGCGTGAGAAGCCGTTAAATCGACAAATATCCTCAGCAGGCCGCGCGCAAACGCCCCTTGGGGTCATGGCCATCGCCCTCGTGCATCTTGGCCATGTTCTGGGCCAATTCCTCCATCAGGAAACCGCGGTCGAACACCAGGCCGTGACGGGGCTGTTGGCGCCACACGACCTTGGCGTGAAGCGGGGGGAAGCCAAAGGTTTCAACCCGCACCGACTGGCGCAGCATCAGGCGTTCGGGGCATTCGATACAGGCGCCCTGTTGCGAAATATCGCGCAACATCGCGCGGATCTGCTGGCTGCCCGAAAAGATGATGGCTTCGGCGTCGGTCTTAAGACGAATCTGGCGCTTTGGATAAAGGCCACATTTGTCATCAAGCAGACGCTGAACATTGATCATGTCAAAGAAGCGGAAACCGGCATGGTCATCGCGATTCCACATCAATTCCATGGGAAAGCGTTCGCCGCTCGACGTTTCCAGCGCAATCGAGCTGAACGGCGGCAGGGCGTGGAACACGCGCACCTTGCACCCGGTTGCCGACGCGTCGCGCAAAACGCAAAGATATTCACGCCCGTCGATGATCAGCTTGGCCGATCGGACCAGCAACGTGAAACGCGGCGCTCCGCGCAATTCCGCACCAGAGACTTGCCCGACCTCTGGCGCCGGGGGCGCTGCCATTTCGGTACGGAAGAAGTCTTGACTCACCGGTCGGTCCACCTGCGAAAGTTTGGCGAAGAGGGAAGAAGAGCAAGCCCGCCTTCCCAAGGTTTGCCCCCTATATATTGCAGGAAATGGTAAAGCGGTTATGAACAAGCCGTCAGCAATAGCCGATAGGTACGAAATGTAGCCGTTTAGCGGGGGCAAAACCCTGCTACATGGTTAATTTTCAAAGCATACAGATTTTTGCATTGCAGGCCATTTGCACCGCCGGGCCGCCTTGCGAAGGGGCGCGAACATGATGTCGCGCCCCGGTCAGGCATTAAGCCACAGCCCCGTGACAATGCTTATATTTCTGGCCCGAACCACAGGGGCACGGGGCGTTACGCGACATTGTGGGGTCAATCTGGTTGGGATCGAAACCCGGCGCGGCACTCGGCAAGGCAGGGGCAATCGCATCATTCTCTCCGGTAAACGGATCGATATGCGTGGTCAGGAAATCGGGCAATTCGGGCAGCGCAGGCGCTTCGGGCTGTGCAAACTGCAATTCGGCGGTTGCAAGAATTCGCGTCACATCTTCGCGAATTTGCTCAATCATACGTTCAAAAAGACCGAAGGCTTCTTGCTTATACTCATTAATCGGCGTCTTTTGCGCATAGGCGCGAAGAAAAACGACCTGACGCAGCGCGTCGAGCGTGGCCAGATGCTCCTTCCAATGGTGGTCGAGTCGTTCCAGCAAGACGCTCTTTTCCACCTGACGCCAGATTTCGGGATCATTGCGCGACAGCTTGTCGGCCATGTGGGCGTCGGCCATTTCGGCCAGACGTTCCTCAATGGTTTCCGGCTCGATCCCGTCTTCGGCCTGAACCCAATCGGCAATCGGCGCCTCAATGCCCAGCGTAAAGCGCACGGCATTGGTCAGGCCTTCGATGTCCCAAACTTCCGGATACGAACCCGGAGGGCATGCCGTACCGACCAGCGCGTTGACCGTATCGTGGCGCATGTCATGGACAACTTCATCCATCGCCTGCGCATCCATGATGTCGGCGCGCTGTTCATAGATGACCTTGCGCTGATCATTCATCACGTCATCATATTCGACGACCTGCTTGCGCACGTCATAATTGCGCGCCTCGACCTTCTTCTGCGCCGTCTCGATGGCCTTGGACAGCCAGCGTGACCCGATCGCCTCGCCATCGGCAAGGTTGCTGTTCATCAATTTCGAGAACATCGTGTCCGGGCCAAAGATACGCAGCAGATCGTCCTCAAGGCAGAGGTAGAATTTCGACAGGCCGGGGTCGCCCTGACGGCCCGAACGGCCGCGCAACTGGTTGTCGATGCGGCGGCTTTCGTGGCGCTCTGTGCCGATCACGCAAAGTCCGCCCGCGGCCAGCACCTTTTCCTTCTCAGCGTCGATCTCAGCTTTGAATTCGGCGATCTTGGCGTCGCGCTCCGGCCCTTCGGGCATGTCGCGCAATTCATCCTCGATGCGGAATTCCAGATTGCCGCCCAGCTTGATGTCGGTGCCGCGTCCGGCCATGTTGGTGGCAATGGTGACGGCGCCCAGACGGCCCGCCTGCGCGACGATATGGGCTTCCATCTCGTGGAAACGGGCGTTCAGCACATTGTGCTTCACCCCTTCCTTGGTCAGGAATTCGCTGAGCAGTTCCGACTTTTCAATCGAAACCGTACCCACCAGCACCGGCTGACCGCTCTCATATTTCTCGCGGATCAGCTTGGCAATGGCGGCGAATTTATCGAGCGTGTTCTTATAGAACTCGTCTTCCTCGTCGATGCGCTGCACCGGAACGTTGGTGGGGATGGTCACCACGTTCATCTTGTAGATGTCGAAGAATTCGGCCGCCTCGGTCGCGGCCGTGCCGGTCATGCCGCAAAGCTTGGGATACATGCGGAAATAGTTCTGGAAGGTGATCGAGGCCATGGTCTGGTTTTCCGGCTCGATCTTGACGCCTTCCTTGGCCTCGACCGCCTGATGCAGGCCGTTGGACCAGCGGCGGCCATCCATCATGCGCCCGGTGAACTCGTCGATGATGACGACCTTGCCATCCTTGACGATGTAATCAATGTCGCGCTTGAACATGACATTGGCCTTCATCGCCTGATCCAGGTGATGGACGACCTGCGTGTTTTCAATGGCATAGAGGTTGCTGCCTTCCAGCAGCCCCGCGCCTTCCAGCAGGCGCTCGGCCTTTTCCACGCCATCCTCGGTCAGCGTGACGTTCTTGGACTTTTCATCGGCCTCAAACGTGCTGTCGTCCTTGATCAGTTCGCGCACCACCGCGTCCACCGAGACATAGAGGTCGCTCTTGTCATCGGTCGGGCCGGAAATGATCAAAGGCGTGCGCGCTTCGTCGATCAGGATCGAATCGACTTCGTCAACGATCGCGTAATTGAACGGACGGTGGACCATCTGATCACGATCATGCTTCATGTTGTCGCGCAGATAGTCAAAACCCAGCTCATTGTTGGTGGCATAGGTAATGTCGCAATTATACGCCTCGCGACGTTCGTACTCGTTAAGGTTGGGCACAATCACGCCCACCGTCAGGCCGAGGAAATTATACAGCACGCCCATCGTTTCCGCGTCGCGCCGGGCCAGATAGTCGTTGACCGTGACGACATGCACGCCCTTGCCTTCCAGCGCGTTGAGATAAACCGCCAGCGTCGCCACCAGCGTCTTGCCCTCACCCGTGCGCATTTCGGCGATTTCGCCACGGTGCAGCACGATGCCGCCGATCATCTGCACATCGAAATGGCGCATACCCATGCAACGCTTCGACGCTTCACGCACCACGGCAAAGGCTTCGGGCAGGATGTCATCCAACGTGCGCCCGCCCGCGATTTCCTCACGGAACTTGGCAGTCATGCCGCGCAATTCCTCGTCGCTCATTTCGGCCAATTGCGATTCATAGGCGCCGATCTGGCGAACAATCTTGTCGAGCGACTTTACATAACGATCATTCGACGAGCCGAAGATCGACTTGGCAAGCTTGGAAAACATGGGGAAATTCCTGAATACAGATGTGGGGCATGGGGCGCCAACCGCGGGCGCGCGCCATCAAAGCATGTCGAAAATCAAATGGGCCAACCGGCCTTATTCGTGGGCACGATCCACGCGAAGCCGCACCGAAGGCGCAGCATAGGTCAGAGGCGCGGGCGTTTGCACCGCCTCGATCAACCGGGGTTGGGCCGGGCGCGTAATTTCCCGCGCATGGGCCACGACATGGGCCGAAACCCGCGCGGCGCCTGCATCCTGCATCGTGGCGGCAATGGCGGGACGCGCGGCAAAGGCGCGCGCATCCGTTTCCGGAGCCATTGCGGCAAGACCGGAAACCAGAGCCAGAAATGATAACAGCAGCCGCAGCATGTTTGGGGATATAGGCAGGACTATTGACGACGTCTAGGGCGCAGGTTCGACGATGACCGATTGAATGATGGTAACCCGCCTGCGCACCGGATTGCCCTGCGCGTCCTTATACGGTTCGCGGAAATGCACCGCCGGACATCCATCGCCGACGACTTTCACCCGGCCCTCCATCGTTCCGGTTGCCTTTTCGACCTTGCATTCGGTTTGGCGGCCATCATTTTCGACCACGAAATGGAATTGAAACTCGCCCGGTTGCGGCACCGTGCCCGGCGGCGGCAGGACCCAGCGCGTCTGGTTCGTATAGCTGCCCGAAACAGGTTTGCCCGCATTGTCCAGCGCCGGATTGAATGTGGCGCGGGCACGGATCAAATCGCATGTTGCCCGGTCCAGCGCCGCTGAACCGCTGGTTGAAACCACCACGCAATTGGTGATCGCCCCCTTGGCATCAACACTGACCATAAAGCGGGTGGTGCCCGATTCGCCGTTCTTGACCGCCATGGCCGGATAATCACTGGTCTGGATCCAGCCGCTTGGCCCATTCTTGGGCATCGGCCCACGCGGCAGGGTTTCGGCGGGCGTAATCACCGGCGCCGGCGAAATAGCGATTGGCGGCGGCGGAGCTGCTGGATGAGCAATCGCTGCCTGTTGCAACACAATCAACATTCCAGCCAGCATAGCCAATCTCCCCAAAGCACACAAAGGCTAGGGCCAAGGCGAAGCCGAGACAAGTGTGACGCTTGCCTGACGCGCCATTCTGCCCCAAGGCGACGGCGCATGTCCAAAACCGCCTCTCCCGCCCGCCTGCCGATGCTGGATGCCCTGCGCGGGCTGGCGGCTGTGGGCGTGGTGCTGCATCATGAAGCGCCGCTCTATCATTCACCGGGCCTGTTTCCGCGCGCCTATCTGGCGGTGGATTTCTTCTTCATGCTTTCGGGCTTTGTCCTGACGCTGGCGTTCGAACCGAAATTGCGGGCGGGCATGGGCGCGGGCGACTTCATGCTCCGCCGGGTGGCGCGGTTATGGCCGGTCTTGGCGGTGGGCGTGCTGATCGGGGCGGCGTGGCGCTATACGATGGGCATGACGTGGCAATTGGGCTGGCTGACGGCGGCGGGATTGCTGCTGATCCCTTATCAGCGAGGCAAGGGCGCGTTATTTCAGCTCAACGGCCCGCAATGGTCGCTGGCCTATGAAGTGCTGGCCAATGCGGCCCATGCGCTGTTGCTGCGACGGTTGGGGAACCGGATGCTGCTGATTTTTACGCTGGCCTGCGGCGGGTTGCTGGCGGTTTGCGCCTATGACTGGGGTTCGGTCGGTCTGGGCGATACGGGGCGCAACTGGTGGGGCGGCTTTGCCCGCGTCGGCTTCGGCTATGGCCTAGGCGTATGGATGGGGCGGCAATTTGCCACCGGGCGCTGGCGTGTCACGCCATGGATGGCATGGGTCGGCGCGGCATGGGTGCCGCTGACCTTGGCGGGGCTTTCGCATGTGCCGATGGCCACGGTGCCGGGCGATCTGCTGGCGGTCTTTGGCGTATTCCCAGTGGCGCTGTGGTGCGCAGCGCAGGTTTCGCTGGGCCGGATTGGCGCGAAAGTGGCCGATGCGCTGGGGCGATTGTCCTATCCCATCTATGCCATTCACGGGCCGGTGTTGATCTGGGGCGCGTCGCTGGCGCGCAGCCATGGGGCGCAGGCGGCTGTAATCCGCCCACTCACGCTGGCCGCCGTGCTGGCGCTGGGCGCGGCGCTGGCGATCAGCCCGCTGGCCCATGGTATTCCGATACGCCGGAAAGGTTGATGTGGCGCGCATCAGGCGCTAACCCGCGTGGCCATGTCACACGCCATCTCTCCGCTCGCCACGCCGTTCCCCACCCTGCCCGCGATTGCCGGGGCCACGCCCCGCGTTGCCCGCGCGCGATACAAGGAATGGGATCGCTGCGACCTGACCTATGTCGAGCTGGATGAAAACACCGCCGTGGCGGGCGTGTTCACGCGCAACATCTGTTGTTCGTCCGAGGTGGAATTGGGCCGCGCCAATGTGAAGCAGGGCCGCGCGCGGGCGCTGATCGTGAACGCGGGCAATTCCAATGCCTTCACCGGATACCGCGGGCGCGAGGCGGTCGAACAGATCATGGATCAGGTTGCGGCCCATCTGGGCTGCGTTCGTGAACAGGTTTTTGTTTCCTCGACCGGCGTGATCGGCGTCCCGCTGCCCAAGGACAAGGCCAAGGAAGGCGTCAACAACGCCCTGACCGCCGCCCCCTGTTCGTGGGAAGATGCGGCCAACACCATCGGCACCACCGACACTTTCGCCAAGGGCGCGACCGCCACCGCCATCATCGGCGGCAAGACCGTGACCTTTTCCGCCATCATCAAGGGCAGCGGCATGATCGCCCCGGATATGGCGACGATGCTGGGCTATATTTTTACCGATGCCGCCATCAATCCGGCCTTTTTGCAGGAACTGCTGACCAAGGCCGCGAACGAAACGTTCAACTGCATCACCGTGGACAGCGACACTTCGACCAGCGACACGGTGCTGGCCTTTGCCACGGGCAAGGCGGGCAACACGATCATCAATTGCGAGGGCTGCGAGGGCGCCGATGCCTTTGCCGCGGCGCTGACCGATGTGTGCCGCCAACTGGCGCATCTGGTGGTCAAAGATGGCGAGGGCGCGCAGAAATTCATCGCCGTTTCCGTCACAGGTGCGGTGTCGGATGAAAGCGCGCGCAAAATCGGCATGGCCATCGCCAATTCGCCGCTGGTCAAAACCGCCATCGCGGGCGAGGACGCCAATTGGGGCCGTATCGTCATGGCCGTGGGCAAGGCGGGCGAACCGGCCGACCGCGACCGTCTCTCCATCGGTTTTGGCGGCGTGTGGCAGGCCAAGGACGGCCAGCCCCTGCCCGATTATGACGAGGCCCCGGTGGCCGCGCACCTCAAGGGTCAGGAGATCAGCATCGAGGTTGATATCGGCCTTGGGCAAGGGCGCGCGACGGTGTGGACCTGCGACCTGACGCATGGCTATATCAGCATCAACGCCGATTACCGGAGCTGAGGCCCATGCTCACCATCTGGGGTCGGCTCAATTCGCATAATGTCAAAAAGGTCGTCTGGGCGGCGGTCGAAACCGGCGCCCAATGGGTGCGCCATGATATCGGGGGCCAGTTTGGCTATACGCCCGAATATCTGGCAATGAACCCCAACCGGCTGGTGCCCACGCTGGTCGATCATCAGGTGGCCGATACCTTCTCGCTGTGGGAATCGAACGCGATCCTGCGCTATCTGGCCGATGCCTATGCGCCGCATTTGTGGCCAGAGGGCCTGCCTGCGCGGGCTTTGGCGGACAAATGGATGGATTGGCAATTCGCCTTTGCCGATGCGCAGCGCGACGGTTTCCTGCAAATGGTCCGCGTGGCTGAACCGGACCGCGACGCGGCCAAGATCGAGCGCACCATCGCCGAAACCAACAAGCTGATGCGGATCATGGAAGAAGCGCTGACCCGCCAGCCTTTCCTGAGCGGAGAGGCTTTCGGCATCGCAGACATTCCGATGGGCGCCTATGCCTACACCTGGTTCAAGCTGGGCTTTGCGCGCGAAGATGTGCCCAATATCCGCCGCTGGTTTGACGCGGTCAGCGCCCGCCCCGGTTTCCAATATGTCGCCATCCCCCTCACCTGAAAGGCGCGATTCATGACCGATACTCTGAGCGAAGCCGTCCATGATGTGATGGCGGACGCTGCCGCGCGCGCCATTGCCCCGCGTTATCAGCATCTGGCCGCCGCCGACATTATCGAAAAAGCCTCCGACGATCTGGTGACGATTGCCGACAAGGAGAGCGAGGCAATTCTGGCCGAGGGTCTGGCGCGCATCCTGCCCGAAGCGGCGATTGTGGGCGAGGAAGCGGCCTTTGCCGATCCCTCGATCATGGGGCGTTTGGGCAGCGACCTTTGCTGGATCATCGACCCATTGGATGGCACCAACAATTTCGCCCATGGCCGCCCGCCTTTCGGCATCCTTGTCGCTTTGGCGCAGGGGGGCGAAACGATTGGCGGCTGGATTTATGACGTGCTTTCGGGCCGGTTCTGCCATGCGCGGATCGGCGAGGGCGCGTATCTCAACGGCGAACGCCTGACCGCGCGCACCAGCGGGGAAAGCCCGGCGATTGCGGCCATCTCTGTGCTGTTTGCCGATCCGGCGCGGCGGGCGGCCCTGATGGACCACATCGCCCCGCATTACCGCATGGTCGATATCCCCCGCTGTGCCGCCGAACAATATCCGCGTCTGGCGACCGGCGTGAACGATGTGTCGATTTTTGAGCGCACGCTGGCCTGGGACCATGCGGCGGGCGTCCTGTTCCTCAACGAGGCGGGCGGCAAGGCGGCCCGATTTGACGGCACCCCCTATCGCGTGGACGAGGATCGCAAGGGTCTGATCGGTGCATCTTCGCCCGCCTTGTGGGATGAACTGGCGAAGCGGATGGCGGGGATTTGATCTCAGGCTATGTCCCCCTCGCCCTGGTGCTGGTCAATGCGCGCACGGTCCATCTGTTCTGGCAAGACAAGCGTTACGCACGGGAGGGACGGCGGCGCATCCCGGAATCCAGCCTCTTGCTGATGGCGGCGCTGGGCGGGTCGCCCGGCGCCATCATCGCGCGGCCATGGTTTCGGCACAAGACGCGCAAACAGCCGTTTTCGACCTATCTATGGCTGATTGTCGCTGTGCAGGCTGCCCTGATAACCGGATGGTTTATGCTTTAATCGAAACCGGCCCCCTTTTACCGCCGGGGCCGCCCCTATGGGACAGATGATCCGATACAGAAAAGAAAAATCCCTTATTTCATTTGCCTTTCCCAAAAATAGTTGAAATATCTCCAAAAATAGATCTCATTAAATGATACAGGGGACCCTGGAGATGCGTTTTACAACCGCCACTACGTGTGCGATCCTTTCCTCCATCTGCCTTGTCTCCGCCCCAGCATCAGCGCGCGGCAATCTACGTGCAGAAGCGGTGGTCGGCTGGGACAATGTTTCAAATTCGGGAAGCGCCTTTGCCGTCAATCTTTCCGATTTCACGAAGGTCAATGGGCTAACCTATGGCGGCGGCATTGGCTATGATCTGGCCGTAATGCCGATGATTTCCATTGGCGCAGATGCCGAAATCAATGGAAGTTCGGGGCGACGCGAAGCTGGTCCGGCCTACTTGCGGGCGGACCGCGATATTTATGCGGGCGGGCGGGTCAGCGTCAAAGTCCTGCCTTCAACAAAGATCTATGCCAAGCTTGGCTATGCCAATGCAGATTTCACCAACAATGCGTCATTTGCCCTGCACGGCCCGGCCATCTTTTTCACAGAGAAGCGCAACGTCAGCGGCATTCGCGCGGGCGTCGGCATTCAACAAACGATCCTTGGGCCGGCCTATGTGTTGGCCGAATATCGCTATACCAATTACAGCTCGGGTTTTGCCCGCAATCAGGTCGTGACCGGCGTCGGGGTCCGTTTCTGATACATAGAGGGCAAAGCGCTCTTGCGCTCTGCCCTCTATCATAACGCCTCAGAGCGCGCCTTCGATCCATGCCTTGAGCTGGCTCTTGGGCGCCGCGCCCAGCTTTTGCGCCACCGGCTTGCCATCCTTGAACACCAGCAGCAGCGGGATCGACTGCACGCCGAACTGGCTGGCGATTTCGGTGTTTTCCATGATGTCCACCTTGGCGATGGTCACCTGCTCGCCCAGTTCATCGCTCAGCTCTTCCAGAGCCGGGCCGATCATCTTGCAAGGCCCGCACCAGTCGGCCCAGAAATCGACCACGACCGGCTTGTCAGAAGCCAGAACGTCGGTGGAAAAGCTTGCGTCGGTTACCTTGATCGTGGCCATGGCCTGAAATCTCCTGAAATGTTGAACCTAAGATAGTCGATGATGGGGCGGGCGCAACCACCCTAGAGCGCCAAGCTTTCCTGCGTATGGGTCAAGCTGGCCTTGTGCGGGGCCAGAATGCTGTCGGGCAGGTCGATGAGATGCGGCCCGGTGGTGTAGAGCAGCGCCGCCTCCACCCGCCGCCCCGGATAGGCGACCTCCAACGCGGCGACATAGGCGGCCATCTGGCGCAGGATGGCGACGGAAACCTGCGCCACGGACGCAGCAGGCCGACGCGCGGTTTTGAAATCGATCAGGCGAATGCGGTCGGGCGTAATCAGCAAACGGTCGATCGTACCCGCCACCACCTGTGTCCCCACGGTTGCGGCAATCGGCACCTCGGCCAATGCGTTAGGCCCAAACAACTCGGCCCAATCGGGATTGGCCAGAACATCCATCGCCGCCTGCGCCATCTCGCGATGGGCGTCTTCGTCCAGATCACGCGCCTGCCGCCCCAGCCATATCATCGCCGCGCCCATCGGATCGGCCGCACCGGGCAGGCGTTCGAGCAAGGCGTGGATCAACGTACCCCGACGCGCCGCCGCCGCCCGTGCGGCCCCCAGCGCGGTGGGCGGATCGGCGGCGGTGTCCTCGCCCAAGGCTGAAGGTGCCAGCGGGCGCGGCGGGCGCGCTTCTTCGGGCGCGGCGCGGCTCAGCCAACCCGGCTTGCCCGCCTCCATGGCCAGTTCCATCGTCTCGGCCTGCCACTGAGCCGCCGGAGCCAAAGCGCCCCAGCGCGCCTCTGCGCCCCAGAGCGGGTCGGCCTTCCAATCTTCAGGCCCGAATATCTCGGCCAGCCGCGCATACCAACTGCCCTTGGCCGGTTCCTTTTCATTGGCGGCCAGAGCGCCGCCGATGAACAAGGCTTCCTCGGCCCGCGTCATGGCGACATAGAGCAGGCGCCAATGCTCCTCCCCCTCGGCCTTGGCGGCACGAGCGGCGGCTTCGGCAATCGGCCCTTGCTTTTCCTCCTTGCCCAGATTGGGCAAAGGCACGGTGCGTTTGTCGCCGGTCAGGACCGCGCTGGGGTCCTCCACCGACAGCGGGGAACCCTTGCTCTTGGCCGGATCGCCGGTGGCATCGGCAAGGATGACGATGGGCGCCTGCAACCCCTTTGAACCATGGACCGTCATCACCCGGACCAGACCGTCGGATTTGCCCGCCTCGCGCTTCAACTCGCCATCGCCCGCGTCAAACCATGCAAGGAAACCCACAAGGCTGGGCGTCGCGCTGGCCGCATAGGCGTGGGCGGCATTGATCAATTCATCAAGCGGATCATTCGCTTCACGCCCCAACCGCGCCACCAGCCTTTCACGCGCGCCCCACGGCCCCACCAACAGCCAGTGGAGCAGCACCGGCACCGGTTCAAAATCGGCGCGGGCCAGCAACTGGTTCAATTGCTCCACCACCGATTGGGCCAAAGGCGCGCCGCTGCGCCGCAGATGCGCCCAGAGCTTTACGCCCTCGTCGCGATAGCCATGTTCAAGCAATTGATCCTGTGACCAGCCAAACAAAGGCGACACCAGCAAGGCGGCCAGATTGAGATCATCCAACGGTTGCGCGGCAAAACGCAGGGCCGCCATCAGATCCTTGACCGCCAGAGGCGCGCCAAGACGCAGGCGATCCACCCCCGCCACCGGCACGCCTGCGGCATGCAATCGCGCCACGATCAACCCGGCCAACTCGCGCCTTTTGCGCACCAGAATCATGATGTCGCCCGCCTCTGCCCGGCGCGCCACCTTGCGCCCCTTGATCAGCGGGAAACCATCGGGCGAAAACAGCCAATGTTTGACCTGACGCGCAATCCGGTCCGCCATTTCGCGTTCGGGGCGCGAGAGCCAGCTATCTTCATCGCCGCCATCTTCGTCATCGTTCTGGGCCGCCCCGCCCACCGGCCGCCACATGGCGACAAGGCCGGGGCGGTCCTCGCCCTGATGCGGTTCGGGCGTGGCGTCCAGACCAAAGGCGGGGGCGCCCAGATGCTCAATCGCCCGGTCAACGAAGTTCAAAACCGGCGCAGCGGTGCGGAAAGAGCGCTCCAACCCCAATTCCATCAGGCGATGCGCCTTTGGCGCGCCGCGAATGGCGTCGGCATTATCCGCCGCACCGCCCATGCGGGATTTGACCCGTTCACGCGCGGCGGCGAAATTTTCAGGACTCGTGCCCTGAAAACCAAAGATCGCCTGTTTGAAATCGCCCACCACGAACAGCGTGCGCGCAAAATCGCTATGCGCGCCCTCCCCGGCAAAAAATTCCTCGGTCAGCGCCTCGATGATCCGCCATTGTTCGGCGTTGGTGTCCTGCGCCTCGTCCACCAGAATATGGTCGAAACGGCGGTCCAGCTTGTACCGGATCCAATCGGCCATATCGGCCCGGCTGAGCAGATCAGCGGCATGGGCGATCTGATCATCAAAATCGATCAGCCCTTCACGCGCCTTGGCCTCTTCCCATGCCAGAGCATAGGCGCGGCCCAATTCCAGCGCGGGCGAGAGCCATTGCGCCAAGGCCACAAGCGCCCGCCGCGCCTTGACCGCGTCAATATGCAGAGCGACGCGGTAGCAATATTCGCCATAATCGGGCGCGATATTGTCCAGATTCTTTTGATAGGAAGGCACGCCCTCCTTGGTAAAAATTGCCGAGTAAAGCCCGCCCAGCCCCTCCAGCCTTTGTTCGGGCGATGCCTCCAGCCAGTCACAAAGCGCATTGGCCTTTTTCTCGGCCGTGGCGGTCATGTTGCCCTTTTTGTCGGTCCATTGCTTGACCACATCCAGCAGCCATCGCACCGAACGCACGTCAAAGGCATCATCGGCGCACATGGCGACAACCTGCGCCATATCGGCATCGGCGGGCAGGCCCAGCGCCTGTTTCACGCGCGGTGCGACGGGCACCTGCCACGCGCCGGGGCCAAACCACAGGCCCCGCGCCCCGGCACAGCGCATCAGCCAGCCTTCCACCGCATCCCCGCCCATGCGCAGCGAGAGCGAGGCCAGCGCATTGAGCAGCGCATGATCCCCCCGCTTTTCCGCATCAAGCAAAAGATCGGCCAAGACCTGCCGCGCCAGAAGCACTTTCTCATGCTCCTCCATCGGGCGGGCGCCCGCACTCAGCCCCGCTTCTTCGGGAAAAGCGGCCAGCAGCCATTGCGAAAAGGCATGGATCGTGTCGATCCGTAGGCCCCCGCCCGGACAATCCAGCACCGAGGCGAACAAAGTGCGCGCCCTGTCCTGAATGTCGGGCAGGATTTCCGCCCCGATCGCCTCAAGCTCCGCGGCCAATTGCGTGGGGGCGGCCCGCACCCATCCGGCCAGTTTGCTGTTGATGCGCTCGGCCATTTCGGTCGCGCCCGCCTTGGTAAAGGTCAGGCACAGGATCTGTTCGGGCCGCACATGCGGGGTCAACAACAGGCGCAACACGCGCGAGGACAAAACCTGCGTCTTGCCCGTCCCCGCACTGGCCGAAAGCCACACGGTTTCCTGCGGCAGCACTGCTTTGGCCTGATTGCCATGCAGGCCGTGGAGTTTTTGAGGCCCGCTCACGCTTCATCCTCCGGCGTTTCGTCCGAACCGATCCATCCGATCCATTCGTCCAGCCGCATCAATTGATCATAATCATTATAGCTGGGAATATCAGGCCGCAGCCGCGCGGTAAAAGGCGCCTGGCCCAACAACCATTGCCCGATGGCATCGGTCAGATATTCCTCGGTCTTGTGCAGGAATTCCTCGCGCGGGATGCCCGATTTCTTGCGATTTTCCAAAATGGGTTCATCGCGCCAGCCAAAGCCGGGATCACCCTTTTTACGACGGGAAAGCGACCAATATTCAAAGACATTGGGCACGCCCTCGACATCCTTGAACCCGCCATCTGCGGCAATCATCCCGATCAGACCCAATTGCAGCGCAAAACCCGCCTCGACCATCTTGCCGCTGGGCGGGCCGCCGGTTTTGTAATCAACCACCGCCAGTTTGCCATCGGGCATCCGGTCGATACGGTCGGCGCGGCCATGGATGCGGATGCCATCGATGCGCATCTCGCCCCGGATTTCCGTGGCCAGAACGCGACGCCCTTCCGCGGCCAAAGCAGCCACTTCCTCATCAATCCATTCCAGCGCGGCCAGCAGGCGCGGACGCCACAGGCTGCGCTCCAACGGATGCGCACTCATGCCGTCCAGCACATTGTTGGCCGTTGCCACCAAGGCCCCGCGCGGCGCGCCATCCTTGTGCCACGCGTCCAGAATGGCGTGAACCGCCGTCCCGCGCCATGCCGCGCTGGGCTCCGCATCCAAGGGGTCGAGCGATTTGAGCCGCAGGATCGCCTGCGCATAAAACTGATACGGGTCGGCGCGGAGACGGTCGAGCGCGGTGACGGGAATGTCCACGCGGCGCTGCTCGGCGCTGGGCATGGGTTGGGGGCGCGGATGGGGCGCGGCCACCTTGCCCACATCAATGTCACGGGCATAGGTGACGGCCAGTTCCTCGGCATGGCTTTTGGACAATTCCTTGCCCAACATCGCCTGAACCCTCAGGACAAAGCGGCTGGGGATCACCGGCCCACCTTCATCACGATGCGCCCAGCTTAACACCACCTGCGGCGCGCCAAGGCATCCGGCAAGGTCATGCGCGGCCAGACCAATGCGAAACTCGGCCCCCGGCACGCCCAGATGGCGCAGCACAGCGGGCGGCAACAGCGGATCGGGCGACGGGCTGCCCGGCCATGACCCTTCGGTCAGGCCGCCGCAGATGACCAGATCGCTGCGCGTCATGCGCGCCTCCAGCAAGCCATAGATCGCCACGCGGGGATGGCCGCCCCATTGCGGGCGCACCGCCACCTTGTCCATCGCATGGCGCAGGACCGAGGCCAGATCGCGGACCTGTAGCCGCGTCCCTTCGGCCGAAGCTGCCAGACGAAGATTTTCGACAAAGGAGGAGAGCGAACGCCCCGGTGCTTCGGCCCATAATTCCTCGCCGCAAAGCGCCTCACCGGCGGCCACCAGCGCGTCGATCAGATCGGCCAGCGGCGCCTCTTCGGGCAGGCTCATCAACGGGCCAAGAATGCCCTCAACCTCGTCCCACCATGCGGTCAATGGGCCGGGGCCGCGCTTTTTCTCAATCCGCTCAATAATCGCGCGCAAAGGCGCCAGCCCCGCATCCGGCCTTGGCCCGCGCAGGTTGAGGTCCAGCACGCGCACATGGTCCAGCCACAAGGCGCGCCCTTGCGATCCGCCCACCATCGGATGGCCCAGCAAGGCGATCAACGGCACCGGCGGCGCGCCTTCCCCCGCAACCTCGGCCAGCAGGAGCAACAGCCGCCCCGCCGCCGTCTGGGGCAAGGCGCGGCCTGCGGTATCGTCGGCCTTGATGCCCCAGCGTTGCAGATGGGCGACCACGCGGCTTGCCAAACCCCGATCGGGCGTGACCAAAGCGACGCGCTTTTCCGGCGTTTCCAATGCCTCGCGCATCAGGATGGCGATGGCCTGCGCCTCCTCGCCCGGATGCTCGCTTTCCATCAGGCGAACGGCGGCCAGACGCCTTTGCCGTTCAGGCAGATCGACCCAGCGCGCCGAAGCCTTGGCGGGCAGGAACAGGTTCGAGATCGCCTTGCTGCGTTCGGGCGGGGCCGCCGACGGCCCGGCGCGATGCCACAGGTCAAGCTCCCCCCGCGCCACGCCCATGCGGTTGAGCAGCAGCTTGAGGTGATATTGCGGATGGGTCAGCGCGTCTTCCCGGCCAAAGGGCGCATCGCCCAATTCCGGCGCTACGCCCGCATGGCCCAATTCGTCCCACACATCATCATCCAGCGCCAGATCGAGATCGGGCAGCACCACCGCCCCGTCCGGCAATTCCGACACCACGCGCAAAAACCGCGCCAGTGATGGCGAAGCGCTGGTGATGCCTGCCGCGACAACGGCATGGGGCGGCGGATTGTCGCGCCAGACCATGGCGGCGCGGTCGAACAGCATGTTGCGGCGCACCGGCGGATCGACCTCGCCCTGAGCCTCCAACTGGGCGCACCAGTGGGCCTGTACCGTCAGAAAGGCGCGGGTCGATTGACGCCAATGCTCAGCCTGTTCGCCGATGATGGCCAGAACATCCTCCGACAGAAGATCTTCTGGCGCGATGCCTTCGACGGCCAGACGGTCGATGCTCTGGGCAATTTCGGCGGCACGGCGCAGGCGTACCGCCCCGCCCTGCGTGCCCTCGGCCCCTTCGACCTGCGCCAGAATATCGGCAAGCCGCAGCCAGCGCCGGGTCGGATCGGCCGCGGGCGGAATATCGCTGGCCCCGATGGGGTCGAGCAAAGGCCCCAGCGCCTCGTCCAGATCAAGGTCGCCGACGATGACCATGCGCGGCAACAGCAAACCAGCAGCGCCCCCGCGAAACCCATCGGTGCCCGCCCGAACAAAAGCCTCGGTCAGATTACGCGCCGCACGCTGATTGGGCAACAACAGCGTCAGCCGCGCCAGCCCCAGATCAGGATCGGCGTAGCGCGGGATCAGACCCGCCACCAAGGCATCGGCAAAGCCGCGATGCGCCGGGATCGAATAGACCTTGGGCTGGCGCGGTTTCACGCCCGCCCGATCACCCACGGCCCAGAGCTTCCTCGGTCGGGGCGATGGATTGGGGCGTGCCTACTTCAAACCACTTGCCGGTATGGACCAGACCATAGAGTCGGCCCTCCTCCATCGCGCGGTCCCACAGGATGTTGGTGGAAAAGGCGCCTTCGGGCGCATCACGCAAAAGGCGGTGCGATACGATCTGGATGCCGGTAAAGATGAAGGGCGCCACCTTGCGCGAGGCGCGGCGCGCAACCCTGCCCAGCGGATCGAGGCGGAAATCACCCACGCCGCGATAATTGCCCGCGTCCGAATGGCGCACCATCAACAGCAAAGCATCCATCCGATCCGCATCCCATGCCGAGGACAGGTCATGGAACACATCGACCGGCCCATCCAGCCAGACATTATCCGAATTGAGCGCGAAGAACGGATCGGGCAGCGCGCCGTCACGATACGCCTTGACCATGCCGCCGCCGGTTTCCAGCAAGAGTGCCCGCTCATCCGAAATCGTCACCGCAGGCGTTTTCCGTTTGCCCATATGCGCCAGAATGTGATCGGCCATGTAATGGACATTGACCACCGCCCGCGCCACGCCCGCTTCGGCCAGTTTGTCCAGCGCATGATCAATCAGCGGCTTACCCGCAACCGGCACCATCGGCTTGGGCCGCGTCGCGGTCAGCGGGCGCATCCTTTTGCCAAGCCCTGCGGACAGCACCATGGCCGTATCGGAAACCAGGGGCTTCATGCGGGGGTCCTTCCACCATGGGCCGCGCGGATTTCGGCCGGGATATTCGTTTCAAACCAACGCGCCACCGGGGCCAGCGCCGGATGCGCCAGATCGCGCTCCATCGCGGCCCATACGCGCGGGATCATGTCGAGATAGCGCGCCTTGCCATCGCGTTTGCACAGGCGCACGAAAATGCCCACGATCTTGGCGTTCCGCTGCGCGCCCAACAGGGCATAGTCTGCAAGGAAAGCCTCGCGGTCGAATCCGGTGGCGGCAAGGTAATGCTCGATCATCGCCGCCTCGATTTCGGGCGAGACATCGCGACGCGCATCCTGAAGCAAGCTGACCAGATCATAGGCGGGGTGGCCCACCAAGGCGTCCTGAAAATCCAGCAGGCCCTGATCCGCCAGACCGCCCGACAGCAGCATGATGTTTTCGGCGTGATAATCGCGCAGGACCGTGACGCCGCCGGTTGCGTTGAACGCATTCTGGCGCGCGATCATCGGGGCAAGGGCTTCCTCCCATGCCGCGTCAAAACCGGCCTCATCCACCGACAGGCCCATGGCGGGCACATACCATTCGGTCAGCAGCCGCACTTCCCGGCGATAGACCGACCAGTCATAGGGCGCCCAAGGCCCGCCGGGCAATTGGGTCAGCGTGACCAGCGGAGCCAGCGCGCCTTCGTAAACTGCCCGCTCGTCCTGCGGATTGTCGTCCAGCCAGTCGCGCACGCGGTCATTGCCGAAATCTTCGAGCAGCACCCAGCCTTGCGCCGCCTGTTGCGCCAAAATGGCGGGCGCGCGCAATCCATGGGCGCCCAGCCAGTCGGCCACCGCCAGAAAGGGCGCGGGATCTTCCTGCGGCGGCGGGGCATGCATCAACATCGCCGTTTCGCCCCCCCCATCTTCCACTACGGCGCGGCGCAGGCGGAAATAGCGACGGAACGAAGCATCGCCGGGCAAAGGCTCCACAGCGGCATCGCCCCAACCGGCAGTCGCAACAAATTCGGTCAGGCCATCAGGCAAAGTGTTCAGCATGGAACGCGCCCTAGCCAATCCGCCCCCGGCTCGACAATGGCCAAGCGGCCGTCATCCGCAGTTTCGAGAAAAATCGACAGGCATCCCGGTTCATGCGCAAAGCCGCCTGCCATTTCCGGCCATTCGGCAATCAGCACCCCGCCATCGCGGTAATCATCCAGCCCCAGTTCCTGCGCCTCAGACGGATCGGCAAGGCGGTAGAAATCGGCATGGACCAAGGGAAAGCGCAAGCCATCATAGGGTTCGATAATGGCAAAGCTGGGCGATGGCACTTCGCCATCATGGCCCAATCCGGCGATGATCGCGCGCGCCAGCGTGGTCTTGCCCGCGCCCAGCCCGCCATGCAGCGCCACCACATCGCCCGGACGCAATGCCTGCGCAATCGCCATGCCCCACCGCTCCATCGCGGCCAGATCGGGCAATTCCACTTTCATCAATCCAGCTCCACAATCGCGGCGGTGCCCGCTCCCGGTTCGGACAAGAGTTCAAGGCTGCCACCATGCGCCTCAATCAATTGGCGCGCCAAGGGCAGGCCAAGGCCCTGACGCCGGATGCTGTTCTTGCTGCCCGGACTGGTGGGTTCGATCGGCAAACCGTCAAAGGCGCGGGCAAGCGCCGCCCGGTCCATGCCCGGCCCATTGTCCGAAATCACCACGCGGGCGCGGTTGTTGCCCGATCCATGGCGCGAACGATGGCGCCCCACCTCGACCAGAATGCGCCCGCCGACCGGCGTTGCATCCAGCGCATTGTCCAGCAAATGGGCCAAAGCGCGGCCCAAACGGCGCGGGTCGGCCTCGATCTTGCCGGTGTTCAGACTGCTGCCCCGCAGGTCGAGTTCGAGTTCCTTGGTGTGAACCAGCGCCTCGCGCTCCTGCACCAATTGGCGCATCAGGGCGAAGAGATCGACCGGCTCCAGCGCCAGCGGCAACATGCCCGCTTCGGATTGCGAAAGGTCGAGGACATTCTCGATCTGATCGGTCAGGCGCGCAACAGAAGTCAGGATCGCCTCGACATATTCGCGCCCGTTTTCGGACAATTCGCCGCCAAATCCGGCCTCCAGCATTTCGGCAAAGCCGCCGATGGAGGTCAAAGGCGTACGGAATTCATAAGACATATTGGCAAGGAAACGCGTCTTGAGCTGGTCCGCCTCGACCAGCGCGGCATTGCGTTCACGCAGGGCTTCTTCGGCCTTTTGCGAATCGGTGATGTCCAGAACCGTCAGCAAGCCGTTGCCATCGGGCAAAGGCACCCCGGCATATTCCAGCGTCCGCCCATCGGCCATGGTCACGCGCCCGCTGGTCTGGCGCCGTTCCAGCGTGGCGGTGCGCAATCCGTCGGCCACGGCCTGCGCCTGTTCGGGCTGGCTGAGATGCGCGGCGATGCGCGCGATTACATCATCGGCATGCGGGTGGGCGTCCAGCACTTCCGGCTCCAGCCCCCAGGCGCTGGCGAAAAGGCGGTTCCACAATTGCAGACGGCCATCGGGGGCAAAGACCGCCACGGCCTCGAACAAGCTGTCGAATGTGGCGGTGCGGGTGCGCAGCAAAGTGTCGCGCATGGCCGAAATGCGCAGGGTTTCGGTGCGATCCTCCACCACCAGCAACAGGCCGCCATCGGGCATGGGTTGGGCCACAACGCGCAAATGCGTGCCATCGGACAGCGGCCATGCCTCTTCCTGCGCCTCGGAGGCGGCGAACCATTCCGCGCGTTCTTTGCGCCATGCACGATAATCGCGCATTTCCGGCACGCGGCCCGATTCCCGTGCGGCATCGAGCAGGCGCTCAAACGGCGCGTCATGCATGTCCGCCGGACCAAGCGCAAAGAGCCGCTGGAACGGCTGATTGGCAAAGGTCAGGCGGTGGCGCGCATCAAATTGTGCCACGCCCGAGGAAAGCAGATCGAGCATCGAGCGCTGTGCATCGCGGAAGGCACGGAAAGCGCGAGAGATTTCCTCCATTTCCTCGATGTCGATGGCATAGCCCGCTACGCCCTCGTCCCCCAGCGGCAAGTCCGAAACGCGCAAGGCGCGGCGCTGTCCATCGATGGTCGCGGCAACCAGGCGTTCGACGGGCCGCCTTTCCAGCATGGCGCGCGCGGCGACCTGTGCAGGTGTCTGCCCGTCAATCCGCTCGACCAGTTCAAGCCCGCCATTGACGACAGCCTCGGCATTTTCGGCCCCGACCGCGCGGACATAGGCCGAATTTACCAGCCGCAATTCACCCTGGGGCGAGCGGAACCACATCGGAATGGGCGCGGCCTCGATCAGGCCGACCAGTGCGAGAAAATCGCTTTTCGACCGGGCGGTTTCGGCGCGCATCCGGGCGATCTGGGTCTCGGCCTCGCTGGCGTCGAACACCCAGACCTGTGCCGATCCGGCGGGGGCCACTTGCGGATCGGCAACCCCGCCGCGCAGCGACAGCGAACGGCGCGAACCGCGCGGGCTGAGCGACAGGCTGAAAGGGCGGCTGGTGCGCTGGGCAGACAGCACGGCCTCGTTCAATTGTTCCAATTGCTCTGCGCTTAAACCGCGATCGGCCTTGCCTCCGTCCAACTCGCTCAAAAACTGCGGCATCGAGGAAAAGCCGAGCCATGACGCCAGACGCGCCGAACCCTCGATCCGGCCATCGCTGCGCACGATCAGCAATTGCGCCGGGCTGTCCTCCACCATTCGGGCCAGCCGCCGCGCCTGACGCACCGCGCCCTCTGCCGCCCGCCCGCGCGACAACGCCGACAGCACAGCCCAGCCCGCCGCCACAGCCCATCCGGCCAGCAGCAAGCCCATGACAACCATGGTTAGAGGGGTCCATTGCATCGCCTATCAGCTAAGCGGATGGGGGCGGAATGGCAATGGGGGGTGTGAGATATAAGGGTGTGGGGTTGCCGTTTGGAGGTGCCTCCGGCGGGCAAAGGGACTTGTCCCTTTGCAATCCCATGAATGGGGTGGTGGGAGGTTTGCGATGGCGGGAGAGTTTATAGAGCCTGCGGCGCGGTGAGCGCGGCCTCAAAGGCGCCGCAGGCTTTAAAATTCAAACAATGCGTCCGACACCTAACGCTGCCTCCATAACTAAACGCAGACATTAACGGGATTGTTAAGGGCCCCCGCCCTTAACCCGCCGGAGGCAAAAACCCTGGCAAAAAACAAAACGCCCCGCAAAGGATCTCTCCCCCGCGAGGCGTTTTTACAATCAATCCCAAGGGATCAATAGCGGTAGTGATCCGCCTTGAACGGCCCGGCCTGCGGCACGCCGATATAATCGGCCTGCTTCTGGCTGAGTTGGGTCAGCTTCACGCCCAGCTTTTCGAGGTGCAGCGCGGCGACCTTTTCGTCGAGATGCTTGGGCAGCACATAGACGTCGTTCTTGTACTGGTCGGCCTTGGTGAACAGCTCGATCTGGGCCAGCGTCTGGTTGGTGAACGATGCGCTCATCACGAAGGACGGGTGGCCGGTGGCGCAGCCAAGGTTCACCAGACGGCCCTTGGCCAGAATGATGATCTGCTTGCCATCGGGGAAGGTGACCAGGTCGGTGCCGGGCTTCACTTCGGTCCACTGATAGTTCGACAGGGCCGAAATCTGAATTTCGCTGTCAAAGTGGCCGATGTTGCACACGATCGACATGGGCTTCATCGCGGCCATGTGGTCGGCGGTGATGACGTCTTCATTGCCGGTGCAGGTCACGAAGATGTCGGCGCGCTTGACGGCTTCTTCCATCGTGACGACTTCATAACCTTCCATCGCGGCCTGAAGCGCGCAGATGGGGTCGATTTCGGTCACCATCACGCGGGCGCCGCCATTGCGCAGCGATGCCGCCGAACCCTTGCCCACGTCACCGAAACCGGCCACGCAAGCGACCTTGCCGGCCAGCATCACGTCGGTGGCGCGACGGATCGCGTCAACCAGCGATTCCTTGCAGCCATAGAGGTTGTCGAACTTCGACTTGGTCACGCTGTCGTTCACGTTGATCGCAGGGAACGGCAGCTTGCCCTGCTTGGCCAGCGCATAGAGGCGGTGAACGCCGGTGGTGGTTTCTTCCGAAACGCCCTTGATGGCCTTGACCGTGGCGGTCAGATAGCCCGGCTTGGCCTTGAGGAAGTTCTTGAGCGCGCGGACGAATTCGATTTCTTCGGCATTCGACGGTTCGAACAGTTCTTCGCCCGCCTCAACGCGCGCGCCCCACAGGGCGAACATCGTGGCGTCGCCGCCATCGTCCAGAATCATGTTGCAGGGTTCATCACCCCAGTCGAAAATGCGACCCACATAGTCCCAATATTCGGCCAGACTTTCGCCCTTGACGGCAAACACGGGGATGTTCTGCGCGGCAATGGCGGCCGCGGCGTGGTCCTGCGTCGAGAAGATGTTGCAGGTGGCCCAGCGCACGTCCGCGCCCAAAGCAACCAGCGTTTCGATCAGCACGGCGGTCTGGATCGTCATGTGCAGCGAACCGGTGATCCGCGCGCCCTTGAGCGGTTGGGCCGCGCCATATTCGGCGCGCAGAGCCATCAGGCCGGGCATTTCGGTTTCGGCAATGGCGATTTCCGCGCGGCCAAAATCGGCAAGGCCGATATCGGCGATCACATAGTCCTTCTGGGCTTCCAGCGTGGTCACGAGAGGGCTCCTCAACGAGAGAGTGTCAACAATTCGGGCGCCGCATGGACGCCATCATGGTCGCCCTTTAGCCCAGCGGCACCGCGCGCGCAATGAATATAAAGCTTCCTTTATATCCCTTGCCTAACGATCACGGATTAACACCTGCACCACCCACGGTCATGTGCTCCATTTGCGATAAATTCGCGCGCCCATGACAAAGCCCGGTTGCGACTGCGAAAGGGCGGCCTATATCTGACACAGACAGGAGGCGGCTTTCCTAACGCGCCGCCCCGTATAAGGAGAAAGCCATGACCATCGCCCCCGGCGAAAGCCTGCCCGACGTCAAGCTCGTCAAGTCGACCGATTCCGAGCGCGAACCCGTTCAGACCGCCGAATATTTTAAGGGCAAGAAGGCCGTTGTCTTCTCGGTGCCCGGCGCTTTCACGCCGACCTGCTCGGCCAAGCACCTGCCCGGCTTCGTGGAAAAGGCTGCTGAACTCAAGGCCGCCGGCGTGGACGAAATCGTGTGCACCGCCGTCAACGACCCGTTCGTGATGGGCGTGTGGGGCGCGCAAAAGGGCAGCGCCGACGTCACCATGCTGGCCGACGGCAATGGCGATTTCGCCGAAGCTCTGGGTCTGACCATGGACGGTTCGGGCTTTGGCCTTGGCAAGCGTGGTCAGCGTTTCGCGCTGGTCGTCAATGACGGCGTGGTCGAAAAGGTTTTCGTCGAAGGTCCGGGCGAATTCAAGGTGTCGAGCGCCGAATACGTGCTGGAAAACCTCTGATTTTCCGCTGATCCCCGGATCGGCAAAACAAGCCCCGGTGCCCATGCGGTGCCGGGGTTTTGTTTTGCCCATTATGCGGCCGCTTCGTCCTGCAACTTGACCTCAATCGCGCGCCACAGACGGTCCAGCGCGCGGGCCGGTTCGCAATTGGGCGCAAATGTTCCGATAGGCGCGCGGCGGAATGCCGTCTGTTCAATCATGCTGGCCATGGGGATTATCGGGAAAGGCGCCATCTTGCCCTCTCTCGCGGCGCGATGGCCTTTGCGCCGGGCATCATACATGGACAGGACGGGCAAGAGCGGCGGGTGCCGCCCATTTTCCTTAACCAAATCGCGCCGCAACAGATCTAGCGCCCGCGCCGCCAGAGGTGATGCGGGCAAGGGCACGATCAGCACGTCGGCCGCCGACAGGATCTGCTCGCTGACCTCATTCTGCATGGGCGGGCAATCGAGGATGATGCGCGAAAATTCCCGCCGCAGCGGCCATGTCAGTTGGGCCAGCCGCTTCTTCTGACCCAACCGGGCCAAATGCACCGGCAGGCTGCGCAGACTGTCATCGGCGCGCAGCAGCGAGAGGCCATGATAGGGTGTCGGCTCGATCAACTGCTCCGGGCGCCCCTCACGCTGGAACAGGCTGGCCGCACGCATCCTCGGCACCTCCTCCATGCCCAGCAGGAACCCGGCCCCACCTTGCACGTCCAAATCCCACAACAGCGTACGATGCCCACCCAAAGCGGCCGAGCGCCAGGCCAGATCGACCGCCAGTGTCGTCTTTCCCACGCCGCCCTTAGAACTGTAAACCGCAATGACCGCCATGCTTCCCGCGCCAGAATTCGTAAAGCCCACAAGCCTTGGGGCTAATCCATTGCACGGTGGCGAGCAGGCGCAAGGGCTGAATCCCGATTGGCCCAAAATGGGATCGAGTTCAGCCCAAATGCTAAATCAATATTGCGACATCAAGATGGGCGTATCACCACTGGTCATCGAATTATTGCCAAAGGACCGCGACGCCCCGCCCGATTGCAGGTCCATCGACTTGACACTGCCCAGCATGTTGTTGTCGGCCATGATCGCGTCATTGCCCGTGCCCACCACACGCACGCCCGATTCACTATTGGAAAGAAACAGGGTGCGATAGATTTTGGCATGGGCCATACCATCGGTGCTGGACACCAGAACGCCGACCGGATTGTTGAAAATCACCGAGTCATTGATCGTCACACGGCAATTTGTCGTCGAATAGATATAGACTCCGGCCGCCACGCTGCTGGCCGATGCACAATCCTTGATCGAAACATGGTTGAGCAGAACATCGGCTGCCCTTAAAATCTTGACGCCGGTACTATAGGTGATGCCGCGGGCGGGCGCTGCGCATTCAATTGCCACATTGTCCACAACGACCTGGCCCGTGGATGGCGTATTGATGGTCAAAGAGGTGATCATCGTCATCTGGCCATATTCGGAACGGATGGTCATGCTGCGGTCGATAGTGGCCGCGCCGTAATAACCGCTATCCATCACAAAGACCGTGCCACCGGTGGATGTTTGACGAAGGGCGTAGGCAAGCGTGGCACATGGCGCCGTCCCGCTGCACGACCCGCTGTCCACGCCATAGACCGATATCCATGTCTGGTCGATCAGCGCGTATGCGGGCGACGTTGGCAGAATTCCGGCCAGAAGGATGGCGAGAATCTTACCCCCCCATCCTTTGACCCATGTCGCAATAACCGTTCGATCCATAGTTTGCATGAGGCAAAGGATGCGGAAATCATTAACCCTCGTCGAAGGGAACTCCGTTCAATTTCGAATCAATTCCGCGTCGAATCAACCTTTGCCGCGCAAATATGGGGTCAGGAAGCGGATCACCCGCGCCTCCAGATCGACGCGATGGTCCGACCAACTGTGATCGGTCACGACATGCCCGGTTTGCACCTTTGTCCCACCCGCCTTGCGGATCGCGGCAACCAAAGGCGCAACATGGCCCGCAAGGCCATCTTCGGAAGTCAGCACAAGCAAAGGCTTATTGACCAAAGCTGGCGCCGTGCCGGTGAAATCATAGTCCGCAGTATGTGCGCCCAATTCATCCGACAAGGCCTGCGGCGATGTTCCAGCCAGCGTTTCCATATTCTCGGACATCATTTTGACGCGCGGCCCCGGCGCCATCTGACCAATCGCCCCGAAATTGGCGGCAGAAATCAGCCCCAGCGCCACCAGCCCCCTATCCTGCGCCCCGGCCATGGCCGTCACCCATCCGCCCATGCTGTGGCCGACAACCGCCATGTGCGCAGTGTCGATGCCCAAGGCCTTGGCATGGGCCGGATCGCGCAGATAGGCCAGCACTGCCTCCAGATCCTGCGGGTTCTGACCAAAGCGGAACGTGCCGGGGCTGCCCCATGATCCGCGATAATTGAAAGTGATCGCGTGCCACCCCGCCCGGCGCAACGCCTGCGCCAGATCGAGGTTCTTTTCATTGCCGGGAAAACCGTGGCAAATCACCACCGTCGGACGCGGCGCGGCGCCAGAGGCCAGATAGGCCACGCCATTGATCTCTACCCCGCCCGATGGCCCGCCCGATGGCCCGCCCGATGGAATGTGCAAAACCTCCATCCGCGCCGGATGGGCCGCATCGTGCGGAGGATCGGCATAGATGGCGGCGGGCAGGCTTGCCTTGCTGACAGCCGCCCCGGCTTGGGCCGAAGTCAGAGGAACAGCGACAAGAGCGCAAAGCATAGCGCGGCGGGCGAAGGCTTGGAATTTCATAACCCCACCTTTTCACCCCGCACGCGCCGGGTCAACCAAACCGATCAATAGCCCATCAGGCTGAGCACTTCCTTGCGGCTGCGCGGATCGGACAGGAACACGCCCATCATGCGGCTGGTCACCATGCCCACGCCCGGCGTCTTTACGCCGCGCCCGGTCATACAACCATGCTGCGCCTCAACCACCACGGCCACGCCCACCGGGTCCAGATTGTCCCAGATGCACTGGGCCACTTCGGCGGTCAGGCGCTCCTGAATCTGCAAACGACGGGCATAGCCATGCAGCACGCGCGCCAGCTTTGAAATGCCCACCACGCGTTCACGCGGCAAATAGGCAATGCTGGCCTTGCCGGTGATCGGGGCCATGTGGTGTTCGCAATGGCTCTGGAACGGAATGTCTTTGAGCAGGACAATCTCGTTATAACCGCCCACTTCCTCGAACGTGCGCGAAAGATGGGCGGCGGGATCCTCGTCGTAACCATGGCAATATTCTTTCCACGCGCGGGCGACACGCGCGGGCGTGTCGATCAGCCCTTCGCGCTGCGGATCATCGCCAGACCAGCGAATCAGCGTGCGAATCGCTTCCTGAACTTCCTGAGGCACCGGCAGCTTGCCGTCATCCGCATCATCATGCGGGTCGAAATGGTCGCTGATCACGTTCATCCTGCGCTACTCCATCATGCGGGCCAATCGGACCGACGGGGCGTCAAGGAAATCCTCTCGCGGCGTCGTCAGCCATTGTCAGGGCCAGCATGGTTTACGGGTCTTTTATCGACCGCTTCTGGGCGCCGCTTTCGGCCGTTCTCTCGGCCAAAGCAAGAGCAATTGTCATTTTGGAGGAAACATGCCCGATGGGGCAAAAGGCGACCATGTCGCAAACCCATGGACAAATTGGCGCACCCGGAACGATTCGAACGTCCGACCCTCAGATTCGTAGTCTGATGCTCTATCCAGCTGAGCTACGGGTGCGCAATTTGGCACAGGACCCAACAACCAAAAGGCTGTCCATTCCACCTGTAAGAGGAATGGCGCACCCGGAACGATTCGAACGTCCGACCCTCAGATTCGTAGTCTGATGCTCTATCCAGCTGAGCTACGGGTGCGTTGGAGCCGCCCCTCTAAGGGGCATTCACCAGCTTGGCAAGCAGAAAAATGCAACGCGCAAAAACTAATTTTCACAAGGCCCATTTCCGGCCGCGATCCAGCGCAAAAGCGCCTGCGCCAGAGGAACGTCGAGCGGAGGCATGGAAAGCGCCATCAGATCGCCTTGCGCAATCCATTCAAAATGCTGGCCTTCCCGCGCCTCCGGTTCGCCGCGCCAGATGTGCGCAGCATAAAGCAGCAGGAGAATGCGCCGCCCCGATCCATTCTCGGCAAAGCTGACAGGGTAGAGGGCATCGGCATCCAACCCCACACCCAATTCCTCCTCCATCTCGCGCAGTGCGGCATCGACAGCCCCCTCGCCCGGATCAATCTTGCCGCCGGGAAATTCCCAAAGGCCGCCATGCTCCTTCCCTTCCGGGCGGCGCTGCATCAATATGCGCCCATCCTTATTTAACAGCGCCACGGCCACCACCGGCAAAATCATCCTATTCCCTTTGTCCATTCATCCGAAAACCTAATTATACAGCGTTCAAGAGCTTATTAACTCCGCATCGGGCACAATAGCGTCGCAATGCAATTGGGCAGGCGGGAAATATGTCTATTCCAAAAATCCTGGCCCGGCTTATTCGGGACGAACGCGGGCTTGCCGCGGTCGAATATGCATTGCTGTGCGGCCTTATCGTCATCGCCATGGTCGCCTCGCTCAGCGGAATGGCCAATGCCATTGGCGTAACGTGGAACAACGTCAGCTCCCAGACCGAAACCGCCGTCCAGCAGGCCACTGGAAGCTGATTCGACCTTAACGTCCGATTCGCCACACATTTTGCCGCGACGGCCACCCGCCATTTGCAAAATGCAAAGCGGAGCCGTGTCCTGACACCTCATGAATCGGCCCATCCGTATTATCCACGAGCGACTCGGCTGCGCTGACGGATTGTTAAGACATCTCCACTAGGAAGAGGTTCACCGCCGGGCTGAGACGGGAAAACTGGCAGGGCGGAAAGACTGCTACAGGAGACTGACCATGAAGTTCATCAACAAGCTGATCCGCGACGAAGCTGGTGCGACCGCCATCGAATATGGCCTGATTGCTGCTCTGATCGCCGTTGCCGCCATCACCGCCATGAACGGCCTGGGCAACCAGCTCAAGAGCACGTTCAACACGACCTCGTCGCAGATGTCGACGGCCAACGCTGCTGCTGCCTAATTCGCCAGCGCGTTAAGGTTAAGGAACGGGGCGGCGGGGAAACCTGCCGCCCCTTCTTTTTGCCCGGCCGGACCATGCGCCCATTGGGCATTTTAAGGTTAATATCAGTTAATCAATATATTATAGTCGCATAATCAAAAGGTTCTCTGTATCTATCCATTGTCGGCAAGGGGGTTTGTCCGACACCAACGGAGATCAAACATGAAGTTCCTGAACAAGCTGATCCGCGACGAAGCCGGCGCCACCGCCATTGAATATGGCCTGATTGCCGCGTTGATCGCCGTTGCCGCCATCACCGCGATGAATGGCCTGGGCAATCAGCTTAAGAGCACCTTCAACACCACCTCGTCGCAGATGTCGACCGCCAACGCTGCGGCCAACTGATCCGGGGCGCTGCTGGCACGGGCGCCATCCGCCCGCGCCATCGGCACAACAAAAAGGGCGCAGCGACCATCCGCGCTGCGCCCTTTTTGTGTAATCGAACGATAGGGCGCCTTATTCGGCGCCAATCGCCAGAAAACGCTCTTCGCGCATGGCCAGCAACTGCTTGGCATCCAGCTTGAGCAGCTTGTCCAATTCCTCGCCAATCGCCTTGCCCAGCGCCTTGGCCGCGGCATCGGGATCACGATGGGCGCCGCCGATGGGTTCGGGCACAATGCGATCAATGACCTTGAGGCCAAGCAGATCCTGCGCCGTCACCTTCATCGCTTCGGCCGCATCCGCCGCCTTTTCGGCGGTGCGCCACAGGATCGAGGCGCAACCTTCGGGCGAAATCACCGAATAGACGGCATGCTCCAGCATCAGCACACGTTCGGCGCTGGCCAGAGCGACCGCGCCGCCCGAGCCGCCCTCGCCCACGATCACGGCCACCATCGGCACGCGAAGGGCAAGGCAGGCCTCGGTCGAACGGGCAATGGCCTCGGCCTGACCGCGTTCTTCGGCCTCAACCCCCGGAAACGCGCCCGACGTATCCACCAGCGTCACCACCGGCAAACCAAACCGCCCGGCCAGTTCCATCAGGCGAATCGCCTTGCGATAGCCTTCGGGCTTGCCCATGCCGAAATTGTGCTTGATGCGCGTGGCGGTGTCGTGGCCCTTTTCATGGCCGATCAACATCACCTTGCGCCCGTTCAACGTGGCAAAGCCGCCAATGATCGCCTGATCTTCGCCATACAGACGGTCACCGCCCAGCGGCACGAAATCGGCGAAGATCTTTTCGACGTAATCGACGAAATGCGGGCGCATCGGATGGCGCGCCACCTGCGTCTTCTGCCAAGGCGTCAGCGCCTTGTACGTGCTGGCCAGCAGGTCGGCGCTCTTGCGCTCCAGCCTGCCGATCTCGGCGGAGATGTCGAGGTCGCCCTCCACCGCCGTTGCGCGCAATTCCTTGATGCGGGCGTCAAGCGCCGCCACCGGCTTTTCAAATTCGAGATAGGAAACCATGGGGACAAGGCCCTAGTGCGATGCGCGGGATTGGGCAAGCCTTTCGGCCTTCAATGAACCGCCTTGGTCGCCAAAGGGTGGCGTTGGTTCACCAAATCGACCAGACGCGCGGCATCGACATGGGTATAGATCTGGGTCGTGCCAATGTCGGCATGGCCCAAAAGTGTCTGAACCACGCGCAAATCCGCCCCGCCTTCCAACAGATGCGTGGCAAAGGCATGGCGCAGCACATGCGGGCTGAGCCGCGTCGGGTCCAGCCCCGCCCTCGCCCCCAGGGCCCGCAGCAGTTGAAACAGGCGCACCCGCGTCAGATGCCCGTCCTTGCCGGTCGAGGGAAAGAGGAAACGCGAATCCCGGCCCGCCCCCCGCAATGCGATCCATCGCCGCAAAACCTGCGTCGCGCGCGCGCTGATCGGCACCATGCGCTGCGCCCCACCCTTGCCGGTGATGGTCAGGAAAGGGGCATCACGCGGCACCGCATTGATCGGCAAAGACACCAGTTCCGTCGCGCGCAGCCCCGAACCATAGAGCAATTCCAGACAGGCCAGCGTCCGCAACGGCTCCCGCTTATCGCCCGCTGCTTCCTCCTCGGCCCGCCCGAACAGGGCGGCGATGTCATCATGCCCCAGAATGCGCGGCAAGGGACGCTGCTGCGCCACGCGCGGCAAGGCCGGGCTGGGATCATCCTCGCGCCAGCCCTCGTCGATCAGGAAACCGTAGAATTGCCGCAAGGCCGAGGATTTGCGCGCCACGCTGGCCGGGGACAAATGTCCCCATGTCGCGGCCAATCGCTCCAGCGCGGCCACATCGGCCCTCTCCAGATCGCCCAGCACATCTTCGGCCCCGCGCAAATCGCGTTCATAGGCCGCCAGCGTATTGGCCGCCGCGCCGCGCTCCGCCGCCAGCATCGCCAGAAAGGCCGCGACCGCCGCGCTGGGCGGTTTCCTCACCCGCGCGACACCGCTTCGGCGGCGATCATGCGGGCTTCGGCCCCCAGGCCCACACGGTTAAGCGCCGAGATGATGTGATAAAGATAGCGCGGCGTCATCTTGGCCCAGCTATCCCCCTGCATCCCCAAACCGGCCAGCAATGCGACCAGCGTGGCATTGTTCACATTGGCCGCGCCATCAATCGTGCCGGTCCAGCGCGTATTGCCCGCCACGCTGGCATTCACCTTGCCCAGCAACGAATCGCGATCGCCGTCCTTGATCCGGCCAAGACCCGACAAAGCCGCGATCAACAAGGCGCTGCGATGCTGGCCATCGGATTTGTCATTGCCGATAAAGCTTTCCACCGCGCCCGAATCGACCTCGCCGCCCATGGGCAGGCCAACCGCCAATTGCGCCCAGCCCGCCGAGCCGACCTCGACCACCGGCCGCCACAGCGCCGCATTGCCATCCAGCCCCGCCGACAGCATCGAGGCCAGCAAATCGCCCGACTGTCCGCTCAAATCCGCCGAGGGGGCCAGCCGCGCCGCCGCATAGGCGGTCAGCACCATGCGCGCATAGCGCGCCATCGGGTTGGATGAACCATCCCACAATTGCTGGATCGCGGACATACGGTCCGCAGGCGTCACCCCGACATAGGCGTCGCGCAGCAAAAGCGCGCGTTCTGCCGGGCCGCCGGTGATGTCATCATTGTTGTAGATCTGGCTGTAGAGATCGACCATTGCCGCGCCCGACAACACGCCCATCGCGCCCGCCACATCGGCCGCATCCGCACGCAGGCCCAAGCCCGCCATCGGCGAAAGCGCCGTCATCGTCGCGTAAATCGGCCCCGATTTGGCCAACAGCGTTTCGGGCGGCGCCAAACCCACGGCCAGCGTCAACCCATGGCGCATCGGGGTCAGATCGTCGATATTGTCCCACTCGATCTTGACCGCCCGCGCCCGCGCGCCGCCCACGGCCCCGGCATATTTCTGCGCCAGTTCCATGTCGATGCCGGTCAAGACCTTGCTCTTGCCCAGCCGGTCCAGTTCCGATTGGCCGGTCGAAGTGGCCCCGCCATAGGTCTGGCAAATGCTGCGCATCACCATCCATGACGCATCATCGCGCGCTGAATAGTTCAACTGCATCACCGGGCAGAAGCCGGTGAAATCGCCCGTCGCAATATAGGCATCCATCGCCGCTTGCGTCAGTGTGGGATCATAATTGCCCGGATCGACATCCTGCACCAAGGCGCGCGCCGCCACGCCCTCGCCCATGCGCAGCAGAAGCGCGGCGCGCAGTGCGGCAAATTCGGTGGGCGCCATTTCCGCCGGAGCATCCAGACGCGAGGCCAGAGCGCGGCGCACCAGAATATGCCCCCAACGCGACACCATTTGCCCCATATTGCCCGACAGGACCGCGCGGACCAGCCCGACATTCTGACCCGCCAGCGATTCGGGGGCCATGCCGCCCTCACCCGTGTCGAGCAGGCCGACCTGTTTCACCGCGCGCTGCGCGCCGGGGGGAATGTCATATTTGGGGATCAGGCCCAACAGGCGATCCAGCTTGTCCGGCGGCAAAGCGATCAATTGTTCAAAGGACGTGATGCCGTCGGGCAGGACCACCGGCCCCACCGCCGTTGCCGCACCAATCGCGCCCAACCCTGATGGGGTTTCCACAACCGGCTGCGCCGCAATCGTGGGTTCGGGCGTGGGCGAGGCTGATACCGGGCGTCCCGGCGCGGCCACAGGCGCGGCGGCACGGGTGGGACGCGCCGCAGGACGATCAAATCCGGGGGGCAGCAGCGATTCCGGCCCGTTCTGTGCCACGGCCGCCCCGGCACCCAACGCCGCCAGCGTCAGCCCGCCCGCACCCAGCAAAGTTACAGCACCGCGCGACAGGATGCTTTTTGAAACCACTTTCATCGACCTACCTGTCCGTTCACGCCGACCTGTCTGGCCGATAGTTCCACCGCCTGTTCGTGCATCTGCACCGGCCCGCCCTTGATCCATGCCGCAATCAGAACGCCCCCCGCCAGCAAAATCGCCAGCAGGAGCCACCACCCCCAATGGGCCATGGACCGTGCCATAGACCTTGATTGCGTCACCCTGCTTTTGCCGCCATCGCGCCGGATCGTGACAGTCAAATCCAAAATCCTCGAAATAACGGCCCATAATGCGACCTGCATCATGCCATGCTTGCGCCGCCGGTTAGCAAAAGTATAGGCAACCCGGCAATGGATGAAGATCACACTCTTTCCGAAAGCGCAGCAGAGGCCGCTCATCTGGCCGCGGTTCTGGCGCATATCGACCGCCCCATCGTTTTGGTGGGCATGATGGGCGTGGGCAAGACCAGCCTTGGGCGGCGCCTGGCCGCCTTGCTGAATGTGCCATTTGTCGATGCCGATGACGAAATCGAGAAGGCGGCCCATATGCCGATTCCCGATATTTTCGCCACTTACGGCGAGGCCTTCTTTCGCGAGGGCGAACGCCGGGTGATTGCCCGCCTGCTGGGTGAAAACACGCCGGGCGATGCGGCCAGCGGTTTGAAGCTGCCCCATGCGGGCAATGGCAAGGCGGGGCTGAAGGTTTTGTCCACCGGCGGCGGGGCCTTTGTGAATGATGCCACGCGTGAACTGATTCTGGCGCGCGGGATTGCGGTGTGGCTGGACGCGGAACTCGATACTCTGGTCGATCGCACGGCGCGCAAGGGCAACCGGCCTTTGCTGAAAACCGGCAACCCGCGTGAAATTCTCTCCAATCTCAAATCGTCGCGCGAACCTTTCTATTCGCAGGCCCCGATCAAGGTGATGAGCGGCAATGTGCCCCATTCGCGCACTTTGGCCAGCCTGATGGTCTCGCTGGACGAATGGCTTAATGCCCATGGCGCGAAAGGCTGATTGAACGATGCCGATTATTCCTGTCGATATTGCCGGACGCCCCTATGAAGTGCGCGTCGGCGCCGGGCTGATTGCCAATCTGGCGCAGGAAGCGGGAGCGCGTTTGCGCAAGCCCGTCGTGCCGATCGTTACCGATGCGAATGTCCATGGCGCATGGGGCGCGGCGGTCGATGCCTCACTGGAACGCGCGGGCAAGAAGGCCGCGTGGCATGTCCTGCCCGCGGGTGAAAGCACCAAGAGCTGGGCCAATCTGGTGGCGGTGGTCGATGGGCTGCTGGCGCTGGAGGTGGAGCGGGGTGACCATATTATCGCGCTGGGCGGCGGGGTGATCGGGGATCTGACAGGGTTCGCCGCCTCTATGCTGAAACGCGGGTGCCATTTCATTCAGGTTCCGACCAGCCTTTTGGCGCAGGTCGATTCGAGCGTGGGCGGCAAGACCGCCATCAACACGCCTGCGGGCAAGAATCTGGTCGGCGCATTTCATCAGCCCTCGCTGGTGCTGGCCGATCTCGATGCACTGGAAACGCTGCCTCGCCGCGAATTGGCCGCAGGTTATGCCGAGGTGGTGAAATACGGGCTGATCAACGACCCGGAATTTTTCGCGTGGTGTGAAGCCAATGGCGAGGCCATGCTCTCGGGCGACCGGGCGGCGCGCGAATATGCGGTGGCCTATTCGGTGGCCGCCAAGGCGCGCATTGTGGCGCAGGATGAGTTTGAAACCACGGGCCTGCGCGCGCTGCTCAACCTTGGCCACACGTTCGGCCATGCGCTGGAGGCCGAAACCGGTTTTTCCGACCGCTTGCTGCACGGCGAGGCGGTGGCGCTGGGCTGCGTGTTGGCGGCGCGGTTTTCGGCGCGGCGGGGGCTGATGGACGCGGATGAGGCAGCGCGCGTTGCCGCCCATATCGCTGCCGTGGGCCTGCCTGCGGATGTGCGGGCGCTGGGGCTGAATGTATCGGGGGCGCAATTGGCGGCCCATATGCTGCATGACAAAAAGGTCGATGCGGGGCGCTTGGCGTTTCTGTTGATGCGCGGGATCGGCGGGACGTTTTTGACCAAGGATGTGACCTTGGCGGAAGTTTCGGCGTTTTTGGCGGAAGAATTGGAAGGGTGAAAATGCGAAGGTCATAACCCTCGCGCTCCCATTACTGTCATTGTCGCGCACTACCCAACCGTGAGCGCCAGATGGGAGCGCCGCAGACAATAACAGCTTCCGGCGGGGCCTCCTTCCGCAAGGTTGAACCCGTAGCGCAACAAAGACAGTATCGGGGAGCCACGAGGGGCTAGCCCCTCGTGATATAAACCCTTCCCCGCTTCTTACCGCATCAACACCAATTCCTCGGCCATCGAGGGGTGCAAAGCCACCGTATCGTCGAAATCGGCCTTGGTCAGACCCGCTTTCACGGCAATTGCCACGGCTTGCAAGATCTCGGGCGCATCCGGCCCGATCATGTGAACGCCGATGACCTTGTCGGTCGCCGTATCCACGATCAGCTTGTAAAAGCCACGCTCCGCCCGCGTGGCGAACATGTTCTTCATCGGGCGGAAATCGCTGGTGTAGATCTTGATGTCGTGCCCCGCCGCGCGCGCCGCCGCCTCGGTCATGCCGACGCCGGCCAAGGGCGGCTGGCTGAACACCGCGCTGGGGATATGGTCATAGGCGATGGTGCGGGGTTTGCCGCCAAACACCGTGTCGGCAAAGGCATGGCCTTCGCGGATGGCCACGGGGGTCAATTGCACCCGGTCGGTGACGTCGCCCACGGCATAGATCGAGGGGCAGGAGGTGGCGTTATATTCGTCCACCGGGATCTGGCCATTCTTGCCCAGTTCGACCCCGGCGTTTTCCAGCCCCAGCCCCGGCGTCTTGGGCTTGCGCCCGGTGGCGACCAGCACCACGTCCGCCTCAATCGGCAGGAAACCCTTGGTGTTGACGCAGAGCGAGCCGTCCGACTGCTTGATGATGCTTTCAATCGGCGCGTTGAAACGGAATTCCACGCCCCGCGCCCGCATCATGGTCAACAGGCGGTCGGTCAGGCTTTCGTCATAGCTGCGCAGGATCTTGTCCGAACGGTTCACCACCGTGACATGCGCGCCCAGAGCGTTGAAGATGCCCGCAAATTCCAGCGCGATATAGCCCGCGCCCTGAATCACCACGCGCTTGGGAAAGCTCTCCAGATGGAACACTTCATTGCTGGTGATCGCGTGTTCATTGCCCGGAAATTCGGGCATCACCGGCCAAGCGCCCACGGCCACCAGAATGTATTTGGCGCTGATCTCGCGCCCCGATGCCAGCCGCACCGTGTTCGGCCCGGCGATGGTGGCGCGTTCGTGGAAATGATCGACCTTGTTGTTGTCCAGCGTGGACGTATAGGCCCGCTCCAACCGGTCGACATCGCTGGCGACGAAATCGCGGAGAGCCGCCCAGTCAAAGCTCTTTTCGCCCAGCGTCCAGCCAAGCTTGGCCGTATCGTGCAGTTCCTCGGCAAACTGGCTGGCGTAAACCAGCAGTTTCTTGGGCACGCAGCCGCGGATAACGCAGGTGCCGCCCACGCGAAACTCCTCGGCCACGGCAACGCGTGCGCCGTGGCTGGCCGCGATCCTGCTGGCGCGCACGCCCCCCGACCCGGCGCCAATCACAAACAGGTCGTAGTCAAATTCGGCCATCGTCTAACTCCACCGGGGGGAACATATTTCCGCGCCGATATGGGGCCAGAACTAGGCTTTGCCAAGTGACCGTATGCAATGCATACAATATTAATCGGGCGGGTTATATTTGCGCAGAAACGCCTCGGTGGCCTTGAGCAATTCCAGCCGATCCGCCTCACGCGAAAAATTGTGATCGGCCTTGGGCAGGGGCAGGAATTGCACCACCTTGCCCGCGCCCTCCATCTTTGACGCCATATCCGACGATTGCTGGAAATCGACCCGGACATCCTTCTTGCCATGCACAAGCAGCAGCGGCGCCTTGATTCGCGCCACAGCCTTGATCGGCGAAACTGCATTGAAATCAGGCGTCATCTTCTTCCAATCGGCCTGATAGGTCCGGCTGTTGAGATAGGAGCGCATATCATTGACATCGCGCCGAAGATTGGAAACCCCCGCCACGGAAATGCCGCAACGCCACAGATCGGGATCCCGCGCCAGCCCCCACATCGTCGCATAACCGCCATAAGAACCGCCCATCAGGCAAGCCCGTTTGCCGTCGGCCCATCCTTCCTTGACCGCAAAACCCAGCGCATCGTTCAAATCATCCTGCATGGCCAGCCCCATCTGGCCCTCGCCCTTTTTCAGGAAATCCTCGCCATAGCCGTCCGAGCCGCGGAAATTGGGCTGGATCACGCCATAGCCAAGGCTGGCGACAAATTGCGCCCAATAATCAAAATCCAGCGTGTCATGCGCCCAAGGCCCACCATGGGGCATGACCACAAAAGGCAGATCCTTTGCTACACGCCCCTTGGGCAGGGTCAGGATCGCCTCGATTTCCAGCCCGTCGCGCGCCTTGTAACGCACCGCCCGCACGGGGTTGAGCGGCCCATTGCCCAGCCTGTCCATCATATTGGCCAAGGCATGCAATTTGCCCGAGGCATAGTCGAACATGAAAAGCGAGCCCGGAGAATCGGCGCGATCCAACCGCACCAGCAGGCGTTGACGATCATCGCTCATCGACAGGATGCTTGCCCGTCGTTCGCCCACCGCTTTTTGCAAATTCGCCTGCAATTCGGCCAAATCCTTGTCCAGCCACACAATTTCGTCCCGCCCGCCCGAAAGCGACACGCCAATCAACGCCGTCCGGTCAGCATTGGCCAGAACATCGGCAATCGTGCGACCGGGGGGAGCTTCATAAACCTTGGCCACGTCGGCCCCGCTGTTCAGATCGACCTCCCACAAGGAACTGCCATCCTTGGCATTGCGGATGACGATCGCATGATCACCGCCGGGCAGAAAAATTTCCGGCAGCGCCATTGCCTTGCCATCGCCGGGGGATTTAAGCGAATGCATCAAATCCTCTTTTTCGCCGCGATAAAAGGCCCCCGTCAGCCCGATGTCATCGCGATATGCCACCGCCATGCGCAGCCGCCCGGCAGCATCCGCGCGCCAATCGAGCACATATTCAATCCCGCCCTGAACCTTCTGCACCTCACCCGTGGCGACATTGACCCGGAACACCGCAGGCCAGAACAAAGCTTCCCGGCTATTGTCATTGCCGCGAAACCGGTCGACCGTTTCATTGAACATCGATTGCTGGGCCGCCACCAAAATCATCGGCGAACCATCACGCGCCACCCACAGGACATCAGAGGCATTTTGCCCCATCACATTGTGCAAGGGCGTCGTATATTGGCCGGTCAAGCGATTGAACCCGATCAGCCGGGAAAACTTCATGGACGTCCCGTCGCCGGCCTTTGTCGCCTGAGAAAGGCGGGCGACGACATTGTCATTGCCGACCCATTCAATCGCAAAAACATCGGTCATGTCCGGCATGCCGACACATTGGCGATCCGCCAGCGTGCCGAACAGGCTGATCATGCAAAGCTGTCTTTCGCCCGCAATGCCGAACAATCCCGCCATCCATTCGCCATTGGGCGACAGAACGGGAAAGGTGACAAAGGGCATAGAGGCATAGTCCGCCGCCACAGGAACCTGTGCAACACGATCAGGCGGAGCAACGCTCTGGGCATGGGCCATGCCAACATGGGTCCAGCACAACGCACTTGAGATACTCAGCGCCAGCAACCGCCGCAATGACACTTTCATCCGTTCACCCCTTGAAACCGCCCCGATGTCAGCAACGCCCCTTAATCCGCCGGGTTATGCTTCTTCAAAAACGCATCCAGCTTGTCATACCAAAGCTTGGCATTGACGCTTTTGGAAAAACCGTGACCTTCGCCGGGCATGGGATAGAATTCATAATCCTTGCCCGCCGCCTTTAACGCATCGGCCATCAGCGTGGATTGCTTGTACTGCACCCGCTGATCCTTGTCCCCGTGCAGCAGCATCAGCGGCACTTTCAGCTTATCCGCAAACATCAAAGGCGAGATCGTTTTAAGGTCAAAATCCTCCGGCCCCACGACGGTCTTTTTCCATTCGGCCGCCCCGCGCTTCAAATTGGTCATGTCGCTCAACTGGAACTTGAGGCTGCGCGGCATATCGGAAATACCGGCAAAACTGGCGGCGCAGCGATAGCGTTCCGGGTTGCGGATCGCGCCCCATTGCGCGGCATAGCCGCCATAGGACGACCCCACGATGCAAACCCGCTTGGGATCGATCACCCCATCCTTGGCCAGCCAGTCCATGCCATCGTCAAGGTCATCCTGCATCTTGCGGCCCCATTCACCGCGCCCCTTCTGATAAAAATCATCGCCAAAACTTCTCGACCCGCGATATTGCGGTTGCAACACGGCATAGCCGCGATTGGCCAGAAACTGGACATCCGTGTCAAAGTCACCTTGGTCACGCACACCATATGGGCCGCCATGGGGCAGGATAACCAGCGGCAACCCCTTTGGATCGCGCCCCACCGGCAGGGTCAGATAGGCCGGAATATCCATCCCATCACGCGCCTTATAGGTGACATAGCGCGGGGCGGCGAAACTGATCGAACGCAGCTTTTCATTCACCGCCGCCAGCCGATGCATCACCCCTTCGGCCAGTTGATAGTAATAATAGCTGCCCAGATCCGAGGAGGAGCCGACATGGACGATCATCGTTTGACGATCCCGGCTGCGCGTCACCACCCATGCGCGGCGATTGCCGACCGATTTGTCCAAACTGTCCTGTAATTCGGCCAGTTCCTTGTCGAACCAATGCACGCGATATTGATCGTCGGTATAGGACACATCGACCAATTCGCCCTTGTCCTCGCTCAGGTCGAAATCCTCGATATCGTTTTTCGCCGATTCAAAGACCAACTCGCCTCTTTCCCGCTTGGAATAATCATAGCGATAGAGCGCATCGCGCCCGGTCTTTTCATTTTTCAGAATGCGATAGCCAAGGTCCGTCCCGGACCACAGATGCACCGCGCTCATCTGTGCGTCCTCGTCCTCACGGCTTTTGGCGCGAACCACCGTGCGGAACGGCTCCCCGGCCTTGGCGCGATAGAGCATGTCCCATTTGCCCCCATCCTTCATCCGGTATCCGACGCGGACAACGCCGGTATTGTCGGCATACCAGTCCCACACGCCATCCTGTGACGATTCGACCAGTTTGCGTTTGTTGGTCGCGATATCCACGCGCCATATGCTGGGATATTGATAGATCGTGGCCTGATAGGCCATCAGCACGCTCTTGCCCTCCGGATCGACCCAGAGAACATCGTCGCCCGTCAACCCTTCGGTCGCATCGCCCAGAAAGGTCATCTTTTTCGTAGTGATGTCATAGGCGATCAACCGCGTCAGCAAGGCTTCGTCATCATACCATGGCACCAGCTTGCCCACGCTGATCAACAGTGTGTTATTGCCCGCCCAACGATACCAGCGCAGGTCCGGGTCGCCCTTTTTTTGACCAATCGGGATCAGGATCGGCGCCTCATCCCTGACCGCAAGGATGGCCAGATTTTCCGCCCCCTTCACATTCATGCGCGCGGCAATATGCAGGCCGTCGGGCGCCAGTTTGGGCGTCGACATAAAGGGCCGTTCGGCCAGAGCATCGGTCGGAATGAGGTCGGGCTTCTTGACCGGATCGGCACTTTGCGCGTGAACATGCCCCGCCGCGCCGCAAAGAATGGCAAGCGCCAGCGCATGGCCGACACCGCGACCGCGCCAATATTTGATCATGAAGCCCCCGCTTTTTCGATAAACCTGTTCAGTCACCCAAACGGATGAAGAATATCCATGAAAAAGCGATCAACTCAATGAAAATTTATACAAAAATCGCGCCATCTCTTTTCAGAAATGGCGCGATTTGGTTCCATCAATTATGGCAAAGTGTCGGTTAAACCAACCCTGCCTCGGCCAGCAGCGCGGTGGTGCTGGCGTCAAATTCGGCCTCGCCCTTGTCAATGGCATTGGCGATCTGCTTGCCCAGTTCGACGCCGAACTGGTCAAACGGGTTGATGCCCAGCAGGACCGCATTGGCAAAAGTGCGATGTTCGTGGAACGCGATCAGCGCGCCAAGGCTGGCGGGCGAGAGGTCATCGACCAGAATCGTCGCCGAAGGACGGTTGCCCGGATAGGCGCGCGACTTGTCATCCGAATCCTTGCCCGCCATCAGCGCGGCGCCCTGCGCAAAGCAGTTCATCAACAGGATGCGGTGATGGGCCGGATCAAGCTGATCGCCCGGCGCGATGCTGGCGATGAAATCCACCGGCACAACGATGGTGCCCTGATGCAGCAACTGGAACACGGCGTGTTGTGCATCCGTGCCCACGCCGCCCCAGGTGATCGGCGCCGAAGGACCATCCAGCGGCGCGCCGTCAAAGGTCACGCTCTTGCCGTTCGATTCCATTTCAAGCTGTTGCAGATAATCGGGCAGCAGCGCGAGGCGTTCGTCATAGGCAAAGCAGGCGCGCGTCTGACAACCGCGCAGGCGGGTGTAGAGCTGATCGGCAAAGGCCGCGCGCAGGGGCAGATTGTCCGCGCCCGACGTATTGGCGAAATGTTCGTCAATCGCGGCCGCACCCGCCAGAAATTCGGCAAATTCCTCAAAACCCAGCGCCAGCGCCACCGGGAAACCGATCGAGGACCACAGCGAATAACGCCCGCCCACGCTTTCCGGGAAAGGCAGGATGCGGGTTTCATCCACGCCCCATTCCACCGCCTTTTCCGGCGCGGCGGTCAACGCAACCACGCGGCCATAGGGGTCATCGACGCCGTTTTCCTTCAGCCAGTTGAGGGCCGACTTGGCATTGGTCATCGTCTCGATGGTGGTAAAGGTCTTGGACGCCACCGCGATCATCGTGGTGGCCGGATCGGCCTTGGCAAAGGCGGCCTCAAGCGCACAACCATCGATATTGGCGACGACATGCACCTCGACCACGCAACCATCGCGGGTCAGCGCGTCAATCGCCAGCGCCGGGCCAAGGGCCGAACCGCCAATGCCGATATGGATCAGGTGCTTGACCTCGCCAAACGCGCCTTCATGGATCGCGGCGACCAGCGAAGCCGTGCGCTGATGCAGGGCTTGGGCTTCCTCAACGCTGGTGTCCTTGCCCACGCCGCGCTGGGCGGTGTGTTCGGCGGCGCGGCCTTCGGTGTTGTTGATCTTTTCACCACCGAACAATTGCGCGCGGCGGCCATCGAAATCCTGCGCGGTGGCCAGAGCCTCAAAACCGGCGATCACGGCATCATCAAGGTGCATCTTGGACCAGTCAAAGCGGATGCCGCCCAGCCCTTCGCCCAGTTCGAAACGCGTCGACAATTTGCTGAGGCGGTCAGCATCACCAGCGAACAGTTCCGCCAGAGTGGGGCGCGGCAAGCCCGCCAGATGGTCCCAAGCTGCCTTGGCCGATTGGTTGGTGGACATGTTCGCTTCACTCCCGTCTTGCAGATGCGATCAAATATATGCGTCATGCCTATGCCCTGCGCATGACAATTGGCCAAGGGTGCAGCGCAGCAATTTTGAATGAATCAGGCCCCCGCATACGTTTTGCATCCATTCCCCTGCCCCAAAGATGCACGGTTCATGCCCTGCTCAGCCAATCCATGGCTTGACGCGGCGCTTCTGGACCAACATGGCAGCACGGCCAGATTCAAGGATAAGCACTGATGAGCCAAGTTGAACCCACCACCAAGCCCGGCGCCAAGCCGGAAAAACAGGAGGAGAACTTTTTCGTTTTCCTTATCAAGCTGGTGGTGATCGTTGCGGTGTTCCGCAGCTTCTTCTTCTCGCCCTTTAACATCCCCAGCGAATCGATGTTGCCGCGTCTGGTTAACGGTGACTATCTGCTGGCCGCCAAATGGCCCTATGGCTATTCGCGCTATTCGATGCCTTTCAGCCTGCCGCTGATCCCGGGCCGCATTCTGGCCACCCAGCCCAAGCGCGGCGATGTGGTGATCTTCAAGGCCCCGCCGACCAATCAGGACGACTGGATCAAGCGCGTGATCGGCCTGCCCGGTGACACGATCCAGATGAAGGGCGGCGTGCTGTACATCAATGGCAATGCCGTGCCCAAGCAAAGGATCGAGGATTTCGAGATCGCCGTCTCGCCCAACACCTCCTGCTATCAGCCGCGCTATGGCATGAATGTGAATTATGAAACGGTGAAGGATGGCAAGACCATCTGCCACTATCCGCAATTTCGCGAAACGCTGCCGTCCGACAATGGCAAGCCGGGCAAGTCCTATAACGTCCTCGATCTGGAGGCCACGCCGCAGGACAACACGATGCCCTATATCGTGCCCGAAGGCGCGCTGTTCCTGATGGGCGATGACCGCGACAATTCGCAGGACAGCCGTTTCCCCGTCGAAGTGGGCGGCATCGGCTATGTGCCCCAAGGCAATCTGGTGGGCCGCGCCACCATCGTGATGTGGTCGACGGACGGATCGGTTTCATGGTACAAGCCCTGGACCTGGCTGACCGCCGCGCGATGGAACCGGATCGGGGGCACCTTTTGACCAAGAGCCTGACACTCAAATCGGTGAACAACCCGGCTCTTTCGGATGCCACACGGGAATTTCTGACCCGCGTGATCGGTGCTGACAATGTCGATGCCCCGGAATGGATCGCGGCGCTGACCCATGGCAGCTTTGCCGCGCAGGCTGCTCCGCGTGGCAAGGGGATCGAGGATTATCAACGGCTCGAATTTCTGGGCGACCGGGTTCTGGGCCTGACCATTGCCGAATGGCTGTATCAAAGCGAGGGCGCGGCCGAGGGCCGCCTCTCGCAGCGCCTGAACGTGCTGGTCAGCCGACAGATGTGCGCGACCGTGGCGCGCGGCATTGGGCTGGGCGAACACATGCGCCTTGGCAAACAGGCGCGCGATGATGGCGGCGCGGACAGCGAAAACATTCTGGGCGACGTGATGGAGGCGCTGATCGGCGCATCCTTTGTCACGCGCGGCTTTGAACCCACACGCGCCCTGATCCGTAGCCTTTGGGCCGAAGCGGTCGGCGGCCATGCAGGACAGGCCAAGCACCCCAAATCCGCGCTTCAGGAATGGGCCGCCGGCAATCGCCGCAAGCCCCCCGAATATCGACTGGTTGACCGTTCAGGTCCCGATCATGCCGCCCGCTTTACCGTCGCCGTGGCGGTCAAGGGTGTGGGCGAGGTCGAAGCCGTCGCCAACAGCAAACAGGAGGCCGAAACCCAGGCGGCCGCCGCATTTTTAAGGCAATTTGGATGAGTGATGTAGTCGAATCTTGCGGTCTGGTGGCCGTGCTGGGCGCCCCCAATGCGGGCAAGTCCACGCTGGTCAACGCGCTGGTCGGGCAAAAGGTGGCGATTGTCTCGCAAAAGGCGCAGACGACCCGCGCCCGCCTGATGGGCATCGCGCTGGAACAGTCGGACAAGCATAATACGCAGATCATCCTTGCCGACACGCCGGGTATTTTCACCCCTCGCCGCCGTCTGGACCGCGCGATGGTTGCCGCCGCATGGGAAGGCGCGTCCGAAGCCGACTCCATCCTTTTGGTGGTCGATGCCGCGAAAAAGAACCGTCAGGGTTTGGAGGAAATCCTCGAATCGCTGAAGGGTCGCCCGGAACGCAAGCTGCTCGCGCTCAACAAGGTGGACCTGTGCCCCAAGGAACCGCTGCTGGTTCTGGCGCAGGAATTGACGCAGGCGGTGGATTTTGCCGAAGTCTTCTTCATCTCTGCCTCGACCGGCGATGGCGTGGCGCAATTGAAGGCCCGCCTTGCCGATCTGATGCCCGAAGGTCCGTGGAATTTCCCCGAAGATCAGGTGTCGGACGCATCGGAACGGTTGATGGCCGCCGAAATCACCCGCGAACAGCTTTACCGTCAGTTGCATGACGAATTGCCCTATGACAGCACGGTTCGTCCGGAAAGCTACAAGGTTCGCCGCGACGGCAGTGTCGAGATCCGTCAGCAGATCGTAATTGCGCGTGACAGCCAAAAGGCCATCGTGCTGGGCAAGCGCGGCGCCCGCCTCAAGGCGATTGGCGAAGCGGCGCGGGCGGAGCTGGCCGAACTGCTGGGCGTGAAGGTACACCTGTTCCTGCACGTCAAGATTGATGAAAACTGGGCGGACGCCAAGGAAATCTATGAAGAGATCGGCCTGGAATGGGTACGTTAATGTGCGGCGCTGATCTTTTGTAAGTCTCATGTACAAAGTTTGTGGCAAATCGCGCAAAAGCTGCGAAAAGCTATAAAATGCTGTTTGGGTAGTGAATTGGACATCGGGGGTTGGTCGCCTGACCGCAGTGCAGATGGGGGTCTGTGCGGTTACGAATGGCGATCAGGCGGACGGAGTGTTTGATGGTCGAATATATCGCAGAACTTCCGGCGCGGCTGCGGGGTGCAGCCGGGTCGGAAGCTCCCAATGCCGGCTCGCCCTTTCAGGGGGCGGCGGGGCGGATCAATCGATCCGGTCTGGGAGCGGTGCGCGCAATCAACCTGCTGATGATGGGCTTTGCCTATCTGGCGGTGGGTTTGTTGATCCGCGGCGCCACGTTGGGCTTTCCTGTTATCCATATTGACGAGCAGTTCTATCTGCTGGTGGGCGACCGCATGCTGCATGGCGCGGTGCCCTTTGTCGATATCTGGGACCGCAAGCCGATTGGGCTGTTCATCCTGTATGCGGCGATCCGCCTGCTGGGTGGCGATGGCATCCTGCAATATCAACTGGTTGCGCTGGCCTGTGTCGCGGGAACCTCACTGGTCATCTATCGCATGGCGCGTGAAATCGCCTCGCCGATGGGGGCTTTCTGGGCCGGCGTTGCCTATCAATTGTATCTCTCGGCCTTTTTCTGCTTTGGCGGACAGGCGCCGGTTTTCTACAATCTGCTGATGGCTCTGGCCGGGCTTGGCATGATGCGGGTGTGGACCGCACAAAACAGCGATCGCCTGTTTGTGCATGGTCTGGCCATCATGGGCGTGGTCGGCATTTCGCTTCAGATCAAATATACGGTCGTGTTCGAAGGCGTTGCTTTTGGCCTGATGCTGATGGTCCGTGCGCGCCAACTGGGCTGGTCGCATGGCAAGGTTTGGGCGGCGGCAACCGGCTGGGCGGGCATCGCGCTGGCTCCGACGCTGGCGGCATGGGCGGTCTATATCGCCATGGGCCACGGCATGGAATTTGCGCAGGCCAACTTCCTTTCGATCTTTGGCCGGCACGAGGATTTCGACGGATCGCTGTTCCGCCTGTTCAAGGAAACGATGGCGCTGATTCCGGTGTGGCTGGCCATTTTCTGGGCGCCGCGAAAGGTTCCCGCACTGCGCTTTCTGTCGCGCCCGGCCTACGGCTTTTTGCGGATCTGGGCCTTTGTCGCGGTGGCAGGCTTTTTGATCTTTGGCACGTGGTATGACCATTATGTTGCGCCGCTGCTGGTGCCGCTGATGGCGCTGGCGGCCCCTGCTCTGGGTCGCGGTCGTCCGCTGCGCTGGCTGACGCATTTCATGATCGGCTTTGGCATTCTGGCCGCCGCCGTGGTGACGATTTACAACACTCGCCACCATGGCACCAGCGAGCAGGTCGAAGAAGCCGCCGACATGATCCGTCGCGCCGCCGCCACGCCGACCGGACAGGGCTGCGCCTATATCAACGAGGGTGATCCCATCCTCTATCACATGACCAACACGTGCTTTGTCACGCGCTATGTCTTCCCCAACCATCTTAACGGCATGGTCGATGCCAATGCCTTGGGTGTGGATGCCGCACAGGAAATCGAGGCCACAATGCGCCGCCATCCCCAGGTTGTGGTGATGGCCGCAGAGCCTTCATCGTTGCCGGTCAATTGGAAAAACCGCAATCTGATGTTCCACCACCTTAATCAGGATTACCAGTTAGTCGGCCTCGCCAAGGTAGGCTGGCGCGATCTGCTGGTCTATCGCCGGAAATAGGTTTGGCATTGAGGCATAAGAAAAGGGCCGCGCCGGACAATTCCGACGCGGCCCTTTCTTTTCGTGAATGCTGCGATCAGGCTTTTTCAGCCGCCTTTTTGGGCGCCGCCTTTTTCGCGGCAGGCTTTTTGGCAGGTGCCTTCTTGGCCGGAGCCTTCTCGCCATCATCCTTTTTGGCGGCGGCCTTTTTGGGCGCGGCCTTTTTCGCGGGCGCCTTTTTCTTGCCCTTGGCCGGACCCTTGGCCGCCTTTTCGTCGATCAGGCCGATCGCCTGCTCCAGCGTCAGGCTGTCCTGCTCGACCGCCTTGGGCAGCGTGGCATTGGTCGTCCCATCGGTCACATAGGCGCCGTAGCGCCCCGCCAGAAGCTTGATCTCGCCGCCGGTGGTAGGATGGGTGCCAAAGACCTTCAACGGCTCTGCAGGGGCGCTGCGGCTGCGTCCGCCGCCTGCCGCTGCCTCGGCCAGTTTGGTCACGGCTAGGTTCATGCCCGTTTCGAACACTTCGGCCGTGCTGCGCAGGCGCGCATATTTGCCGCTATGCGCCAGATAGGGACCATAGCGCCCAATGCTGGCGGTGATCGGCTCACCGCTTTCCGGATGCGGTCCGATGGTGCGCGGCAGGGACAGAAGCTTGACCGCCCAGTCCAGCGTCATCTCGCCAATATCTTTGGGTATGGACGCCATCTTGCGCGTCTCGCCCTCGCCCATCTGGATATAGGGGCCAAAACGACCCGCCTTGCGCATGATAGGCTCGCCCGTTTCCGGGTGCTTGCCTAATTCGCCTTCTTCACCTGCATCAGCGCTGCCGCCTGCCTGACCGAACTTGCGGGTGAATTTGCACTCCGGATAGTTCGAGCAGGCGACGAAAGCGCCATATTTTCCGCCACGCAACGACAGGCGCCCCGCCTCGCATTGCGGGCATTTGCGCGGATCGCTGCCGTCTTCCTTGGGCGGGAAGAGATAATCGGAGAGGAATTCATCCAGCGCCTCGGTCACTTCCGAGGGCTTCTTCTCCATCACCTCGTCGGACTTGGGCTTGAAATCCTTCCAGAACGCTTCGAGCACCGTGCGCCATTGCGCCCGCCCGCCCGAAACATCGTCTAGTTCATCCTCCATGCCCGCCGTAAATTCATAGGCGACATAGCGGTCAAAGAAACGTTCGAGGAAGGATGTGAGCAGACGCCCGGTTTCCTCGGCAAAAAAGCGGTTCTTTTCGGTGCGCACATAGGCGCGGTCTTTGAGCACCTGCAACGTGGCCGCATAGGTCGAAGGACGCCCGATGCCCAATTCCTCCAGACGCTTGACCAGCGAAGCTTCGGAATAGCGCGGCGGCGGCTGGGTGAAATGCTGGGTCGCGTCCACGCCCTGCTTCAAGGGCATATCGCCCTTGTTCATCAGCGGCAGCAGGTTTGCATCATCATCGTCGTCGGTCTTGTTATCGCGGCTCTCGTCATAGACCGCCATAAAACCGGGGAATTTCACGACCTGACCCGTGGCACGCAATTCGTGCATCCCCGTGCCATCGCGCATGGTGACGGTGGTGCGCTCCAACGCGGCGCTCGCCATCTGGCTGGCCAAGGCGCGTTTCCAGATCAGGTCGTAGAGGCGCGCCTCATCGCCGCTGCCATAGGTGTCGCGGCTGAACTCGGTCGGGCGGATGGCTTCGTGGGCCTCCTGCGCGTTCTTGGCCTTGGTCTCGTAATGGCGCGGCTTTTCGGGGCAGAAATGGCCGGAGAAGCGCTCGGTAATCTCGCGGCGGGCGGCGGAAATGGCGCTGGAGTCCATCTGGACGCCGTCGGTACGCATATAGGTGATCGCGCCCGCCTCATACAGGGTTTGCGCCACGCGCATCGTATGGCTGGCCGAAAAGCCCAGCTTGCGCGCGGCTTCCTGTTGCAGGGTCGATGTGGTGAAAGGCGGATAGGGATTGCGGCGGACGGGTTTGGTTTCCACCTCCTCCACGCGGAAGGCGCCCGCCTCGACCGCAGCCTTCGCACGCTCGGCAGTGCCCGCATCGCCAAGGCTCAGTTTCTCCAGCTTCTTGCCTTCGAACTTGACCAAACGCGCCGGGAATTGCGAGCCATCGTGCAGCATCCGTGCCACGACCTGCCAATATTCTTCGGGCTTGAACAGTTCGATCTCGCGCTCACGCTGAACGATCAGGCGCAAAGCCACCGATTGCACGCGGCCTGCCGATTTCGCGCCCGGCAATTTGCGCCACAACACCGGCGAGAGCGTAAAGCCGAACAGATAGTCCAGCGCGCGCCGCGCCAGATAGGCATCGATCAGATCCTGATCCAGCTCTCGCGGATGCTTCATCGCCGTGGTGACGGCATCCTTGGTGATCGCGTTGAACGTGACGCGCTCGACCTCCTTGGGCAATGCGCGCCGCTTGGCCAGCAGTTCCTTCACATGCCACGAAATCGCCTCCCCTTCGCGATCAGGGTCAGTCGCGAGGATCAGTCGGTCGGCCTGTTTGGCAAGGTCGGCGATTTCACGGACGCGGGCCTGCTTGTCGCCATACAGCTCCCAATCCATCGCGAAATCTTCATCGGGACGCACCGACCCATCCTTGGGCGGCAAATCACGGATATGGCCATAGGACGCCAACACGCGATAATCCTTGCCGAGATACTTCTCGATGGTTTTCGCCTTGGCCGGGGATTCGACAATAACAAGCTGCATGAGTTCTCTTGTACTATCCGTATCGGCCGCGAGGGCCAAAAAGAAACAAAGCCGTGGATGCGGCCATGCCCCCAATTGAAAGACTTGTGAAGACCGCCTGTCCCAAGGGTCACCCTTATGACCGCACGGCCCCTCACGTATACGCGCGAGGTTGGCGGCTACCGCGCCCCTCCGTCAAGGGGGCAGCAGGTTTCATACCGCGCGGCTGATCCGCGCCCCGGCATGACGGATGATGGCACCGGCCAATTCCAGTTCAATCAGAGCCATTTGCACCGCGCCCGCATCCATGCCGGATTGGCGGATCATTTCATCCACGCTGACCGGGGCAAGGCCGATAAGGGCAAGCAGGCGTTCATTGGCCTGCGCACTGCCATCTTCATCGCTGTCGGGGCCGATCCGCAAATCATCCCCCCCGAAATCGGGCAGGATATTGCCGTCATCCTCATGGAAATGCGAACGGGGCACGCCGTCGAAACTGGCGATCAGTTCGATGATATCCTCGGCCCGCTGGATCAGCACCGCGCCTTCGCGGATCATTTCGTTGCACCCATGGCTGCGCGGGTCGAGCGGCGATCCGGGAACCGCCATCACCTCGCGCCCATAATCCCCGGCCAGACGCGCGGTGATCAGCGAGCCGGATTTGAACGCCGCCTCGACCACGACCGTGCCCGCGCACATGCCGGCGATGATGCGGTTGCGCGCCGGGAAATGCCGCTGGATCGGTTCGACACCGGGCGGTACTTCGCTCACCACCATGCCCTCTTCGGCGATGCGGTTTTGCAGGGCGGCATGTTCGGGCGGATAGACCACGTCGATCCCGCCCGCGATGACGGCAATCGTGCTTGCGCTGCCGAAGGCCTCGCCGCGCCCGGCCAATGCGCCTTCATGCGCGGCGGCATCGATGCCGCGCGCAAGGCCCGACACCACCGGATAGCCCGCCTCGGCCAAGGCGCCCGCCATTTCACGGGCCAGACGCATGGCCGCCGCGCTGGCATTGCGCGCACCCACCATGGCGACAGGCGCGGCGCGGGACAGATCAACCCGCCCCCGCGCAATCAGCAAGGGCGGCGCGGAATCAACCTGTCGCAACAGGGCGGGATAATCGGGCGAATCGTGAAAGATATAGCGCGCGGCAGCGGCCCGAACGGCGGCGATTTCCGCCTCGATCACGCCATGTTCGATGGCGCGATAGGCCGAACGCCCCTTGCCCGCGCCCCTCGCGGCCAGATCGGGCAAGGCGTCTATCGCCGCGCGCGCATTGCCAAACCGGCGCAGCAATTGGGTAAAGGTCACCGGGCCAATGTTTGGCGACCGGATCAGGCGTATCCGCGCCAGCCCTTCATCGCGCGACAGGCCCGGTGCTTGGCCGCTCATCCCTTTTTCGCGCCCACTTTCGGTTCGGTTCCGGCGCGCAGGCGGGCGATATTTTCACGATGCTGATACAGCACCAGCGCGGTCAGCGCCGCCAGCATCGGCACCATATTCGTATGGCCCAACACCAGCGCTCCCAGCGGCGCGGCCAGCGCGGCGCTCATGCCCCCCACGCTGGAAATGCGCGAGAGTTTGAACATGCCCACCCATGCCAGAAGGCAAATCAACCCCACCGGCCATGCCAGCCCCAAGGCCACGCCCAGCATCGTGGCCACGCCCTTGCCGCCCTTGAATTTCAGCCAGACCGGGAAGCAATGGCCCACCATCGCCCCCGCGCCGCCCGCCAGCGCCAGCCATTGCGCCCCGCTGGCCCCATCGGCAAACGTGCCCGAGGGCAGATGCGCGGCCAGCAGGACCGCCGCCGCGCCCTTGCCCCCGTCGAGCAACAGCGTCGCCGCCGCCAGCCCTTTACGCCCGGTGCGCAGCACATTGGTCGCCCCGATATTGCCCGAACCGATCGATCGCAGATCACCGGCCCCAAAGGCCCGCGTCAACAACAGCCCGAAAGGAACCGAACCCAGCGCATAGCCCAGCACCGAGGCCACCATCAAAGACATTGCATTCACCCTTTTATGCGCCGCCATCTTTAAGGTCGCCCATGCAACATAGCGGCGCGCCAACCCTCCTTTAGTCGCAGCGGCGGCTTTGTCGAACCCCCTTCTCTTTCCTTTTTGCCGCAATCGTTTCAAAGAGGCTTTGTCATGGCCTCGACTCTCCCCCCCGGCATTACCCCGGATAGCCCGATATTGCTGTTTGATTCCGGCGTTGGCGGGTTGACCGTACTGGACGCGCTGCGCCGTCATGTGCCCGATGCGCCGGTGATCTATGTCGCGGACAATGCGGGCCTGCCCTATGGCACAAAAACCGAGGCGCAGATTGCCGCGCGCGTGTCGGGCCTGTTGGGCCGGATGACCGAACGCTTGCGCCCGCGCCTTGTCTGCATTGCCTGCAACACGGCCAGCACGATTGCCCTGGCCAGTGTGCGCGAGGTGCTGGAGGTGCCGATTGTCGGAACCGTGCCCGCGATCAAACCCGCCGCCGCCATGACCCAGACCGGCGTGATCGGTTTGCTGGGCACGCAGGCGACGATCCGGCAGGCCTATGTCGATCGGTTGGAACATGAATTTGCCGCCGACAAATTGCTGCTGCGCCACGGCGCGCCTGAACTGGTCGAAGCCGCCGAGGCGAAATTGCGCGGGCAACCCGTCGATTCCCGGCTGATTGCCCGCGCCGTCGATGGATTGCGCGATCAACCGGGCGGCGACAGGATCGATACGGTGGTGCTGGCCTGTACCCATTTTCCGTTGCTGACCCAGGAATTGGGCGCGTTTTTCGGCCCGGATGTGCGCTATATTGACGGGTCCGATGGCATCGCGCGGCGCATACGCTTTTTGACGCAAGGTCAGGAATTCAGACGCAATTCACCCGATCTGGCGCTATTCACCACCGGCGATGGAATCGAAGGGTTGGAGCCTGCCCTGACCCGGCGCGGATTGATGCGGGTGGACTTGTTTTGATCGCCTAAGTGATCACCCTGCGGGAAAGACGAATACTACTTTTGGACAGAATGCCCTATCACAGTGTTTGACTCTGGTCATTTTATGCATCCCCTCATATGTTCTATCGGGGGAGAGCCGGAAGCCGGATCAACGGTGCCGTTCAGGATAAGAGCCAGTGAACTACGACCAGATTTTCGACGCAGCTATCGACCGCCTGCATTCCGAAGGGCGGTATCGCGTGTTTATCGACATCCTGCGTAACAAGGGCGCCTATCCCAACGCGCGCTGTTTTGCCGGGCATAACGGGCCGAAACCGATCACGGTGTGGTGCAGCAACGACTATCTGGCGATGGGGCAACACCCCAAGGTGATCGCCGCGATGGAAGAAGCGCTGCATGACGTGGGCGCAGGTTCGGGCGGAACGCGCAACATCGGCGGTAACACGCATTACCATATCCAGCTGGAAGAAGAGTTGGCCGACCTGCATGGCAAGGAAGGCGCGCTGCTCTTTACCTCGGGTTATGTGTCGAATGATGCGACGCTCTCGACGCTGGCCAAGATCCTGCCGGGATGTGTGATCTTTTCCGACGAATTGAACCATGCCAGCATGATTGCCGGCATCCGCAATTCGGGCGCGGAAAAGAAGGTGTTCCGCCACAATGACCTTGAACATCTTGAGGAATTGCTGGCCGAAACCGATCCCGCCCTGCCCAAGCTGATTGCGTTTGAAAGCGTCTATTCGATGGATGGCGACATTTCGCCGATCCATGAAATCTGCGATCTGGCGGAAAAGTACAGCGCGCTGACCTATATCGACGAGGTTCACGCCGTGGGCATGTACGGCCCGCGCGGCGGCGGCATCACCGACCGCGACAATGCCGCCCACCGCATCGACATTATCGAAGGCACGCTGGGCAAGGCTTTCGGCGTGATGGGCGGCTATATCGCGGCGGACAAGCGTATCATCGACGTGATCCGCTCTTATGCGCCCGGCTTCATCTTCACCACTTCGCTCTCGCCGGTGCTGGTGGCGGGCGTGCTGGCCTCCGTGCGCCATCTCAAGGCTTCCTGTGTTGAGCGCGATGGCCAGCAGGCCGCCGCCGCATCGCTGAAAGCGATGATGCGCGAGGCCGGGCTGCCGGTGATGAATTCGACCACGCATATCGTTCCGCTGATGGTGGGTGATCCGGTCAAGGCCAAGAAGATCAGCGACATCCTCCTTGCCGAATATGGCGTCTATGTGCAGCCGATCAATTTCCCCACCGTACCGCGTGGGACGGAACGCCTGCGCTTTACGCCGGGGCCGCAGCATACCGAGGCCATGATGCGCGATCTGACGCGGGCATTGGTGGAAATCTGGGACCGGCTGGAGTTGAAGCTGGCGGCTTGATTTTTAGGTTTTGCCTCCGGCGGGCAAAGGGTCTCGACCCTTTGCAATCCCGGTAATGGGGTGGTGCCGGGTTGGCAGGGCAGTGAAGAGAGTTTGAAAGCCTGCGGCGCGGCAACCTTGGGGCCGGAAGCGCCGCAGGCTTTCAAAATTCAACGCCGCGTCCGACACTCATTCGCCGAACCCTATACGCAACAAAGACAGTAACGGGAGCGCGAGGGTCTAGACCCTCGCATCTTTCACCTCACCCATACCGTCCCGTCACATAATCCCGCATCGCCGCCGTCACGGGCTTCACAAATGCCTCGCCCGAAGGCCGGAATTCGACCATTTTGCCCATCAGCATAAATCCGGTGTAATCGGAAATCCGCGCCGCCTGCTGCAGGTTATGCGTGACGATGACAATGGTAAAGCTCTGCTTGAGTTCGATCAGCGCCGTCTCCAGCTTGGCCGTGGACAAAGGATCCAGCGCCGAGGCAGGCTCGTCCAGCAGCAACACTTCCGGCTCCACCGCAATCCCGCGCGCGACGCAAAGCCGCTGCTGCTGACCGCCCGACAGGCTGAGGCCCGATTTGTCCAGCTTGTCCTTGACCTCGTCCCACAGCGCGGCGCGGGTCAGCGAGGTTTCGACGATCTCATCCATCTGCGCGCGCGACACATTGCGGTGCAGGCGCACGCCAAAAGCGATGTTTTCATAGATCGACATCGGGAACGGCGTGGGCCGCTGAAACACCATGCCGATGCGCGCGCGCAGCCGGGCATTATCGCCATGAATCGGCGCGCCCGATGCGGGGGGTGCATCGGCCACCGCTTCACCGCCCAACAGGTTCTCGCCATTGAACAGGATCTGCCCTTCTGCCCGCTGGCCGGGATAGAGGTCATAGATCTTGTTCAGCGTTCGCAGCAGCGTCGATTTGCCGCAGCCCGAAGGCCCGATCAACGCCGTCACCTTGTTGCGCGCCACGGGCAAATCGACCCCGAACAACGCCTGATGCTTGCCGTAAAAGAAATCCAGACCGCGCACGTCCAGAACCCGCTGCTCCATCGGCGGGGGCACGATCACGCTGGCGCTATCGGCCTGTTTGGCGTCGAAATTCACGAATTGTGGCTCCCCCGCGTCAAGGCGCGTCCGATGATATTGGCGGCAAGAACGGTGATCGCGATCAACAGCGCCCCCACCCATGCCAGCGCGCGCCAGTCGTCAAAAGCCGACAGCGCGAATTGATAGATCGTCGTGGGCAAGGCGCCCATCGGCTGGGTCAGGGCAAAGGACAGGTCAGGATTGCCCAGCGAGGTAAAGAGCAGCGGCGCCGTTTCCCCCGAAATACGCGCAAAGCCCAGCAATGCGCCCGTCACCAAACCGGGGCGCGATGCGCGCCAGATGATCGCGCGGATGACATAGCTCTTGCCCGCGCCGATCGCCATGCCTGCCTCGCGCAACTGGTTCGATTGCAGGCGCAGGATGTCCTCGGTCGTGCGCGTCACCACCGGCGTCGCGACAAAGGCCAGCGCCACCGCGCCCGCCCCGGCCGAAAACCCGTGCAGCGGCCGCACCAGCAATTCATAGACAAACAGACCAATCAGGATCGAAGGCGCGGAGAGCAGCACGTCGTTCAAAAACCGTACCACTTCGGCCAGCTTCTTGCCCTCGCCATATTCGGCCAGCCATGTGCCGGCCAGAATGCCGATGACCACGGCAATGACCATGCCAATCAGGCACATTTCGACCGACCCCAGAATGGCATTACGTAGCCCTCCCGGCGCTTCGGGCGGCGGTTGATCCATCGTGAAAATGTCCAGATTGATGCCGCCCAGCCCGTTGACCACCAGCGACCACAGGATCAGCAACAGCGCGATCACCGCAACGCCGGTTGCCGCCATGGTCAGGCCGACAAAGGCATAATTGACCATTTTGCGCCGCGCATGGCGGTCGAAAAGGCGCCTCTCGATCCGCATCACGCCTTCTCCTGACCAATCAACATGCGCGCACCGACCAGCGCGGCAAAGGTGATGACAAACAGCACCAGCCCCAGCGCCATCAGCGCCGAGACGTGCAGGTCGCTGCTGGCTTCGGCAAATTCATTGGCGATGGTCGATGCAATGGTCGAACCGCTGGCAAACAGGCTGCGCGGGAATTCGTGGCTGTTGCCGATGATAAAGGTCACCGCCATCGTTTCACCCAGCGCGCGCCCCAGCCCCAGCATCACCGCGCCAATCGCGCTGCGCCGAATATAGGGCAGCATGATCCGGCTGACGACCTCATAGGGGGTGCAGCCCATGCCATAGGCCGCCTCGCGCACATGGGTCGGCACGGAGAGCAGCAGTTCGCGCAAAACCGTCGCGATATAGGGCAAGACCATGATTGCCAGGATCATCGCGGCGGTAAAAATATTGGCCCCATTGGGGATGCCTTCGAACAGATGGCCCCAGAAACTGTCGGGATCGACGATATAGAACAGCGGCAATTGCACATGCAGCGCAAACCACGGCGCCAACACGAACAGGCCCCACATGCCGTAAACGATCGAGGGAATGCCCGCCAAAAGCTCGACCGCCATGCCGACATATTTGGCCAATCCCGCCGGACAGAATTCCACCAGAAAGACCGCAATCCCTACCGCCAGCGGCAGCGCCATCACCATGGCCAGCCCGGCGGTCACCAGCGTCCCGACAATCGGCCCGGCGGCACCATAATCCTCGGCCACGGGGTCCCATGCAGCAGAGATGAAAAACTTCGGCCCGAAATGCGCCAGCGCCGGCCAGCCCCCGATCACCAAAGCGATCAACAAGCCCGCCAGCGTCGCCATCAACACCATGGCCGCGGAAAAACACAGCGCCTGAAAGAAAGCATCCTGACGCGCCGCGCGCGAAAGGCCGGTCGTATGCCTCGTCATTTCACGCCCCCGATGGCGCGCCATTGCTGTCGCACCATGGATTTTAGCGATGCGGGCAAGGCCACATAGGACAGGCGCGTTGCCGTTGCGTCACCATGGCCAAAGGCCCAGTCAAAGAAGCGCAACACCGCCCGCGCCTTTTCCGGGCGCTCCTGTTCACGATGCATCAGAATGAAGGTCGCGCCCGAAATCGGCCATGCCTGCGCGCCGGGCTGATTGACCAGCAAGACGTAATTGCCCGAAGCCCGCCCCCAAGGAGCAGCGGTGGCCGCAGCCGCAAAGCTGTTCAGCGTCGGCGCGGGGAATTGGCCCGCCGCGTTCTGAAGCAGCGCGTAGCTGACCTTACCCTTGCGCGCGTAAATATATTCGACATAGCCCAGCGCGCCATAAGTCTGGCGCACAAAGGCCGCCACGCCATCATTGCCCTTGCCCCCGATCCCGGCGGGCCATTTGACCGCATCACTGGCCCCCACCATACGCGCCCAATTGGGCGAGGTCTGGGCCAAATAGGTGGTGAACAGGAATGTCGTGCCCGAACCGTCCGCACGATGCACCACCGTAATCGGGAAAGGCGGCAGTTTCAGCCCCGGATTGACCGCGGCAAGGCGCGGATCGTTCCAGCGCTTAATACGTTCCAAAAAGATTTCGCCCAGCAATGGCCCCGTCAACCGCAATTGCCCCGGCCCGATGCCCGGCAAATTGAACACCGGCACCACGCCACCAATCGCGGCGGGGAATTGCACCAAACCGCTGCGCGCCAATTCCTCGGGCTTGAGCGGTTTGTCCGTCGCGCCGAAATCGACCGTATGGGCGATGACTTGCCGCACGCCGCCGCCCGAACCAATCGATTGATAATTCAGCCGATCGCCGCTGGTTGCGGCATATTCGCGGGCCCATGCCTGATAGAGCGAGGCAGGAAAGCTGGCCCCCGCGCCGGTGAACGATTCGGACCGAGCGGGCGAAATCATCGCCAGCCCAAGGCCGAACGCCAGCACGGTTTTGCGGAACATGGGCGATTCTCCACCAATGGGCACAGGTTCGCCCACATGGGGCGCTAAACGGTCCATATGACAGCTTTGTGACAATATCCAAGCCCCGGCACTTTCGCGCAATTTTGCCCAAAACCTCGAAAAATGTCGCTCCGCCCATCGATTGTGCCGGCATCATACCGACACATTGTCACATAAACGTCATTTTCAAACCATCCTTCGCCTGTCCCGCGCCATTTCTTGAATATGCGGCCAAAATCTATCTATCCTGATGCACGGGGCGCTCCTAAACTGATGCGGTCAATCCATGGCGCCGAACCAGTCCGATCGGCCAGGGTTTCAGGATCACTGCTGCTCCCCCCGCGCAGCTTCGAGGAATGTTTCAATGAATGTGTTCAAGCCCTTTGCTCTGGCCCTGCTGGCATCGAGCGCCATGGCGCCCGGCATCGCCCAAGCCGGAACAAAGGCCCCCGCAACAAAGAGCGCAGCCACCCCATCACTTCAGGCCCAGTTGCAACAGGCACAGGCGCAAATGGCGCGCATGCAGGCCCAGATCGACGCGCTGGAAAAGAAGCTGACCGCAATGACCGGCGGGAACGCAGGCGCTCCGCAAATGGCCGCCGCCGCGCCCGATGCTGCGCAATCGCCCCCAACGCTGGCTGCGACCGCCCAGACTGCGCAACAGGCGCAAGACACAGCCACGCAGGCCTTGGCCAGCGCGGAAAAGGCCAATGGCGCGATTGCCGTCACCCAGCGTGCCGTCGCCGCCACCAAATGGGCCGCCAACACCAGCGTTTCGGGCGAAATATTCCTGAACCTGTCCAATATCACCCAGCACACCGGCGGCGGCAACAATCCCGCCAGCGGTCAGGGCGTCAATCTGAAACGTGCCTTTTTGGGCATTGACCACCGGTTCAGCAACAAGGTTTCGGCAGCCATCCTGCTCGACGCGGACAACGTGACCGGACAGCCCAGCACGGTGAACCCGAATTCTTCGGCCACGCAATTGGTGGGCAAGGGCCTGTATATCCGCAACGCCTATGGCGAGGTAAAGCTCCACCCGGCGCTGACCATTCGATTGGGCGCGGCGGACATGCCGTGGATCGCCTATGCCGAAAAGGCCGAGAATGAGCGCCATGTCGAACGCTCGATGCTGGAGCGTCTTGGCTATGGCAATCCGGCCGATTGGGGCGTGCATCTTCTGGGCGACTTTATCCGCAAGGATGACGCCAGCCTGTCCTATGCCATTTCGGTGGTCAACGGCAGCGGTTACCGGCAAGCCCGCGTCACCAAATCCATCGATGTCGAGGCGCGCTTTTCGGGCACATGGCATGGGTTCTATGGCGCGGTGGGCGGCTATTATGGCAAGCGCGGCAATGACATCGAATCGATCACCGGCACCACCGCCACCTCTTTCCGCACCGCCACACGCGGCAACGTGATGGCCGGATACAAAAGCTCGGTCATCGGATTTGGGGGCGAGTTCTTCTATGCCCGCAACTGGAACAATGTCGGCGTCAACCCTGCGCTGTTCGCCCTGTCGGAAGACACCGCAATGGGCTGGTCGGGCTTTGCCCATTACAATCTGTCGCGTCAGTGGCGCGCCTTTGCCCGCTATGACCATATCAAGCCCAACCGTGACACCGTTCCGGGGCTGAAGGATGATCTGTTGATGGGCGGCTTACAGTTCTCGCCGCTCAAATTCGTCGATCTGGCGCTGGTCTATAAGCGCGAGACGGTCAATGGCGGTTCGGTGGCCACCAGCAATGGCGTCATCGGGTGCAGCACGATTGCATCGCCCAATGCCTTTAGCACGGCGGCCAGCCTTGCCGCCATGTGCCGCGGCAATGGCACCTATGACGAAGTGGGGCTGTTCACCGCGATCCGTTTCTGATGCGGCTGGAGGTCGTACTTCTGGCCGCGGGATGGTCGCGGCGGATGGAGGGGGCAGATAAGCGCCTCTTGCCATGGCGCGGCCAACCGATGGTGCGCCATGCCGCCTCGCTCTATTGCGGGCTGGGCCTGCCGGTGGTGGTGGTGGGCCGGGCGCAGGATGAAGGTTTGGCGCAGGCGATGAAAGGTCTGGACGTCACGCTGGTCGCCAATCCTGACGGGCAGAGCGAGCAAGGCGCGTCGGCGCGGGTCGGGCTGGCGGCATGTCGGCGCGATGGTGATGGCGTGATGATTGCGCTGGCCGATCAGCCATTGCTGACGGGCGCGGATATTGCCGCCCTGATCGACCGGTTTGCCGCGCATGCCGACAATATCATCATCCCGCGCCATGACGGTGCGCGCGGGCATCCGTTGATCATGCCAGGCGATCTGGCGCGCGGCCTGTACGACGCAGCCACCGACATCGCGCCCAAAGCCTGGATCGAGAGCCATAAGGCGCGGATTTATTGGCATGATGTGGAACATAACCGTTACACAAGCGATATAGATACTCCATGCGACAGGGATCGGCTGTTGCGTGATCACCACTCATCTGACGCCCCCATCAACTGACGGTTGATTCATGTTTGGGAATCGCTAGCCTGCCCCCGGCCCGTCACACGCCATGATGAGATGACAAGAGGAGTAAGCCCGCAATGACACTCGACAAGAAGGTTTGCATCGTCACTGGCGCGGCCAGCGGCATTGGTCTGGGCATCGCCAAGCGTTATGTGGCCGAAGGCGCGCTGGTCGCGCTTGCCGACCTCAACCTTGACGCCGCCAACAAGGCCGCCGCCGAATTGAACGCGGCCGGCCCCGGACAGGCCATCGGCATCGCCATGGATGTGACCAGCGAGGATCAGGTCAACGCAGGCGTCGCGCAGGTCGTGGAAAAATGGGGCACGGTCGATGTGCTAGTGTCCAATGCGGGCATTCAGATCGTCAATCCGGTGGAAAATTTTGCCTATGCCGACTGGAAAAAGATGCTGGCCATCCATCTGGACGGCGCATTCCTAACCAGCAAGGCCGTATTGCCCCATATGCAGAAGCAGAAGTCGGGCGCGATCATCTTCATGGGCTCGGTCCATTCCAAGGTCGCCAGCCCGCTGAAATCCGCCTATGTCACGGCCAAGCACGGCCTGATGGGTCTGTCGCGCGCGATTGCCAAGGAAAATGGCACCAAGGGCATCCGTTCCAACGTCGTTTGCCCCGGTTTCGTGCTGACACCTTTGGTGGAAAAGCAGATTCCGGAACAGGCCAAAGAGCTGAATATTTCCGAAGATGAGGTCGTGAAAAAGGTCATGCTGGGCCAGACGGTCGATGGCGAATTCACGACAATCGAAGATATCGCCGAAGTGGCGCTGTTTTTCGCCTCCTTCCCCACCAATGCGCTTACGGGCCAGTCCCTAATTGCCAGCCATGGTTGGGTGATGGAGTAACACTCCCGGTAAACCGTACGTTTTTAGCAAGATGCGCCATCGGCTTTGGCCCGGAATTCTGGTCCAAAGCCGATGCGTTTCTATTTCATGCCTTTTGCCGATCATGCCAATCTGGCGCCAAGAGATGGTTAACAAAAACCAGATCGACAGGGCAGGCCCGGCACTCCCCAAACCTGCCAACATCTCCCATCCCTTTCCATAGGGGGATAAGATGTCCAAGCGTAGAGGCGGAAAAGGCACCTATCGCAACATTCCCGGTCCGGGCCCATCCCGCGGGAGATCGAAAAACCCACCCAGTTTTCCAAAGGGGCTGGTGCCCCCACCTCGGATCGGGGTGACCATCACCAGTGTCCCCATGTCCAAAGTGGCCCGCGCCAAAAAGACCAACGGGCGGCGGCACAGGCATGTCCAGCCCCACCCTGTCATACACCTGCCGCAGGTTGCGACGATGGAGGCAGCAGAGGTACCAGCCATCCCGCTGCCATCTGTTCACGAACTTTTGGTTTGCAACGAACCGCCACCGATCATGGCGGCGCCAGTCCGTCCTGAACCGGAAAGCGCTTTGCCGCGCAATCAGTCGCTCGCCAAACCACCGGTCGGGTTGGTCGCCGCAATTGGTGAATGGCTCAACAGTTTTGGCCGCATGGTGGCGGCGGGCTTTATCGTGAAGAAGAAGCGGGCGCCCCTGCCCCGTCCACCGCGTAGCCTTATTCGCAGCGAAGTGGCGGAACCCTCCATGCGCGAACGCACGGAGATGGCGCAATTGCGCGCCGAGAACCGCCGGTTGCGCGCCCAGCTCGACGCATTGAGCCATGTCCAACGCAGGATGGAACGCGCCGATTGACCCTTATGCGGTCAGGTGAGCGACCAGCGCCTTGACCTTCTTCTGACGCCATTGGGGCAGCGGCGCGACCAGCCAATAGGCCTTGCGCGCCGGTTCGGGTTCGCCAAAGCCGGGAATGCGGCCCAGATCGCGCCACCCTTGCGCCAACAGCAAGGGTACGCGCGCACGGCCAAGCCCGGCGGCAGCAGCGGCAATCGCCTGTCCCGCGTCGCCCACATGCAGGCCCGCCTCAATCCCGTCACCGGCCGGATTGGGGTCACAAGGCCAGGCGATCCATTCGCCATCACCCACGACGGTCTGCTGCGCTTCGCCAATCGCCACGCCTTCCAGATCACCCGGACCTTCGGACAGGCGCAGCGCCAGATCGAGATTGGCCTCGGTGAAATCGGTGGCGTCGCCATCGACCAGAACGACGCGGATGTCGGGATTGGCGGCCCGGAACGCGGCCAGACGCGGGGCCAGCCATGCCGCGAAAATATCACGCGGGGCGGCAATCGTATAAACATGCGAGGATTGCCCCGCCTGCATCGCCTGCACCGCATCTTCAAATTGCAGGAAACCGGCGCGCAAAGGCTCCAGACCCGCCTGCGCCTCATCGGTCAGTTCCAGCCCCTTGGTCGTGCGGCGGAACAGGACAACGCCCAGCAAATCCTCCAGTGCGCGGATCTGCTGGCCCACGGCGGCGGGCGTCACGGCCAATTCGTCGGCCGCGCGGGTAAAGGACAAATGGCGGGCGGCAGCGTCAAACACGCGCAAGGCGTTGAGCGGAAGATGGGTACGCTTCATGGCGGGGGTTGTTACGCCGGGACGCGCCGACGTCAAGCGCGGTTTAAGCGATCAGCCGGCCGTAGCGGGCGCGGCCAGCGGGAAATGCGGGATCGGCACCAGAACCGAGTCGCCCTGTGATCCATCACCCATAATCTCGCGGAAGGTGTAATAGCCCTCCATGCTGCCTTGCGGTGTGGCCAACGGGCAACCCGACACATAGTCATGGCTCTGTCCGGGGTGCAGCACCGGGGTTTCACCCACCACGCCCTCACCCTCGACCAGATTGACCGCGCCGCGCCCGTCGGTGATCCGCCAATGACGCGTGACCAGTTGCAGGATACGATCCGAGTCGTTCTCAATCCGGATATGATAGACCCAGAACCACTTGCCCGCCTCAATCCGCGATTGTTCGGGCAGGAAGTTAACGGCCACCCGCACGGTCACGCCATGGGTGGTGGCGGCGTGCTGGAACAGTTCCTTGATGAAGGATCGGTCTGACATATGCGCAAAGTAGCGCTGCTTTTGTCGCTTCGCAACGGGCCTTTGGGGTCATTTGCGCCGGTTCCGAGCATCGGTCCGTCGCAAATTTGCCCCGCCCATTATTGCAACTCACTCGCAATAGCGTTAAATGGTGGTTCAACGCTCAGGAGTTTCCCCATGAACGAACCGCATCTGGCCCGCATCCTCCCTCATGCCGTGCCGCAGGATGGCGTCACACGCGCCGTTCTGGTGGCGATGCGCCGCATGGCGATCCACGGATTGCACGATGCCTATGTAACGATGTTGATGCTGGAACATTTCGGCCTGCATTTCCGCAAGCCCTTGGTGCTGATGCGGGCCTTGTTGATGGAGGTGTCGCAAACCACGCGACAACCGATCCAAATTGCACCTTGTTGTGCGCCCCGCATGACGCCTGCGGAAAATTCGCTGCTGCGCGCCATGGCCTGCGCGGCGCAGGATCCGGCGCAGGCGGGCGAGCATTTGCGCGAATTGACCGATGCGCCCGCCATCGAAGGCTTGCTGGCCACCACCCGCGTGCTGGCCAGCGCGTTTGTCGATTCAGGACGCGTCCTGAGCCTTGATTAAAGCCCGATGGCCTTAAGGGCGCCGTCGAGGTCTTCCTTGAGGTCTTCGAGATCTTCCAGACCGACGCTGATGCGGACCATGCCCTCGGTCACGCCCATCGCTGCGCGCGTTTCGGGCGAGATCGAGGAATGGGTCGTGCTGGCCGGGTGGGTCATCAGCGATTTGGTATCGCCGATATTGTTCGAAATATCGATCAGTTGCAGCGCGTTAAGCAGCTTCATCGCCGCCTCGCGCCCGCCATCGACCTCGAACGAGAAGATCGAACCGGCACCATACATCTGCTTTTTGACCAGATAGTGCTGGGGATGGCTTTCCAATCCGGGGTGCAGCACCCGCGGCAAACGCGCCTCCAGCCAGCGGCCCAGTTCCAGCGCCGCATCGCTCTGCGCCTTGGCACGCAGTTCGAGCGTTTCCAGCCCCTTGAGCACAACCCAAGCGTTGAAGGGCGAGAGCACATTGCCGGTGTTGCGCGTATAAGGATGCAGCACCGTGTTGATGAAATTGGCGTCGCCCGCCACCGCGCCCGCCAGCGTCCGACCCGAACCATCCATCAGCTTGGTCGCGGCATAGGCCACCACATCGGCGCCGTGATCCAAAGGCCGCTGCAAAGCGACGCTGGCAAAGGCATTGTCCACCACCACGCGAATGCCGCGCGCATGGGCAATCTTCGACACTTCGGCAATATCGACCAGATCCATCGTCGGATTGGCCGGGGTTTCAAAGAAAAACAGCTTGGTATTGTCGCGAATGGCGTCCTGCCACTGATTGAGGTCGCGCCCGTCGATGGCGGTGACCTCGATACCGAAACGCGGCAACAGATTGTCCGTCACCCAGCGGGTGGGGCCAAAGGCAGCCTTGGCGATGACCATATGGTCGCCCGCCGAAAGCTGGCACAGCAATACGCTCGACATCGCGCCCATGCCGCTGGCCTGACAACGGCATGCCTCGGCCCCTTCCATCAGGGCGATGCGTTCCTCCAGCATCTGCACGCTGGGGTTCGACGTGCGCGAATAGGTCATTCCGGGAATCTTGCCCGCGAAACGGTCGGCCACGGTTTCGGCGCTGTCATAGGCAAAGCCAGAGGTCATATAGATGGCCTCGGACGTTTCGCCCTGTTCGCTGCGCCATGTGCCGCCGCGCACGGCCTGCGTCGCGCTGCGCCAGTTGCGGGTGATCTTGCGATCCTGTCCAGTGTCCCTTTTCATGGGGCCTTGCTCTAGAACCGGCACGGCGCAAGAGCAAGGGTATCCAGCGCAAGGCCGGTTGCGCCCGTATGAACAGCGATCTAGCCTGCGGCAATGTTTGCAAAACCACAGTCCGACCCGTGGGCATTTCAGATCCTTGTCACGCTGCTGTTTGCCGGGCTGGTCTTTTTGCGCCTGACCATTCCGTCGCATCTTTATTTTGACGAAATCCACTATGTCCCCGCAGCCCGCGCGATGATCGCGGGCAATCCGGCCAACCCGGAACACCCCATGCTGGGCAAGGCGATGATCGCGGCCTCGATCCGCCTGTTTGGCGATGGGCCACTGGGCTGGCGTTTGCCATCGGCGCTGTGCGGCATTGTCGGCCTGTGGGCCTTTGGCCGCGCCATGTGGCTGGCCAGCGGGCGGGCGATGGCCTCGGTGGCGGCGATGGTCCTGCTCGCCACGGATTTCGCCTGGTATGTGCAAAGCCGGATCGCGATGCTCGACATGGTGATGGCGGGGCTGGCGATGGTGGCACTGTGGATGCTGGCCGGGGCGATGGCGCATGGTGATGGCGCGCGATGGCGTGTCTGGGCCGCAGGGGTTGCCTTGGGCCTCAGCCTTGGCGCCAAGTGGAGCGTCTTGCCGGTGTGGATTGTCGTGGCGGGGTTGGTGATGGTCGCGCGGGGGTGGGCTTGGGCGGCGGGCCATCGCCCCATCGTGCCGGCTTTGCGGTCGCGCGAATTGTTCGGCGCGCTGATCCTGATGCCGATGCTGGTCTATTGGCTGACGTTCCTGCCCGGATTCCTGACCCTGCGCGATGCGGTGCCGGTGCTCGATCCGGTGGGGTGGCATCGCCATATGCTGGAATTGCAGAGCAGCGTGACCAAGCACCACCCCTATCAAAGCGTGTGGAGCCAGTGGATCATCAACTGGCGGGCGATCTGGTATCTGTATGAAGTGACCGATGGGGCGCAGCGCGGCGTCATGCTGATCGGCAATCCGTTTACGATGATTGCGGGTCTGGTGGCGCTGGTCTGGGCGGCGTGGAATGGGCTGATGCGCGGCGCTTGGCTGCCGCTGGTTCTGGTCGCGCTTTATGCCGGATCACTGGGCATGTGGATCGTGGGGAACAAACCCGTCCAGTTCTATTACCACTATCTTTTGCCCGGCACCTTTATGATGGGGGCGCTGGGGCTGGTGGTCGATGATTTCTGGTGCGCGCGGGGGCAACGCTGGCGACGCGAGGCAATCGGCATGTTGGTGCTGTCGCTGGGCGTCTTTGCCTGGTTCTTCCCCATCCTCTCGGCCGCAACGCTGCACAAAGGCGTGGCCAGTTTCGAGGACTGGATGTGGCTGGCCAGTTGGCGCTAAAGACGCCAGCTGGCCGATCCATCAATTGCCGTATTTGCCCCAGACGAACTTGTTCGACAGCGCAAAGTTCCACACCGACGCCAGCACGATGCCCACCAGCACCGCGACCACGTCGTGGATATGCATACGCTTCAACGCCGCGGTCGAGCCAATATTGGTCAACAGACCCAGCGAACAGGTCAGCGCGAATTGCGCCCAACCCTTGCACAGCGGCCAGAACCCGCGCAAACGCTTGTCGGCATAGGTCAGTTCATTGTTCAGCACGAAGTTGAACGTCATCGCAACAACAGCGGCAAGCGTATTGGCAATATTGAAGGTCGTCTCATCGCTCGACCAATGGCCATAGACGAAGCGTTCTCCCAGAACGACGCTGAGCATCAGCCAGAGCATGGCGAATTGTACCACCACGCCTAGCGCCCCCACCGTGCCGAACAGCGCGAAACGGGTCGGGATGATGCGGCCAAGCCACTTGTCGTAAAGACCGATCAGAAATTCAAACACAACCGTCCGATCCAGCTTGCTTTCACCATCCGCGCGGGCGGCAAAGTCCAGGGGGAATTCCTTAACCCGCAGCGGCGTATCAACCGTCGCGAGAATGTCGAGCAGGATCTTGAAACCCACACCCGAAAGCCGATGCGCGTCACAGCGCAAAGTGGCCGTGGGCAGCATGAAATAGCCGCTCATCGGGTCTGACAGGTCAACGCCCGTCACCTTGCGCGCAATGGCATTGGCAAAGCCGCTGGCCTTGACGCGGTCGGGGCGGCCCCATGCCTCGGTGCTGGCACCTTCGGCAAAACGGCTGGCATAGGCCAGATCATATTCGCCCGATTCAATCGCGGCCAACATGCCCGGCAGCAATTTGGGATCGTGCTGATGATCGGCGTCCATCACCGCGACAATCGGCGCGGCGGTGGCGCACATACCCTCGATCGCGGCGCTGGCCAGACCGCGGCGGCCAATGCGCTGGATACAACGGATACGCGGATCTTCCAGCGCGATGGCGCGCGCCTCGTCGGCGGTGCCGTCGCGACTGTTGTCATCGACGAAAATAGCCTCCCACGTGATGCCCTTCAACGCGGCGTCAAGCCGCGCGACCAGAGGGCGCAGATTACCCCTCTCGTTCAGCGTGGGCATTACGATGGCAAGTTGCAAAGTCTGACTCATAATTCCTGAAGCTTTAAAAGCCGAACGATCAGGCGGAGCCCCCGCTCTCGCCCATTCGGCATGTTGCCGGGTACATCGCCCCCCGGAAAACCTGATCCAATTGCGCCCAAACCTTGTTCAAAACATGGCAAGGGCGCAATTGTCCAAATTTAAAGCCTCTCGAGAACCGCATCACCAATCGCGCTGGTCGATGCGTCGCCGCCCAGATCGCCGCCGCGAATGCCGTCGGCCAGCGTCTTGGCCACCGCCGCTTCAATCCGCGCAGCTTCCGCCTCCAGCCCCAGCGAGTGGCGCAGCAACATGGCGGCCGAGAGGATCGTCGCCATCGGGTTGGCCTTGTTCTGGCCCGCAATGTCCGGGGCGCTGCCGTGGATGGGTTCATACAGGCCGACGGTGCCATATTCGGTCTGACGCGTACCCAGCGAGGCCGAGGCGAGCAGGCCGATCGAACCCACGCACATGCTGGCCTGATCCGACAGGATATCGCCGAACAGATTGCCGGTGACGATCACGTCGAATTGACCGGGCGATTTCACCAACTGCATCGCGGCATTGTCGACATACATGTGCGACAGCTCGACATCGGGATATTCGGCCGAAACCTCGATCACCACATCGCGCCACAACTGGCTGGTTTCCAGCACATTGGCCTTGTCCACGCTGCACAGCTTGCCCTTGCGGCCCTGCGCGGCCTTGAAACCGGCGTGGGCGATGCGGCGCACTTCATCCTCGGCATAGGACATCATGTCCCAGCCCTGACGGCGGCCATCCTCAAGGGTACGCATGCCCTTTTCGCCGAAATAGACGTCGCCGTTGAGCTCGCGCACGATCAAAAGGTCGATCTGGCTGGCCACTTCGGGACGCAGCGCCGAAAAACCTTCAAGGCCGGGGAAGAGCGTGGCGGGGCGCAGATTGGCGAACAGCGAAAGTTCCTTGCGCAGGCCCAGAATGGCCTGCTCCGGGCGCAGCGCGCGCTCCAGATGGTCGCAGGAAAAATCGCCCACCGCGCCAAACAGGATACCATCCACGCTGCGCGCAATGTCTTTGGTCGCTTCGGGCAGAGGGTGACCATGCTTATAGTAAGCCGCGCCGCCCACGTCGCCTTCGACCATTTCAAGACCGGCAATCGCCAGCTTGTCCAAAACGCGCACGGCCTGTGCCGTCACTTCGGGGCCGATACCGTCACCGGCGAAAACCGCAATCTTCATGGCTCTACCTCTTTCAAGCTGCCATGCGCCCCAGACGCTGGCGCAATATATCGCGCGCCCCCATAACATCGCCGCGCCGATCGGCAAGCAGATAGCGCGAAAGTGCAAGGCCGAGCGCATCGAAACGGGCCAAAACCGCATCCCATGCGCCGCCATCCAGCATCCGTTGGCCATCCGTCCCCGCGCCAAACCGCTCGCCATAGCCCAATTCGCGCAGCAAGAGCGCCTCATAGGCCAACAGCGCCGGCGCCCATCCCCGCGCCGATGGAGCGTGACATATGGCGTCGAGCAAAGCCCGCATCGCATCGTACAGCGCGGGATAGGCATGACGTTCAGGCAAGGATGTCGCCGACAATGCCGTAACCCAGCCAATCGCCGCCGCAGGCAGAGGTTCGGTCAGGAAAGGCGCGCGGCTGACCGCCAATTCTACCTTGGCGGCGGGCATCTGGGACGCGATCCGGGCGCGCAGATCCACGGCCAGCTCATTGCCCGGGATCAGTACCGGGCGCAATTCACGCCCCCGCCCCCCCGCGACATAGGCCGCCACAATCCCGTGATCGGCGGTCAGCAGGCGCGCAATGACGCCCACCTCTCCATGCGGGCGGGCGGAACATAAAATGGCATGGGCGCGAATATGCATCGCGCCGGGCTAGAGCAAAATCCCGCCCCACGCAAAACATGGCCTTCTGTTCATCTGCCCGCAATCTTTTAACGGGCAGGCATGCTATGGGGAGGGCTTCGCATTGGTCCGGGATGAAATATGCGCAACAGATTGACTTTGATGGCCGCGGCGCTCTTGGTCGCGCCCTTGATGGCTGCTTCACCCGCCATGGCCCAAATGGGCGGCATGGGGGGAATGGGCGGCATGGGCGGCGGAGGCATGGGTGGCATGGGCGGTGGCGGCGGCCGTCGCGGCGGTGACATCGGCGGCCCCGGCGACATGAGCCCCCCGCGTGGCGGCCCCAAGGACATGAAGCCCATCGCGCTCAAGAAATATGAGGCGGCGGTGGAATCCATGTTCCGCGTGGCGGACGCCAACAAAGATGGCATGGTCACCATGGCCGAATTTGAAAGCGTGATTACGGGCCGCCGCAACGCGCTGATCCACAAACGCTTTGTCGAGGTGGACGCCAACCACGACGGCCGCATTGACGAGGCCGAATTCATCGCATGGGAAAGCCGCAAGAGCAGCGCGGAAATCGCCGAGGATGGCGGTGAATTCGCCGAAATCGTGCCCGACGCCATCTTCCCCGATCTGGGCGAAGGCGAGCGCGACATGGCGCTGCGCATGGCGGTCGAACCGTTGGGGCCGGTGGCAATTGCCAAAGCCAATGTCGATTATGACGCCGGGATCAGCCTTGCCGAATTGCAGGCCTATGAACGCGCCCGTTTCGACAAGGCCGACACCAACAAGGACCTGTTCCTGAGCCGCGAGGAAATCGAGGCGATGCGTGGCGGTCGCGGCGGCGGGATGCCTCCGATGGGCGGCGGGCGTCGCGGCGGCGGACAAGATGGCCCTCCGCCGGGCGGAATGCCCCCGATGGGCGGCGGCAATTAAATCCGATCAGGCGCCGGGAGGGAAACCTTCCGGCGTTTATCGTTTGAAAGGAAGGGCCCGACGCTCGACCAGCGATCGCCACAGCCATTCCAGCGGACCTTGCCGATAATGCGCCAGCCAAGGCGCACTCAACCCCAGCATCGCGGCCCAGACCAGCAGCACGATGCCCATTTGCCCCGCATGATCGACCCGGCCAAACAGCCCCACCCCCCATCCATAGAAAAGCGCCGCCAGCACGACACTGGTCGCGATGTAGTTGGTAAAGGCCATTTGCCCCGCCGCCACCAGACGTGCGCCCAACCAGCCGCGCAACAAGGCAGGCGCGGCCAGCAGGATCAGCGCATAATAGCACAAAGCCATCAACACATGTTGCGGCGCAGCCCAATTGGCCATCAATTCACCCATGGCCACAGGCGGATAATGGCGCGCCCATGCCCAATGCGTCATCCCCACCGCCATCGGCAGCCCAAGGCCCAGCCCCAGCGCCGCCACGATCCATAACACCCGCCGCGAAACCATGCCTTGCGCAAAGCCGGTGCGATACAGGACCATGCCAATCAGCATCAGGGGCAAAGTCTCCCCAAAACTGGCGAACAGCATGACCAAAGGCCAGCCCGGCGCGTGGACCAGCTTGTCATGCGCCATGGCGACAAAACCCATATGCGCCTGCGCCACATCACCGCGCATCATCACCATACTATCGCCGAGCGCGGTTTTCAGGCCGGAGGCTTCAGCCGCCGTGGCCACGCCCAATCGCACATGATCTTCGGCCAGAACCATCGGCCAACCGCCCAGACCACCCATCACCGCCCAGAGCAGATAGCCCGCCAGCGCGCCGATCAACAGCGCCCGGTTCGAAAACACACATAGCCCCAGCGCGATAAAGCCGCAGGCCGCATAGAGGAACAGAATATCCCCCCACCACAGCAGCACATAATGCAGATAACCAAACAGCAGCAGCCACCCCAGCCGCCGCGCCTGAAGCACCAGCCCGTTGCGCCCCGCGCTTTCCGCCCTTTCGATGAACAGCAGCATCGAGGCGCCGAACATCATCGTGAAAATCGCCCGCATCTTGCCTTCGAACAGGACAAGGATCGCGGCAAAGACCGCCTCGTCCAAGCCTGAGGCCGGCGCATAGGCAAAGCCCGCGCCCTGCGCGATCAGCAGCGTCGGCGTCAAGGTGGCCAAACGCGGCCCAGCAAAGCCCGCGATATTGACCGCGACAATACCCAGAACCGCAAAGCCGCGAACCAGATCCAGCGTGGCGATGCGCTCGCGGCTAACTTGCGTCAAATGTTCAGTCCTTGACCACCATGCAGCCAAGCCCCGCACCCGACAGCTTGCGACAGGCCGCCTGCGCGCCCTCTTCGCTGTAACCGCTGGCCAACAGACGCGTGACCTTGCCAGTGGGCACATTCACGCGCGGGTGACCGGAGATTTCGGGCATGGACTTGACCTTGGCCCACAGCGCGTCGGCATTGCCCGCCACGCCGAATGCGCCCAATTGCAATTTATACGGCCCACCAACCGGGGTTGCCTTGGGCGCAGTCGGCTTGGGGGCAGGCACAGGCTTGGGCGGCGGGGCCATCGTGGCAACCGGCGCCGGAGCGGACCGCGCCTGAACCGCCATGGCCGTGCGCGGCATGGGTGCGGGCGGCAATCCGACGGGCGCGGCGACACTGACACGCGGCGTCGGTTCACGGGGAACAGGCGGCGTCATCGCCCCGGCCATGCCCGTCGGCATGGGACGTGCGGCCACCGGGCGCGTCGGCGCGGGGCCGGTCACCGGCGTATTGGGCGTGCCCAGATCGGCGGCGGCAAACTGGCGCTGGCGATTGGCCTCGACCTGCGCGGCCAATTCGGTGGCCAGCGAAATCGCGCGCTGGCGATCCTCGATCGGCACATATTTGTCCATCTCGGCCAGCGCAGCCTTGGCCTGCGGCAGCCCCGGCGCGCCCGAAGTCGGCTGTGCGGCCAGGCTTTCCAGCGCATAGGCCCGCACCCAATCCTTGTTCACCACGTCGGCGTTGAAATAGGCCAGACCCAGCAGATATTGCGAACGCGGATCGCCCCGGTCCGATGCGGCGCGGATATAGGGCAAGGCGGCGGCATGCTGGCCGCGCTGAAACAGCAGCAGACCGTAATTGTCGCCCGCCTGAAGATGGCCCTGCGATGCCGCCTTGGCATAAAGCATTTCGGCGCGGGTCAGGTCCTGCGGCACCCCGCGGCCCAGCTTATAGGCCTGCGCCAGATTGAATTGCGCATCGGCATCGCCCTTGTCGGACAAGGGTTGCCATTCGCGCACGGCGGCCGGAAAATCGCCACGGGTCCACGCATCGACCCCCGCCTTTACATCGGCCAGCGCCGGGGCGGCAAAGGTTGCAGCCATCACACCCGCCGCCAGCAAACCCTTACGCATCAGAGAGAAACCCATCGTCCGATCCCCTTGGCAACGCATCACGCGCCACCCACGCCTATCCAATGGCCTCTTTGCACAAATTGGCATCGCCTGCCAGCCTGCACCCCGTTGGCCCACTTATGCTTACCACCGAGGTTACTACCTTCTCGTTAACTCAAATTTAGGAACGATCTGCCAGTATTTTCCCCAGAAATCCCACCATGAGGTCGGGATGCGCGGGGCACATAGCCACATGAAAAGATTGCCTTTTCACCTTTGGCACATCGCCACGGATGGCCCTGCGCGCCCGAGTCCCATTCAGGAGCCGACCATGATCGCGCGCCGTCCGCTTGCTCTTCACACCGCTGCTGCCCCGCTCTCGCTGGCTCTGGCCCTGATGGCCGGCACGCTGGCCCAACCGGCCATGGCCCGCACCAAGGTCAAACCGCAGGCGGTCGAAACCGCTCTGGCCAAGGGTCAGGGGGAAAAGGGCGTCGATCTGGCCGAATCGGCGGTGGCCCAATCGCCGCGCGAATCCTCGCTGCGGGCCACGCTGGGCCGCGCCTATCTGAAAAATGGACGGTTCCAATCGGCGGCGACCGCGCTGTCCGATGCGGTATCGCTGGGCGACAATTCGGGCCGCACCTTGCTGGCCCTTGCCCTGTCCCAGATCGGCAGCGGGCAGAATGACGCCGCGCTGCGCACGCTGGAAATGGGCAATAACGTGATTCCCGTGGCCGACCTTGGCCTTGCGCTGGCTCTGGCCGGCGAAGCGGACAAGGGTTCGGTCCTGCTGGCCGACGCCCTGCGCGCCGGGGACAAGAGCGACAAGCTGCGCGCCAATCTGGGCTATGCCTATGCGCTGGCGGGCCGATGGACCGAGGCGCGCACAATCGTGGCCATGGACCTGCCCGCCGACAAGGTGGACGAGCGGATGACCGAATGGGCCGCCATCGCCCGCCCCGAAGCCAGCCGTCAGCGCGTAGCCAGCCTTTTGGGCGTAGGCATGGCCGATGATGCGGGCCAACCAATGCAACTGGCGCTGAACAAGAGTGAAAGCCCGGTGCAGATGGCCTCGGCCGAGCCCGCTCCGATGAGCGCCCCAGTGGTGGCGGCCGCAGCGCCTGCCGCGCCTGCGCCAGAATTGCCGGTCAGCCAGTGGTCCGCCCGCGAATTGCAAAGCCATGATCCCGCGCCCCAGCAGGCCGAATTGCCCGCCATTGCGCAGAGCGAAGCGGTAACGCCCCCCGCCCCGGTTTTCCACGCCATTGCCACGCCCATGCCCGCGCCGCGCGCCGCCGTGATGGCGACGCAAAGCCCTCGCGCCAAGGCCAAGCCTTCAGCGGTCAAGATGGCCTCGGCCAAGCCCGCCAAGGTTGGCGAACCGCGCGGCGCCTCTGGCACGCATGTCATGCAATTGGGCGCGTTTCTGTCGGAAAAGAACGCCTTGCGCGCCAAGAAGGCTTTCCTCGCCCGTGAAAAGTCCTTTGCCGACGCCGATGTGGCCATCACCAAGGCGACGGTCGATCAACGCCAGTTCTGGCGCGTATCGGTCAATGGGTTAAGCGCCAACACCGCGTCGAACAAATGCGCCACCATCCGCAAGAGCGGCGGGGCCTGTTTTGCCCATTCCGGCAATCTGGCCCAATCGGCGGTTCTGGCCATGGTCACGCCCAAGCGCTGATCCGGCCTGCTCCACACAGCAAAAAGGGCTGCTCCCCGCCGGGAACAGCCCTTTTTTGTTGGCCGGAAAGAAGCGCTTACTTCTTGGGCGCAAACGGGTTTTTCGGCATACGCAGCGTCAGGCGCACCGGCACTGCGTTAAAGCCCAGTTCGCGACGGATGCCATTGATCAGATAACGCTGATACGACATCGGCAGATCATCCAGGCGCGTACCGAACAGCACGAAGCTGGGCGGACGGGTCTTGACCTGGGTGATATAGCGCAGCTTGATCCGCTTGCCACCGGGGGCCGGCGGCGGATTGGCGGCCAGTGCATCGTCGAACCAGCGGTTGAGGCCCGCGGTCGGCACGCGCTTGCTCCACGCCGCGCGCAATTCAAAGGCCGCGCTCAACATCTGATCCAGCCCCTTGCCGGTGCGGGCCGACACGCTCATCAGCGGCAGGCCGCGCACCTGCGCCAGACCATCATCCAACGCCGCCTTGATACCGTTGAACAGGCCCGAAGCATCCTCGGCCACGTCCCATTTGTTGATGGCGATCATCAACGCACGGCCTTCTTCCAGAACCATGCTGGCGATCTTGAGATCCTGATGCTCCAGCCCTCGCGTCGCGTCGAGCAGCAGCACCACCACTTCGGCAAAGTCGATGGCGCGGCGCGCGTCGGCCACGGACATACGCTCCAGCTTTTCGACCACCAGCGCCTTTTTGCGCATACCGGCGGTGTCGATCAGACGGACGGGGCGCTCCTCGCCGGTCTTGGGATCGGTCCATTGCCAATCGATGGCGATCGAATCGCGGGTGATCCCGGCCTCCGGCCCGGTCAGCAGGCGATCTTCGCCCAGCAGCGCATTGATCAGCGTCGATTTACCCGCATTCGGGCGACCGACAATCGCCAGCTTGAGCGGGGCGGCATTGACGGCTTCTTCGTCATCGGGATCAAAGGGAGCGAATTCCTCCTCTTCCTCATCCCCTTCAAAGAAAGGCAGCAGCGCCTCGAACAGGTCGCCCATGCCTTCGCCATGTTCGGCGCTGATGGCCACGGGTTCGCCCATGCCAAGGCTGAAGGCTTCGTACAAACCACCCTCACCCGCGCGCCCTTCGGCCTTGTTGGCGCAAAGGATCACCGGCACCGGCTGTTCACGCAACCAACGTGCGATTTCCTCGTCCAGCGGGGTGATACCGGCACGCGCGTCCACCACGAACAGCGCGATATCCGCGCCATCAAGGCTGGCCTCGGTCTGGGCACGCATACGGCCGGGCAGGCTGGATGGATCATCATCCTCCCAACCGGCGGTGTCGACGATGGTAAAATCCAGGCCCAGCAGGCTCGCCTCACCAAAACGGCGGTCGCGAGTCACCCCGGGCTGGTCATCCACCAGCGCGAGCTTCTTACCCACGAGGCGGTTGAACAAAGTTGATTTGCCGACATTGGGTCGGCCAATAATGATAATCTGACGGGACATGGGCAAAGCCATGCTCACAAGATCGCGCTCTTGGCAAGCAAAACGGCGCGGGCAAAGGCGCGGATGGGGCGGCAAATGGCCCGAATTGAGGCGTTTTGGCCGCGTGGGCCTCCAACTTGCGAATCCTATGGTTACCCACTTGGTAACTATGTCCCGCGACCCGGCCCTAACCTGCGCGCCTATAAACATGTCTCATGTCGGGAACGAACCTCATCACACAGCCAGCCAGATCCATGGCAAAGGCTTTGGCCATCGCACTGATGATGGGGCCGATTTTCGGATCGCCCGCCGCCCATGCCGCAGGTCGCACCCCGGCGCCGACGCGCTTTGCCGTGGCCTTTACCGATCTGGCCAGCAAAAATGGCCGGATTGTGCCGCGCAGCCAGAATGTCATCGCAGCCCCCGTCAGCCGCAGCTTCCTGCAATGCGTTCCCTATGCCCGCGAGGTGTCGGGCATCCAGCTTTACGGCGACGCCCATACATGGTGGGAACAGGCCGCCGGTCGTTATCAGCGCGGTTTTTCCCCCCGCGTTGGCGCGGTGATGGCGTTCAAACCCTATGGCGCGATGGTGTTGGGCCATGTCGCAACGGTCAGCCGGATCATCGATTCGCGCCAAATTCTGGTCCGTCACGCGAACTGGAGCCCGCTGGGCGGCGAGCGTGGACAGATTGAGGACAATGTTCTGGCCACCGACGTTTCGCCCCGCAATGACTGGAGCGAAGTGCGCGTGTGGTATCAGCCGCTGGGCGGTCTGGGCACGACTCATTGGCCGGTGGCGGGCTTTATCTACAACAACGGCGCGGCCAAAGCGGTTTCGGGCCGTGGATGGTCCACCGTCAATCACGGCGCGGGCCATGGCTATCTGGGCGACCCCATCGGGGCGATCATCGCGGCCTATTCGCGCCGCTGAATCCAAAAAATTCGAAGTAGCAGTCGATGGGAAAGGTCCGGGCGCAAACCCGGACCTTTTTCGATTCGCGGATCAGGCCGAGATGGTGGGCGCGTTTTCGCCCAGATCTTCGTATGTAGCGCGCCAAAAAATCGCGACAAAAATTCCGCGACAAAAATTAGCCTCGCTCCACCGATGTAGAGGTATTGAAAGTGGAGTTCAGTGCCTTGTCAAAAGCTCTAGCGCAGATGCCCCGCCAGTCAGCAATTGCAGCGGCATTCAAGTGACGATGCAGCCCCTCACCATTGGAGGCGAGACCATCCTCGATAGCATCAGCAATGCGTGACTTTAGAAGCTCACCTTTTAGGCCATGGGCGTAAGCATCATGGACGGCCTTGTGGGCGATTCTGCCCAATGATGGCACGTCCAGATGCAATTCAGCAGTTAAACGGCTGATCATGACATCCATATCGGATAAGGAAAGCTTGCTCATGAGCTTAGGATTTACCAGCTACCTAGCGCCTCGCAACCTACCTAGCCAAAATTTCACGATGTCAAAGAGCTGGATGGATGATTAAGCCTTAAGCGTCGAGGCGGCGGTATAGGTGTCCCCGTAGAACCGCCCGCCCGCCGCGAAATCGCGGGCCAGCATCGCCTGATGCACGGCAATCATGGCGCTGGTTTTAGCCGCCACGCTGGCCCCGGCGATATCGGACAGATCCACCAGATCGAGTTGAACCCGATAGACCGCCGCGCTGGGGGCCTTGTTATAGTTCCCGCTGGCATAGGCCCATGCGGCCCCCACGTTCCACGGGACCAGAACGCCGGAGCCCGGCTTAGTCCCCGCCCAGCCATTTGACACCACCACCGCGACCTGCGGCGTTCCGGGCGTGTTGCTCATGGGCAGACCGTTGCCGCTGATCACCACGCCACCTGCCAAGTTGGCGCTCACCGGGCCAACGCTATGATAATTCGACGACGGCGACACTGACGCGGTGAACATTTGGAATGGCTGCGGTCCGGCGGCGGAAAGCTGCGCCCGCGTGGGACGCGCCCATGCGGTCATCATGACGGCATAGTCCGCCCCGGCATCCGTCTGGGTCAAGAGCCAGTTCGTGAACGCGGCAGAGGACGTCAGTTCAAACGCCGCCGCTGCATTCTGGCCGCCTGCCTGCGTGCTGGCGGTGTGAATGCCGCCCTTGCTCGTCAGTTCATTGGCGAGGAACGATCCGGCCTGATTGATCACGGCAAAATCGCAGTTGGCCAGCGTCTGACCGGACACCGCCGCGCATTGGTCGCGCACGAGATTGGTCAGCGTGGCCCCGTTGGCTGGAACCGCAGCCAAAGGCGCGTAGCCCGCGTCCCACAAAAACATCGTGCTGTCCCACGTGCCTTCGTAGGGATGGAATTTGCCGAAAGGCGCGGTAGTTACTGCCCCGGCGAGCTTGATTGCAGAACCTGTCATTTTACGTCTCCGATTACAGAGTGAGAGTGCCGGTTGACCAGCCGTGGCCGCGATGCCACCGGGCCATGAAATTGCCCGCCAGCGGATAGCCGTAGGCCGAATTGAAATGGACCTGATCGGCGCGCAAGCTGGCGGGAACAATGCCGTTTCCGACATCGATCAGGTCCTGTGATGAGGGCGTCAGGCCCGCATCATCAAGCGCGCCCCGGCTGGTCATATAGCCGATCAGGTTGGCCCAATGATGAGCGCCTACAGCATCAAGGATCAGTTGATTCGTCTCGTCGGTGTATCCGCGCCCCACGCTGCCGATAGTTTCGTCAGTGGTCGGACAAATCGAGATGATGCAGAACCGATCATGCTTGATCCGGTCAATCCCGCGCAGGATGTTGTCACGCACCTTCACCCGGTTGACCCGCGTTGACTTATCGTCGTTCCGCCCCGCCCAGATGTAGTGGTAATCCAGCTCATTGCCCTGATACGGATCGCCGTCGAAACGGGTCTGCGGCGGGACCGCCGTGCTAGAACCTGATGCGGATTGACGTCTGACCGTGTATTTGAGCGTGGCCCCGCTGCCATCAAGGTAATGGGTCAGCACCACAGGCTGGCCCGCCAGCAGGCCGGTGATCGACTGCGACCCCTGATTATTGCTAAGCCATCCCGCGCTGTACGCGGTCACATCGACCTCGCTGGTGTTGGCGGGCAGCGTGTTGCCGGTGATCGTCAACAACATCGGGAGGCCACCCTGACGAACCATGATGCTTTCCGACCGCGTTCCGCCGATGGCCGAGGAATAGTACGGCAGGCCAATGGCTGCGGACATGATCGCCGGATAGGAGTTTGGGCCGCCGCCGCTGGCCACCGACATGCTATCGCCGCTAATATACAGCCGCCCCGAAGGCAGTCCCATCTTCGCGGCGGACAGCGCATCCTCAACGCCTTCAAGCGTATTGCCCGAGGGCAGGATGCTCTCCGGTGCCATCGAGGCAACAAAGGTGCCGTCCTTCTTCCAACCGCCCAGAATTTTGCCGGAGTCATCCGTGATCGGCAGCAACCAACCCGATGTGGTGTCGTCAATCGGGGTAATATCGAGGGAAGTGGGCAACAGCCCGGCCAGTGAGCGCGGCAGGATCGAGGCGGCATTGAGGCTGGCCACCAGCGTCCCATCCGACTTCCACCCACCGAGCAGTACGTTGAGTTGGTCTACGATAGGAAGCATCCACCCGCCGTTCGTGGTCGGATCGATGTCATAGATCTGCATCAGGCCTTTCTGGCTGGGCAGGATCGAATCGGCGGTAAGCGCCATTTTCCACTTGCCGGTGGCGCGTTCAACAAGCGCGAGGATGTAGCCATTAGCCGACACAATCGCATGCGAATAGGTGTAGTCCTGATAATCAACGACCCGCAAATCGCCGATGCGCCCGACAATATCGGTCTGCGCCGCCAGCGCTGCGGCGGCCGCAGTGTCAGTGGCAGCACGATCCAGCGCAGTCTGAGCGCGATCAGCACTGGCCGCTTCGGCGCTATCTCCCGCCAGTCCCTGCGCTGTTTCCGCCGCCTCTTTCGCGGCATCCACACCGGCCACCTGATCGGCAATCTGTTGGGTCGCCTCGGTCATTTCGGCCAGCGTTGCATAGCCATTGTCGGTCAACACTTCCGACAGGATCGGCTCGATGGCCTCCTTAAAGGCCGTCCGGTCATCCCCTTCAAGACTTTCAATCGGCTTGGTCATATTAGCCCCCAATCGTCAAAATTTCGCCGCCAAGCGACAGCGGTTCGCCACTCAGCGTCATCACCGGAAGCGGCATCGGCTCCACGATGCCGCTTCCGGTGATCCAATCCTCGATCTGCATGTCCCACCGCGTTTGCGCCGGATTACGCCGCTCGTTGGGCCGCAGCCCCGTCAGCAACCCATAGTGCAGCCGGGAGCGCAGCCCGGCTGTCCAGTCAGGGTCTTCCACCACCAACAGGCGGCGGCTTTCGCCCCGGTCCATTTGCAGGTCATGGAGATAGTCGGCCTCGTCTTCGGTGAGATCGCCAAGGGTCCATTTATAGGTGGCATAGCGGGCGCCATCGACCACAGCGAAGCCGCCCGAAGGCAGGCGCGAAACCGATCCGGTATCCTTGACGCCGCGCCCGGCGCCCCACTCCTGATTGTATTGCGGTTGCCAGCCAAGCCCTGCCAGCAGGACGCCAATCGATAGCGGATCATTCCCGGCCGGTTGCGTGATCGACAGGCGCAGATAGCGGACCCATACGTCATCACCATGCCAGAAGGCATGGCTGGCAGGCGAGGTACGCCCCGGCCGATCAGGAACGCGCAAAGGACCGGCCGCCTTGATCACTGCGTCGGCATAACCGGCCGCACCGCCGCTGATCGTCCAGACGGCATCGACGGCCGGGCGGTAGATCGCGCCAAGAAAGATTGTGTCGATGGCCACCAAAGAGCCGAAATCGACATCAATGGTTGCAGCCGATCCGACCGCGCTGTCCTGCCAGACTTCCTTAGGATCGGGGCGCAGCAGATTAGCCACACCCGTGCCGCGCGATGCCCCGACATTGGCGATGCCGGTAGGCGGACAGATCAGGATATTGGCCATCTCAAAGCCTCCTAAGAACCGTGACCTTGGACAGGCCGGTGGCGCGGTTGTCCTCCGCGCCGATCACAAACACGTCCACGCCCGCATCATAGCCAAGCTGCTCAATCGTGATGGTGATGACCCGCCCAAGATAAGCCGCGAACTGCCCCACCAGCGTATGAACGTCGGTCACCAGCGGACCGCCCAAAAAGGCCAGATGGCGGTCCGCCTCGGCCTCGGCATCGGCGCGCTGCACGATGGTTGTAATGCGCTCTGCCCGCTGGGCTGTGCTTCCCCAGCGGGACACCAAGTCTGCATCCTCGCGCAGCGTGTAGAGCGCGGCCGACTGGAGCCATTGGGCATAGAGAGGATCGACCGTCGTCATGCCTGCTGTCCGGTGCCCGGCATGGTCGGCCAGATCACGTCGGCCGGACTGGCTGCCTCGGTCAGATCGCGCAGCGCCTGCCGATAGGGCACCCAAGCATCGCGGGTAGACTCGGCCACATCGGGCAGTTGCGTCCAGTCGCATTCGGACAGCAGCTGATCGCGGCGGCGCCGAACATCCATCCATTGCCGCTCAACGGAGGGCGGAACCGCGCTGATGCTTTGCCCATCCGCCGCGATCAGCCATTCGCCCGGCCCGTCCACCGGCAACGCTACCTCGCCATCATCGAGATGAATTTCGACGCGTTCGATGCCGCGCCCGGTCAGCAGCAGGCGGGGCGTCCGGCCGGGCATGCCAACGGCAAACAGGCTCATTTATACCTCCGAATGGTAACGAGAGAGGCTTTGCCCGCCAGCATGGCCAGCGTGCTGTCAGAACTGCGCCAGCGGAATTTGACGGCATACGTCCCGGCCGTGACCGTGGCCCGGCCGGAGAGCGCGATACTGTCCGAAATCGCCCCGGTGCCGCCTTCGGTATAAAAGGCCTCGGTCCCGTCGATGGTGATCTGTGCAGCCCAATCCCGCCCGCCCGAATAATACCACTGCTTGGCGGCTACGAGCGCCACGATGTCACCATCATAGGCCATGTTGACGGTGAGCGAGATCACATCATGATAGTCCCCCGCATTGGAGCCGGAGAACGATGATCCGTTGTAGGCCTGCATGACCTCGGTCACGCCATCGGCCACGATAGCGGGAGTGCTGACCTGATTTGTCGCAACCCCGCCGCCCTCGGCCACGGTCGATGCAACGTCATCGCCGGTAGGGATGCCAGCGCCGCCGCTGATCCCTGTCCATGTTGCCGTGGTGGCCGCGACGGCCGCTGCGTCGGATGCCTCGGCCGCATCGGCCGCCGCATTGTCCGCGAGCAGCTTGGCCTTGGCGCTGATCGCATTGAGCAGGATCTGCCGGGCGGCATACACATCGGCAAACTTGCCCCGAAAGGTGGGGCCGACGATATCGGTGTTGCCGGTCAGATTGGACCATAGATAGGGCGTCGTCAGGCCTGACAGATACGTCGTCAGCGCATCGAGCGCGTCGTCATAATTGGTGCGCTCGGTTGTGATGCCATAGGCCGATGCCTGCCCGTCGATCCCGCCATGCTCAGTCACCAGCACATTGTAATTCAGCACCACCTGCGGCTTTTCGCCGGGCGTCAGCACATTGTCGGACGCGATATCGGCAAGGCCCGCATTGGCCAGATTGGCGGCGGCCTGCGCCGTGGCGGCCGCACTGGCGGCATCGCTGGCGGCGGTGGCCAGATCGCCCAAGGTCTCGGCCAAACCAGAGCCGTCTTCGAACGCAACATCGCTGACCAGGACAATGGCCGCCAGCGATCCGCGCGCCTGTTTGTGTTCATTGCGCCGATAGCCGAGACGGCGCGAGGAAACCGGGCGATAGGACGCGCTGCGCGTCACCGCATGGCTCTGAACCGACAGGGACGACGCGCCCCATTCCCAGCGCCGCAGTTCGATCTGCCCCTCTCCATTGAGCACCCAGACAATCGAAACCGAACCGAGCAGCTGATCGAGCATTGCGGAGACCGTGGTGCTTTCATCGGCCGCGATCCAGCCAACCGGCGCCGGTCGATCCGTGTCGGCCGAGGCGATGGCGCCAGCGGCAAAGGCCGGGCCTGCCACCGCTGCCACCAGCCTCGAGGCGATGCCCGCTGCCGTCTCGACATAGCCGCCTTCGGTCTCGCCCTCGATGTCGGCCGTCAGGTCTCCGGCAGGCTGGGTCCACCAGCGGACGCAGGCCAGCGAGGGGCAGACAATTCCGCCACCGGCAGGCACGACCGCCGCCTGAAGCGCGGCAAAGGTGGCCTCGGCCGTGCCCGCCCAAGCCAGCACCGTCAGCGGCCCGGCCGCGCCCTTGTCGCGCACGGCCGTGATCGCCTGAAGGTGGCGCAGCGGATCGGCAAACGCATAGATATTGTGAACGGCATCGAGCGGCTCACCCAGCACATTGAACACACGGCCCCAGATGCGGCGCTTGATGGTGCCCGCCCAATCGGCCGGGCCATCAAGGCCGCCCGTGCCCCCGAACCGATCCGTCAGCAGCGGCTTTTTCAGGTCGGCCGCCGGATCGGCCATGGAGATTTTCAGCCTGCCGCCATCCTCGACCACGGCGGTCAAAACCTTGCCCGAAAGCGCGATGGGCGGCAGGCTTCCCTCCGGCCCGATGCGGATCGTGATCGGCGCATCCGCCCACACAAGCCCGGCCAGATCGGCCAGATCGGCGCGGTTGGTTGTGCCCCAGACGATCTCGGCCGCCTGCGCAACGCCGCCCGTGCCAAGGTCTGTGCCGTCAAAAGTCAGGCTGGTGATGATGGTGGGCGCGCCCGTAATCCCTGCCATCCAATGCCCACCGGCATAGAAATAGGGATAGGCCGCGCCGCCGCCTGCAAGGCGCACCGTGCGCACGGCGCCGTCGCTGGCCTGCCTCGGCTCGGCTTCGACAAGATAGAGCAGCGCGGCCATCAGCTCGTCTTCGCCAGATCGGCCAGAGCCGAGGAGGAAACATAGCCGCTGTCCACCAGCTGCTTCAGGTAATCGACGGTCATCCCGAGCGCCGAAGCAATCCGCGCCAGTTGATCGTTGGCCTCGTCCAGCGCGCTGTTCGTCTGCGCCTGCGCCGTGGCCATGGCCGCCGCATCGCTGATCCGCTGGTTGGCGGCCGTGATCGCATCGCGCGCCACATCGGCAATCATCGCGCGGTCGGCCTGATACTGCGCCGTCGTGCCGAACGCCTCTTTGCTGACCGTGTTAAGCTGTTCGAGCAGCTTGGCCAGCGTATCCGACGCGCCATCCTTGCCCGCCGCCACATCGGCCTTGGCCGTGGTGATCTTGGCAAGGATCGCCGCGCGCTGATCCACTGCCGAGCCTTCAAACAGGGCGCCGGAGGACATTTCGTCGAGGATCTGCTGAAGCGAGCCGACCTGATCATCCAGCAGCTTCTTGGTCAGCGCGGCGCGGGCCTCGGCATTGGTCTTTTCGGTGGCGACCATGTCAAAGCCGTACTGCTTGGCGATGCGGAGGCGCTCGGCCGCCGTCTGCTCATCCTCGCGGAAAGCCTTTTGCAGCTGCGCGCCGATGCCGCCGATCGCAAGCTCGACCTCCTGAACCTTCAGCGCTTCGGTAACCGCGACCTCAATATTCGAACTGCTGCTCAGAGCCTTCTGAACGGCCTTTGAGAGGCCCCTGATCGCCCCGTCCGCAATCGCATTCTGGATCGCAACCAAAACCGCCGTGGCCTGATCGGTGCCGTCATAGAGGATGTCCGACCCGGCCGTGTTGGGATAATACTTGTCGCCAACCCGCGAAGAGCCGGAGGCCGAGACGCGGTAATAGTCCTTGTATTGGCCGATGCTGACTGCAAAGTCGCCCACAGTGGCGTTGAACTTGTTCGCCACCGCCTGAAGCGAAGACCCGATGCTGTTACCCATATTGGTCAGCCCGGCGCTGACCTCCTGAGTGCTGGCGGTGGTGCTGGCCTTATCAACCCCGGTGATAACCGTAGTGCCTGCCTTCGTCGGGGTGAACAGGCCGCCAAGCATTCCGCCAAGCACACCGCCCACGATGCTCCCCAGCGGCCCGGCAAAGCTGCCGAGGCTGGACCCCAACCCCTTGGAAATGGCCTCAAGCCCGGCAGGCAGGAACTTCTTGCCCATCTCCTGACCGATGGCGCCGCCAATCGTCCCGCCAATGCCGCTGCCCGCGCCGCCGCCATTGATCAGACGTGACGCCGTGCCGCCAAGCAAGCCGCCCTGAACCGCATCCGGCAGCGCCGTTTCAAGCTTGGTGAAAAGCGGCTTCAGGCCCTTGGTAAGGCCATCGGGAATGTTGACCCCGAGGCCGCGAAACAGCGAACTGGTGAGGCTGATAAGAGGGCTGGCCAGCCCGGCAACTTCGCTGGATTTCGAGCGGCGCCCGGTTGCAACAATCTCCTCACCAGTCGTAACCGGCACACCATTGTCATTGGCCGCCGCCTTTGCGAATGCGCCATTGAGGAAATCGACCAACGGATCAGCGCTGACAAGATCCGCCTGAGACGGGACGCCGCTGCCACCACTGATCTTGGCCGATGCCGCCGCGACGATATCGCCGAAATCCGTGACCTTTTGCCCAGCGACATCTGTAGCGGCCCGGAAATTCCGCGTGGCCTCGTCCTCAAACGCGCGCAGGCTGTCGCCGAACATGCTTTCGACAATGCGCTGCGACATGACGTTGACGTAACCATTGCCGATGGATGCGATGATCTTGTCGAAAGACCCGCGCCCCTTGAGCGTATCGGCCACAGCCTCGTTAAGGGTAGTGCGCAGGTTCGTTGCAACGGATACGGTGGCTTGGATCAAAGCCTGCTGATCGCGCAGCACTCGCGCGTTCAACTGGTTCGCCCGCACGATCTCCAAAATTTGCGCGGCTTGACCTTCGGAGAGTGGCTGCTGCCGTTTCTGGAGATCGAGAATGACGCGCAATGCTTCGGCTTCACCCTGCCGCCCGGCAAGGATCAGCTTATTGATCGAAGCCTGTTCGGCCTGCGCCTCGACATAATCGCGGAATGGCTTGGTGAGGCCGGTTTCAATCAGCGCACGCGCTGCCTCGATCTGCGAGGTCAGCCCCGGCAGATCGATCAGGTTACCGTTCTTGCCCTTAGCTTTGGCGACAATGTCGCGCTGGATGGCGTCCAGATCCAGCAAGGCGGCATTCGCCTTCTGAACGGCCGTCGGCATCTCGGCAAATTGATTGGCGATCTTTGCAATGCGGCCAGCTTCATCTTCGCTGAACTTGGCAACGGCAGCGCTGTTATCGGTCGTTTTCCGAGTACGATGGCTTTTACGCTCTGCGTCGACTTCTGCCTTTTCCTGCTCGGCATAAACCTTGATCTGCTGCTGCAGCTTTTCACCGACGAGACCCTCCGCAACTGCGCGCTTGCGAACAAGTTCGATAAGGCCGCCAGCACCTTCATACTTGCGCTTGATAACCTCAACCGGATCGGCGAGCTTTTTGCCTTCTTCGACATCAAGCTGACTTTGCGCGCGCAACAGGCTTTGAGCAGCGATAATGCCAGCCCCATGCTGCTCATTGAGCAGGTTTTGCAGCGCAGCCAGACGATTGGAACTGACGCCAACAGCAAGGTCAGCCAGATCGCCACGCGGCCCGACCTGCTGGGTACGGATTTTGTCCAGCTTCTCCTGAGCAATGGCCTGCTCGATCAATGCCGCCGTGGCATTGCGGATATTCTTGGCTCTTTCCCAATTCAGGATTGCGTCATTGCGCGCCAGTTCCGCAGCCGAACGGAGGGACTTCTCGACCTTATCCAGCGCTTCCTTCTGGTCGAGAATGGCTTGGGTGACACCCTGCTCGGATACTGCAAACAGCTTCTTGGCTTGAGCCGCAAGGCGGGTTTCTTCCGCATTCTTCTGAAGTTTTTCCATTTCCTCCTGAGCAGCATTGCCGCTCTTCAGGAAATTCTCCGCAAGGTTCAAAAGGGCGCTGGCGGCAACAATCGCAATCGTGCCAGACGTGGTCATGAAGAACGCGCCGAACCGGGCATACTTGCCTTCGGTCTGGGACAGAGCGTCGGCAATCTGCCCGCCCTGTGTTGACAAGATCGTGCCCAAATTGGCGCCGCCCTGCGCCATGACGGCCACGTCCTGCATTTGACGGCCAATGTTGGTATAAGCCGCCGCCGCCTTCCTACTCTGGCCCTCCGTGCCCTCGGCAGCATCGCCAGCGCCAGCTACGGCTTTTGCATTATCCTGCAATTCCTTGCGCGCCAAAGCCAAAGCGCTGGCATATTCCCGCTCGGTAATGATGCCCTTTTCGAGCAGCAGTTCCGCAGCATCCAACTGCTGGTTGAAACGCTGTTGCGCGGCATACATCGGATCGATAGCCGAGCGCAGTTGGCCCGCCATGCTGGCATACTGCTGGGCATCGGCCGCCGCCTTGCGCAGAGCGGCGGCATTATCATTGGCCGCCGCCACTGCCATGCGCTCTGCCGCAGCCTGCGCATTCGAGGCATCGGCGCGTTCGCGCGATGCATTGGCTGCGGCCGCCAGCGCACCAATGCCCTGATTGGTCGCGGCCGTATTGGCAATGATCGCCTGCATCGCCGTCTGCAAGGCCGCGTTCGACTGGCGGAACGCCTCCACCAGTTCGTCATTGGCGGCGGCAGTGGCTTCGGTGGCAGCCGTCAGCGCCCCGGCCGATGCGGCGGCGGCCTGATTGGCCGTGGCCATACCCGCCAATTCCCCGCGCATGCCCTGCATCTGGCCAACAAAGCCGCTGCCGTCCATTTTGACGCGAACGCCGATTTCGACAACATTGCCGCCGCTCATTTCGCTTGCCTCTCAGCCAGCGCATCGAGCGCGGCATGCTCCATCACCCGCAGATCGCGGAACAGCGCCGGGGTCATTTCCGTGCCCATCATCTGGGCAGTGTTGGGGATGACATTGTAATCCAGCCCAAGGCGGCGGCCGGACATAGCGCACCAGCGCCATTGGGTGCCCAGCGCGATAAACAGGCTGAACGCACCATATTCATCGGGGCAGATTTCAATCTCGCCCGGCGCCGCCACCGTGCCTGCCAGACGCTTTTGCATCCATTCGGGCATGACAGCAGCTTGGGTCATCGGATCAGACATCCTGCGCGTGGCGCCGCCGCGCCCGGTGATCCAAGCGCGCGCGGCGGCTTTCAGTTTCCCGCCCGGATCTCGGGCGTGGCATTGCGACAATTGATGTAGGCCCGGCCCACCGCACCCGAGACGCCCGGCTGACGAAGCAGGAGGCGGAAGGTTTCCTCGCTGTAAGGCAGAGCTTCGCCGTTTTCGGAGGCAACGCCGCGCCAGTCGCGGACAATCGGAGCCAGCAGGCGCGCGGCCAGAACACTGGGGGCCTCCGGTGCCTTGCCGGACGCGGCAGCCTCAGCAACGGCAGGATTAGCCAAGGCCGCCGTATCGGTCAGCTTGACCATAAATTCCGGGAATTCGTCCTCGTCCAGAATGCGGAAGCGCAGTTCGATCTTGTTTTCGATCACCGCGCCATCCTCGGACACGCCGGGGAAGGTGACGGGCCACCACGCGAGGCGCTCATTAACGATACGAAACATGGGCAATCTCCAAAGGGTGCAGGCGGGTGATCACGGCCCCGCCTGCTGTCATGCGGGGCGTGCGCTTCAGCCAGACCGTGATCTCCGGCATCGCGCTCAAATGCCCCTCTCGGGGGTGGTTATTTCGCGGTGATCTGCAGGTCGGCCGCGCCGCCGCTGATCGTGTGGAGCAATTCGACCGTCCACATGACGATGTCGTTTTCCTTGCTCTCGGTGATGTTGGTGATCTGTGCCTTGGCGGCCGATACCTCGACGATATTGCCCGCCACCGTGCCATGGATCAGATCCACGGCGATCAAGGCGCCCTGACGCAGCTTGGAAATGTAATCCTTGGTCGCCACGTCCACCGCCTCGATCACCACGGTCGATTTGGTCGAATGGTTGCCCCGGCGCACCGAGCGGCTTCCCACCAGATTACGCATGGCAACCGACACACCGCCATCGATCTTCCACGACTTCATTTTGGCAGCATAGCCGTCCAGCGTGAAATCGGTGTTCGCGTCATTGACTTCGAGCGGTTGCTGCCAGCGGGTCAACGTCACTGCGCCCGGCGCCGTCTTGTCGAACGGGGTGGCGGCCGGGACGAGACCCGTCCAGTTCAACGAAATAAACGGGTAGGCCCCGGCCGAGAAGTCCATCGAGAATGTGCCGACGCAGCCCAGCGCCTTGCGCCGCTGATCCGACAGGAAATCATAATGAGTGAGCGAGGACATCGTACCCGGCGCGGCAAAGGCCTGCTTGGCATCGGTCAGAGCCGTCAGCGCCGCCGCTGCCATGCCGCAACCTTCGAGCAGTTCCATCCACGCCGGGGCGGTGCCTGCTGCGCCCGAACCGGCGATCTCCACCTCATAGGAAAAGGTGCGGCGCTCATTGCTGGGCATGCTGGGCTGCTCGCCATAGGTGCCGCTATCGAGATTGCGGCCCACCTGATCGACATCGACCGGCTTGCCCTGATAATTGCGGGTCATGATGCCATTGGCCAACACTGTCGGCACGGCATCGGTGCCGTAGGTCGTTTCCTTCTTGGCGAGGACCACCGCCACCCAATCAACCATTCTTGCTCTCCGCGCTGGCCGAGCCGGTGGCATCGGCAGGTTTTTCCGCAGCGGCCTTCAGCGCATCCCACGCCGCAGGGTCCACATTCGGGTCAGGGAGGCCCAATTCCAGCAGCATGCCAACGCGCGCCGGGCCATTCAGCGGCAGGCCGAAACCATCCAGTTCACGCCCGGCCGCATCGGTCTGACGCGGCTGGGTCGCCTCGCTCCGTACCTCCTGTACCGCCTTGATTTTCGTCATTGACTTACCTTCCTGATGTGCCGAGAAGTGGTAAACGACATTGCCCAGAGGACTTGACGTCCCTGCGCGGACACCAAGCGCTCACCCGCGAATTCGCAGGGCTTTGAGGCTTCCGGGTGCTGCCATCCCAAAAGCGCTTCCATCACCTTCTTGGTATTTTCCTGCAGGGCTTCGGATGTTCCCCCGACACGGCGCACCGCCTCCAGCACCAAGACTACCGAAAAGGTCTCGGTCACCTTCTGGTCAATCGCGCCAGCACCCAGCGAATTGGGGCTGGCGCCGCCGCGCTCCGGCACAATGAAAAGCGCCGGGCTGACACGCGGCGCTTCAGCCAGAGACACCATTTCGAGCAGGCCCTCGACATGGGCGAAACCGGCATCCTTCAGACGGGCAATTGTCGGTTCAAAAGAGATCATGCTGTGCTGGCTCCAAACAGGCCGCGCAGCCAGTTGCCCATCACATCCTCAACCGTTTCCTGCTCGGCCGGGCCGAAACCAAGAAACTGGCGCTTGGGCATGACAACCTGCGCGACAACGCGCCCGCCAAAAGACAGGGCGGCTTTTTCCTTGGGGCGGATCACGCCGCCCTCATTGTGAATGCGGCCATATTTGCCGGGGCCGCCGCTGGGCAGCAGGCCAACCTGCGCAAAGTCAGACCCGAAATCCTGCACGATCTGGTTTTCCAGCGCGCCGGTCAGATGCAGCACCTTGCGGGATGCATCCCCGTTTTCATCCTTGCCGGTTTCCCCCCATCGCTTGGCCCAAGGGACGCCCTGCGGGTCTTTCTCCTGGTCAAACCGCTCATGGACATGGTCGAGCCATTCCTCCGCGATCTCGCCCATCGGGCGGCGCATATCGCGGGCTTCATTGATGGCGCGCGCGATCATCGCATCCAGTTCGGCGCTGTCGAGCTCGATGGTATAGCCGATGCCGCTCATCAGTAGCCCTGCAGCCCATCGGGATAGGCCCGGCGCCCCGGCGCGATCAGGATCGGGTTTTCCGAAACAGCCGGTGCCGGTTGCGTCGTCAGCGGCAATTGCACCGCCCCGGACTGGATGCGCTCGAGCAGGCGCGTCGTTGCCTTGGCCTGTTCCGCTACACCATCGGGAGCGCCGGAGGGATAGAGCGCCGCGCGCGCCAGATCCGTCACAAACTTTTTAACGACCAGCGGTGGATCGAGCAGCGGCACCATATAGCGCGAGGCGAAATAGGTATCGACCAGCGCCTGCGCATCGATCAGCGCATTGACCAGCATATCCCGGTCGATGCGGCCATCGCCAATCCCGTCGGTGGCGCGGATCACTTCGGGCAGGCCGACGCGGGTAACAAATTCCATGATGGTCACGTAGCCGGCACCGCCATCGGGCATCGCCCATGCGCCGTCGATCACGGTCACGTCCAGTTCGGCCTCGGCAATCTCACCCGCCGCATTACTGACGCGCACCGTCACCAGATAGTGCTCGCCATCGGTGCCCCCGGCCAGATCGGCCACCACCGCGCCCGCCTCGATCCCGGCCGAGGCCGTCATCATGGCCGAGCCGGGGACAAGGCCGCGCGAGTCTACGCTCACGCTGTCCACCGCCGCAGGTAAAGGCAGCGCCGCCACCCGGATCGGGTAGCGGCGCACTTCGGCAGGCTGTTTCAGGATGGTTTCAACCGCCATGCATCACCCGATCAGGACTTAGCCTTGCCGCGCGCGGCAGGCTTTTCGGTGGGGGTATCGGAGGGGGGCGGATCGCCTTCGTCCTTGTTTTCGGGGGCCTCGCCTTCACCGACGGCCATGCCGAGCAAGAAGCGCAGACCTTCGCGGTCAATGGCATCCTCATTCAGACGTCGGGCCACGATGTTCAAAACCTGCTCGGGCGTGAGGATCTGCGCGACTTCATATTCGCTCAAGCGCGCGTCGCCCAACTGGACCTGCACTGCCGAAAGCAGATCGAGGCCAGGTACATCAGCCAGCTCCACCACTGCGTCGCCAGCCCCGCCCGGAAGTTCGGCACCAAGACCGAAAAGAGCCGCCCTTAGCCCATCAAGGTCATTGGCCTTGATCAGGGTGGCAGGCTTGCCCCATTCGAGTTCGACCGTAACAGCAGCATCGGTCGGTTCAATCGCACCGACACGCAGCAGGGACCGCGCCACCTCATAGGGCAGCGCGATCACTTCGCCTTCGCCAATTGGCTCTTTTGCCTTGATCTCGCTCGCCGCATCCGCACGGCGCAGGCCGCGCACGGTGATGCTGGTTTTGTAGTTTTCCATCGGAGTCTACCTCAGGTCAGGGAAGAAGGTGGGCGGCGCGATAGGCAATGCCCACGACGCACACGCCGCCCGGTCAGGCGCGCTTGGATCAGAGCGCGTCCTGAAACAGAAAGCCCGCATCGGGACCAACGAGCTCGGCCGAGAATTCGTCCAGCACGTCGTTCTTCCAGCTCTTGGTTTCGTCACAGAACCGGCTTGCCTCAACCAGCGGATGGTTCAGCAGCTCATAGGTGTAGCCATAACTGGGCAGCGCCATGCTGCGGCGGCCAGAAGTGGACTGGGCCACATAGGCAAGTATGGCGTCACCACCCCAGACATCCACCGTGGTGCCATCCTGCAGGTCATAGATCGCATCGCCAGAAATTACGTTGGGGAGATCGAAATAGGCCTGAAGCATAGCCATGGTCACACTGGCCGAAGTGGTGAACTTGAAATGGTCGCGGATCTTGGGGTGGACCTTGAGCTTGCTGGCCAGCTTGCCGCCAAGCACCAAAGTGTTGGGACGCTTGCCAGTACGGCCGCGAATGACTTCAATGCTATCATTCACCTGCACAAGCGGGTCGCTGTCCGGGTCCGACCATTTGTCATCGCCCGCCAGCGCGGCCTTGTTACTGGCGGCATAGGCCGCCGCATTGCGCGCGACACCCGCCTGCTGGATTTCCTTTTCCAGCGCGATCACGGCCAAAACCGTGTCCACCGCATCCTGCTGCAAGTCGATACCCGGAACAGCCTTGGCGTCCTCCATAAATTCACGCGGGACAAGACCCGACAGCGCTTCCTGATGGAGTTGCACCTGCTTGCCCTCATACCCAAATTCGAGCGTTGCAATGGCCGCGCCGGGCGCGCGGCGGGTGCGGCGACGTTTGAAGCTGGAGCGATCAAACTCGATCCGCTTGGCGGCGCGGGTGGGCATGTTGACTAGCGGAAACAGGTAATTGCCGATAAAATCGGCATTCTGATAGCCGCGGGCATGGTTGGTCAGGATCGGATCAACCACGCGCGCTTGTGCAGCGTTCATCGACATAAAGGCATCCTTCAAAGAGGGGAAAGGAGAAAGGGGAGGCCGTTGCGCCACCTGCCTGCCGGTCCAGATCCCGGAGCAGGTCGCCTCCCTTGGGCTTGGTCAGCCCGGCCACGGCCGGGCAATGGGATAACGTGACCGATTACGGTGTGAGCAGCACTTCGATCTTCTGATCAGCCGCCGTGGCCGCCGTCACCGAATAGGCGATGATTTCACCCGCGCCGCCCTGCGCAATCGCGCGGCCGGTGGCGTCGGATTTCAGCGCAATGCCCGCCGCGACAGCCGCGCCGCTGTCCACGATGGAAGTGCCCAGCACGTCCACCGCGAAAGCTTCGCCAGCGGCGGCGGCATATTGCGCCACGCCCTGCGCCTTCGCGCCAGCGGCGCAGGGCGCGCCGGTCAGCATGCCGACAAAGCGGCTGGCAGTAATCGCCGCCGTGGCGATAGCGGTCATGGAAAAGATAGAAGTTTTCTGCATGGGTTATGTCCCTGAGTGAGATGAGGAAAAGAAACATGCGGAGCATCAGCCCGCCGTCTGCGCCTGCCTGACGCAGTCCATCCACGGCTTGTCGGGGTTGGCGTCCTGAATGACCTTGGCCTTGCCGTAGAGCTCGACCCGCTCCGCATCGACCTCGTAGCCATCGGGAGCGGCGAAGCTGACATAGCTCCTCTCGCCATCAGGCTTCTGACCGCGCTCGCGCAGATCAATCAGCGGCTGCGCGGTGTCGAACAGTTTGCGAAAGGCCGCAGCCGGGGCCATGTCGCCCGCCTCGCCAAAGCTGACGACAGCCGTCGCCTCGAAATGATCAAGCAGGCCGACCACCAGCCCCTTGGCGGCCGGAGCCAACTTGGCCGAGGACACCAGCCCTTCGGCAAAACTGACATGCTCTTCATGGCGCGCCTTGGCCGTCCGCTCAGCATCGGCCTTTTCGCGGGCAGCGATTTCCGCCTCGCGCGCCTTCAGTTCGGCATCACGCGCATCGAGCGCAGCCGACCGTTCGGCGAAACTCACCTCAGTGATCTTCGTCACGTCATTGTCTCCATCTGTGGGGAAGTCGAAGGTCAGCGCACCCTCATCATCGCCAGCGGCAAACTGCACGGTACCCAATCCCTTGATGCCGGGGGCATGGCCGCCCAGAAATCCGATGTGCTTGAGATACCAATTGCCGGGTTTGGGATTGCCGGGATTGTCGGGCGTGTAAAATTGCGCCGAAACCTTGGGATAGCTCCCTTTGCGGACCAGTTCGGCAAAGGTCGGCTCGATCTTGTCGGGCGTCGCCACCAGCACATCGCCATCCATGGCGAGACTGGAAACCCAGCCATAAGCCGGAGCGTCGATCTTGGGATGGCCGACAACCAGCGGCGCCGGGTCGAGCGCCGGATCATAGGCTGATGCGGCGTCGGCAAGCTCTTTCGCGCCGAAGGAAACCTTCACGCCCTCGTTCGAGGTGAAAGTGCCGACGCGGGCGATGCGGATGGAGGGTGATGTCTGATCCATGCCCCATCGATAGCGGGGGCGGATCGGGCACGTTGATGTCCCTGCAGGGACATCAACAAAATGCCTCGGTTACAGGCACCTACTGGCCCATCGCCGCCGCAATGGCAAGTGCCAGTCTAACCCGCCATCGCAATAGCCCAAAATTTCGCCGGGGCACGATGCCCCGTATAGGCGATGCCGTTTTGGGTTGTTGGGTACGGATTGCGATTGAACGCGCTGTACGGGGCTTAAATTCGGAGATTGCCCGATGGCTGACAATCAGCCCCCCAAGCCATCCCAAAAAGGCCGCACTCTGGTCGGCACCGTGGGCGTAGCCTCGGCCCTGATGCTGCTCACCTCCATCCCGATGGAAGAAAGCGGAAGAAAGGTGACGGCCTCGGTTTCGCCTCAAACCGGAGCCGTCACGGTCAAGCATATCAGCGGGCCGCAATATCTCAAAGCCTACCTTGATCTGGTGAAAAAGCCGACGGCCTGTGACGGCATCACGCGGGGTGTAAAGCTTGGTCAGATCTACACTGAGCAGCAATGCGCGCAGATGCTGGAGGCCGAACTGGAGAGCCACGCGCGCGAGTTGATCACCTGCATTCCCGGCCTGTCGCCCACGATCCCCGGCCGCGACCACATCCGCGCCGCGATGGTATCGCTGGCCTATCATGTCGGGCCGCCTGCGGTGTGCCGGTCGAGCATCCGACTTAAGATCGCGCAGGGCCGCCTGAGCGCCGCCTGCGACACCCTGCCTGATTTCAACAAATCCAAGGGCCGCGTTGTGCCGGGCTTTGTTGCCCGTCGCGCCCGCGAACACGCCCTTTGCATCAAGGATGCAGCATGATTTCTCTGCTCTATTACGGGCGCCGCGCCGCCGCTATCGCGGGGCCTTGGTTCAAGAAATACATAGGATCTTGGATCAAGGCCAACTGGCGCCCATGGCTCCTCATCATCCTCGTCGTCGGACTATGGCTGCGCGGCAACATCTTGGGCGCGGATCGCGACAAGTGGCGCAAGGCCGTCCAGGATCAGCAATCCGCCTTCACTAAAGCCTCCGTCGAGGCAGCCCTAAAGGCCGAGGCGGATCGCATCGCCACCGAGGCCAAATCCGCCACCAATGCAAGGAAAGCCGACAATGTTATATCGCCGTCTGTTACCCATCAGCGTGCTGCTGCTGATCGCTACGCCGATGCTCACCGCCTGCGGCCCGAAACGGATTGCCGTCTATCCGGCCAACCCGACGCCCCACCCGCGAATGGCACTGCCCCGGCTCGTGACGGACCCGGTCCCGATGCCGTGGTCATCCCCCGCGCCCACTTCGACCAGCTCCGCGACAACACCCTGAGGCTGGAGCGTGTCCGCCAGTGGGGCGAGAGTGAGATTGAAGCGGGGCGGGCGGTGAAGGTAGAGGATTGAGGTCTTATGGAGCGAAAAGAGGCTTTCTACCACATCCGCTATAAACACGGTCGATTGCATCTTTTGCCTGATCAACCTTAAGATCAAAATCGAAATATGATTCATCTTCGCGCTTTACACGAATTTTTACAATTTTTGCCGACGCGATGGTCTTGTATAGCTTCCTCATGTCAACGCCACTATAAATCATGGCTTCCTCTGGATTGCTATACCACTGCATAGAGGCGACGTCACCGCCGTCAGGTCGAAGGTATATTCGTATATATTTCTGATACACCCTTTGCGTCTTCGGATACGTCAAGATAAATAGGATGGGGTTTTCTTTCATTGAAATACGGCAGGCCACGGATAGGCTAGCGTTGCTCACTGCATCTACAGTTCCAGCCATCCCGCCATGGCGATCTGACATTGCATCAGTAGTATCAGCATAAACCCAATCTCCAATTTTTGTTGGATTGCTGGCCTGCGCTAATACTTCAGATGTTGAATATGTAAAAAATGCAAGAGCCACTCCAAGGGTGTTTGCCATCTTCATAGATATTTCCATAAATCACATAGACTTGAACGAATATAGCACCTTACCAATCACCCTTATGCGATCCTCATCCTTTCGAAGATCTAAAGTCGTTGGAAGGTATTCTGGGTTCTTGCTCAGCAAATGAAGAATATGCCCTTCGCGCTGCAGGCGCTTGACCAGTAGGCTGTCATCCAGCCGGACAACGGCAAGCCCATCTTCAACCGCATTTTTAGCCTCGTCGATCAATACCCAGTCTCCATCGCGGAGATCCGGTTCCTGACTGGCTCCGTTGACCAAGACAACGCGCAGGGAATTGATCGACCCGAATTTCACGCGCAACCAATCTTCTGCGAGATGGAACGGGCTAACTTGCAATGTTTCTCGATCCACAACGACGCCATTACCCGCAGAGGCCACTGATGTAAGTCGTGGTATCGAAACTATGTTTGGAGAAAATATTGCAGCTTCACTCACAACACCTTCTAATATTTCAGATACGGATCGCCCGATAACTTCGCATAATGCAGAAAGGCTTTTATATTTCGGCCTTGATCCACTCTGCTCCTTTTCGTCAAAGCGCAGAATTTCCGTCAGAGACTGACGAGTTATCCCGGCTCGGGCGGCAACCGCCCCTTGGCTGCCAAACTCCTTGATCGCCGTTTTTAAGCGCTGTGCGGACGCAGCGGACCAGCCCGCAACGAACGCGTTCTCACTTTCTGCTTGACCGCCTGTCATTTTACCTGTCATACGACAAATAGACAGGCAAAATGACAGGCATCATAATGCATCCTCTCGATATGGACCCCGAGCTGATCAAGTATGAGATCCGCTCAAGGGGTAAAACTCTGGCTGATTTGGCGAAGGCTGCAGGCATCAGCCGCCAAACTATGTCTGTTGCATTGCATGCTCGTGCCTCAGCTCGCGCAGAGACCGTCATCGCCAATTTCATTAATTTGAAGCCACAGCAAATCTGGCCCTCGCGATATGACGCGAATGGCAACCGTATGTCTGTTGTTGCTGCACGTGCAGCAGCCAGAAGAGCTGTCGCATGACGGCGGGGCGCACTCTCGCATCGCGCGGTTTCGTTCTGCCTGCCATTCCTCCCAAGGTTGGCCATGCCAAATATGACGCGCTGGAAGAATGGAATGCGTATGCCCTGCGCAAGGTGATCGCGGAGTTTCTTGCGCCGGAATTGGCGCCGATCTCTGTAATCACCGCTGGCCGAATGAGTGCGGCCCAAGCCATCATCGATCAGGACGCCCTTGCCGAAGGCTTCGGCGCTAACATGCACCATGTAATGGGCACGATGCGCATCCGCCCTATCCGAAACAGTCAAGTGAATGACTGGATGGGCATCCCTGTCGAGCAGATCTGGCCGCATCACGCGCCTACCACAACGCAGCGCAAGGCAGGCGAAATCGGCGCCAAAAGTGTTGAGGCAAACACGACTCTCATGGCGCCATTGTATAGTGTCGATAGCGCCGCCTGTAACCCTTTTGTTCACACTGTCTCAAAACGACTCATCGGGGCTGGCGCGGCATTGACCGCACTGGTTCTGGCTGGCCTGATCGCCGCGCGGCGACATGGAGGCGCCCGGTGAGCGCCTCCGATAACCTTTGGCTGAAAGCCCGCGAGATTGCTGATCTGCGCCTTGCCGGTCTGCCCACAACCGAACGCGGAGTGCAAAAGCGCGCCGATGCCGAAAGCTGGCCGTGGAAGCCGCGCGCCGGTCTGGGCGGGGGCAAGCTGTACTCGGTTCTGGGCTTACCCGCCGCCGCGCGTGACGATCTGCTGGCCCGGCGCTCCGAAGCGCTGCCCACGTCAAACCGTCCAGTAGGGCGCCCCAAAGGCACCAGCTATTTCGACCGCAACCCCGACGCTGCCGACGCGGTCGAAGCCTATCTGACGGCGCGCCCGGTATCGGCCCGCAACCTGCTCAAGCTGCTGGCGGCGGACGGCTTTGCCGAATTGCCCACCATGCGGACGCTGCAACGCTTCGTTCGCGATCTGGAGGACCGCAAGAAGGTGCTGTTTACAGCCCTGCGCGATCCAGACGGCTATAAATCAGCCTACAGTCCAGCGCTCGGCCGCATGGATGCAACGGTGTCCTACGCCCATGAGATGTGGGAAATCGACACCACCAAGGCGGACGTGATGTGCACCGATGGCCGCAAGGCAGTGCTGGGCATCATCGACCGCTGGAGCCGCCGCGCGCGCTTTCTGGTGGTCGAAAGCGAAAGCGCACAATCGGTGCGCCGAATGCTGGTGACGACGATCAGCGCATGGGGCGTGATGCCCGCGATCCTGAAAACCGACAACGGCTCGGGTTTCATCAATGCCACGATGGAGACGGCTCTGCCCTATCTCGACATCGTGCTTGATCCCTGCCTGCCCGGCACACCGGAGGACAAGCCGCATGTCGAGCGCCTGTTCGGCACCTTCATGCGCGAGCGCGCCTCCATGCTGGACGGCTTCATCGGTCATAACGTGGCGCAGGCGCAAAAGCTGCGCGCCGCCGCCAAGAAGAAGACCGGCCGGGCCGAAATCACCGCCAGCATCAGCAGCGCCGAATTGCAGGCCATTCTGGATGCTTGGGTGGATGGCGAATATCATCAGCGCACCCACAGCACCCTCAAAATGTCGCCCATGGAAAAGTGGCAACGCAGCCCCATGCCACCGCGCGCAGCAGCTGGTGAGCGTGAACTGAAGCTGGCGCTGTCGGCCTATGTCGGCACAGCGGTGATCGGCAAGCGCGGGGTGCGGTGGAAGAATGGCCGGTACTGGTCGCCCTGCTTTGTCGAATGGATGGGCAAACCGGTCGTCCTGCGCCGCGATGAAGATGATCTGGGCGAGCTTTTCATCTTTGACGGCGACGGAAACTATATCGACACCGCCGTCAATGCCGAGCGCTCGGGCCTGAGCGAACAGCAGTTTACGATGGCGGCACAGCGCCAGATGGCAGCCCATATGTCGCAGGCCAAGGCCGAGATCCGGGTCAAGCAGAAGCGGTTCAGCTTCGAGGCGGCGCGCGACAAGATGCTGCGTGATGAGGCCGAGGCGGCAGGCAAGCTGGTCCACCTGCCGGGACCATCCACACAGCACATCTCGCCCACTATTGCCAGCATGGCCGACAAGCCCGCGCCGGTCGCGGTCCAGCCCGGCCGACTGGATGAGGTAATGCGCAAGACGCAGCCCGCCCCGGCCGCGCGCACCGTGCCGCAAAAGGTGGCCGAGGCCGATGCCATCCTCGCGGCCAAGGCGCGCGGGGAAGAGGTTGAAGCCGAGGCCCTGCGCCGGGCCGAGCTTTACGCCGGGTCCAGCGAATACCGCGCCCACAAGATGACCTTCGTCGAATTCCCCCGATCCAACCCCGCCACCCCCGGCCGCCGTCAAGGCGCGGCCTGATGGCGCGCATCTTTCAACACCCTTTCACGACTGGAGAAACGCCGATGTATAATGCTGAAACACAGCCCCGGCTTGCCCTTGGTGACCGCCCTACAGGTCACGCGCCGCTCACCAATATGTCGCTCATGCTGCAAACCCTGATGGACTGCCGTGAGAGCGAAAACCCCTCCGCCCGCATGGGCCTGTTTTATGGCTTTTCCGGCTATGGCAAAACAGTGGCTGCTGGCTTTTCCGCCGCGCGCACCGGCGCCATCTATGTTCAGGCCCAGCGTATCTGGACCCAAAAGACGGTGCTAGAGGCCATTGCCGAGGAGCTTGGGATTGCAAAGCTCGAACGCTCCGGCCCGAAAATCTTCCGGCAGGTTGTCGATCAGCTCAATCTCGCGCCAGTCGATATCATCATTGATGAGATGGATTATCTGGCCGACAAGGGGCTGGTCGAATTCATCCGCGATATCCATGACGCAACGCGCGTGGCGATCCTTATGATCGGCGAAGAGGCGCTTCCCTCCAAGCTCAAGCGGTGGGAGCGGTTTGACAACCGCATCCTCGTAGCCACCCCGGCGCAACCCGCCAGCGTGGAAGATGCGCTCCAACTGCGCGATCACTATTGCCACCGCATTCAGATCGCGGACGATCTAGCCGAACTCTTCCGGGTCCGGTGCCGGGGCATCACCCGCCGTATCGTCAATAATCTGCAAGCGGCGCAACGCGCGGCGGCTGCAGAGGGCATCGGCCAGATCGATGCGGCATGGTGGGGCAATCGCCCGATTGCGACCGGCGAGGTTGCCGTGCGCCGCAAGGAGGGCGTGTGATGGCCCGCCGCGACACTGTCAGCCTTGGCCCCAGCCCGGCCGGGATGCCATCCCGGCTGCGCGAACAGCGCTTCCTGTTCGGCCTGACCACGGACGAATTGGGCGCGCTATCCGGCAACAGCGGCACTCAGGCCGCCTATTGGGAGGCGGGCCACCATCTGCCTGATGCCCATGCCATTCAGGCATGGGCCAAGGCAGGGCTGGATACGACCTATATCCTGACCGGCATTCCCAGCGCCGATGTGCCGATCCTCGATCTGGAAGACGAGGCCGAGGCGGACATCACGCCGTCCTACATCGACCGGCTTTCATGCCTGACCGAATGCCTTTGCGTGGCGGCCATCGGCGGCACGGTCCTGCTGGCCATCAGCAATGCCGCCCCGGTGCTCTTTGCAAGGATGATGCAATGACCATTTCCATCCGCCATCATCTGTGGAACGCCCTGCGCAATCGCAATGATCCTGTTTCCGCGCGCGATATGGCGCGCGCGACCGGCGCACAGAACAAAGCCATCCAGCGCCGTCTTTCTCGCTGGGCACAGGCCGGTCTGCTTGAAGCGATCAAGCCGCCGGTCGATGCGGGTCAGAACGCACCTATCCATTATCTGATGCCGGAGCAGACGCGCAGACTCGTTGAGCCGCCCGCGCTTCGAGATCAAGGGCAATTCGGCACTTATCGCAGCCGCCGGGTGGCCATGTGGCGCGCGATCCGCGTCCTGAAGTCTTTTGACTTGGTGCAACTCACGATCACAGCCGAAGTCAGCATGGGGTCGGCAAAGGTATTTATCTCTGCCCTTCTGCGCGCAGAGATCCTCCGCTGCGTTGTGCGCGGCCATGCCGCTACCGGCCAACGCTCGATCTATGCGCTCAATGGCTCATTTGGCCCGAATGCGCCGGTCATCCGCATCGACCGCAAGGACAGAACCACAACGGTTCTCGATCCCAATACCGGAACCGCCCGAAAAATTTCTGCGCAGTCACCGCTTCCTCCCCTTTTTTGACCTTTGGAATTATCCATGTTTGTTAATAATTTGGACACGAATTTGGACCGCGCAGCCGCCGCATGGGGTGCCGATGTCCCGCGCTGGGTCAAATTGTTGGCCGAGGCATGCGACCGCGCCAGCCAGCGCGCCGTGGCAGACCGGCTGAGCGCCGCCGGTTTTAACTGTTCTTCCGGCACGATTTCCAAGCTGATCAACCGGAAATATCCGGCCAGCATGGCCGAACCGGAACGAGCCGTTTTGGCGATTTATGGTGGCGATGACGTGGCCTGCCCGCTGCACGGCCAGATCCCGCTGCAAAGCTGTATTCGCAACCGCCGCCGCAAAGGGCCACCGCGCAACGCCACCCATCACCAGTTCGCGGCCTATTGCCCGACCTGCCCGCATAACACCGATGGCGGCGACCAATGAGGCTGGCCCATCAAACGTCTTACCGGCGCGTCATCAGTGCCATGCGCGGCTTGAAGGCGGGAACGCTTGTCCAGGACGAATATGGCTTCCTGCGCGCCGCGCCCCAGCCGCCCTTTCGCTCCGGCGAGACCACCCGCTGCACCTCCTGCGGCGCCAGCCATTGGCTGGTGGGGCGCCGGAGCGCCGAATGCGCCGTCTGCGGATCACCGGCCATTCTGGCCACCCCCAACACCCAAACCCATCTCACGAAAGGCTGACATATGGCACCGCCCCGCCGCAAGGCTCCCAAACAGGAAGCGCCCCAGACGCTTGAACAGGCCATCGCCCTGATTTCCGAATACCGCGACCTGACTGACAAGGTCGAGGAACTGGAAATCACCAAGGGTAGCGCCATTGCCCGCATTCTGGCCGAATATGACGGCTTCGCCAAACCGCTCGAAGTCCGCTCCATCGAAATCTTCCGCCAGCTTCGGGCATGGTGGGGCGTTGCCGCGCCGGAAATGACCGACGGCAAGCGCAAGTCGATTTCGCTGGCCGGATGCAGCATCGGCGAACGCACCACGCCGCGCGCCCTGAAGCTGAAGAAGGGCGTCACGATGGAAACCTTGGTCGAGAAGCTGCTCGAATTGGAGCTTCAGGCGCTTTTGCGCACGACTCACAAGCTCGACAAACCCGCCGCCATCAAAGCCATCAAGGCCGATGACGCCAACGGCAAGCAACTAGCCGAATTGGGCGCCAGCGTCGGCCAGAAGGAGGAATTTTTCATCGACTGGCCCAAGCCCGCCGCCACCGAAACGGTGCCCGAAGCCGAACCGGCTGAGCAGACGGTCTGACCCCCACCGACATCGAGGAGCAAATCCATGAGCAGCAATGACACTCAGCTTTACGCTATGCACTTTTATAATAGCGTTGATCTTCCGGTGGAACGTGCGCGCGGAAACAAGACTGATGGCATCGGCATCGCCCACGTGAAGGGCGAGGTGATCATTAGCATCAATTATCAGGGCTACGCCTATTTCATCACTCTGGCGGACGAAGACATCGACGCGGTTGCTCACCAGATGGCCGCTGCCATGAGCAAAGCCACCCGCGCGGCCCACCCCAGCTTGGAGAGCCGCCAATGACGCCCAAGATGCGCAAAGCGCTCGACTATATCGAGCGATACCACCGCGAGAGCGGCACGACGCCCAAGCTGGACGAGATCCGGGCGGTTCTGGGGCTGAGCGGGCGATCCGGCGCGCACCGCGTTGTACAGCAGCTGATCGACGCGGGCCACCTTGTCCGCACTCGCTCCGGCGCGCGCAACCTCGCACTGCCGGAACATACCGGGCTGGCGCATGTCCCGACCGAGGCCCTTCAGGCCGAATTGCAGCGCCGGGCAGGCGATACCATTCGCGGGGTGGCCGAACGCCTTCACGCCAGCGCTGCGAACAGAGCCGAAATGGCGCGAAAGGGGGCGACCCATGGCTAAGAAAATGTCGGTGGCCAAGAGTGGCACGGCCAAACCCAGCGATGAACGCACCCGGCTCTATCGCGCCGTCCATGCGGCATGCCGCACAAACGGACTGGACGATGATGAGCGCAAGGCGTTGCAGGTCGAACTGTTCGGCAAGGCCAGCCTGTCCGATATGGCGGCAAGCGAGATCACCAGTCTGCTGAACCGGCTGAACCGCAACCGCAAGGCCCCGGCTGGTGCCCGCGCCCATGTCGGTAAAATCCGCGCCCTGTGGTGGAGCCTGTACTGGCTGGGGACGGTTGATAGCGCCGATGACCACGCAATCGGCGCCTTCGTCAAGCGCCAGACCGGCATCAATGCCCTGCGCTTTGTTGATCACAAAAGTGCCCCGGCCATTATCGAAGCCCTGAAATCGTGGCTGGCGCGCGCAGGTGTCGCTTGGCCTGATCCGGCCAACATGGCCCGCATCGTTAGCCTCAACCCCGGCTTTACGGCAACGCATGGGGACAGGATCGCGGTTCTGCGCGCCATCAATGCCCGGCTTGGTGTTGTCGGCATTCCGGCTGAGATCGTGTTGGGGCAGAATGGCGAAACCTTCGCCATGACCGTTGAAATGCTGGATATGATGATCCGCGAACAGGGCGCGAAATTGCGCGCGGCAAGGGGGTGATATGGCCCGCCCGCGCACCTTCCGCCCAGAGGATATTCCGATCCCGACCGACGCCCAAGCCTATCCGAATTGGGCGCCGATCATGCTGGATATGGCCGCCCATATCGGGCCTTATGCAACTCTGCTGCTGGTGGATGCCTTTGCCGGTCAGGACGTCTATGTCTCACGCGATCCGGCCAGAAACCCCTTCATCGACATCGTGGGGGCTGACAAAGCGGCCATAATCACCCATGTCTATTGCCGTGAACGGTTGCAGATACCTTCGGGCCGCCGCGAATTGCTGCGCGCCCGTCGCCAAGGCATTGTCGCCGCTGTGCGTGAAAGGTTGATGACCGCAGCCGAAGGAGCCGCTATCTTGAGAATGCCCCGCAGGCATTTTACTCGCCTGCTCAATAAGACGGATGAAGGTCTGGACTGCCAGCCTCTGGTGCTGAAACCCCGCAAAGACCCGCGCCAACTTGATATGTTCGGCGAGACCGATCCCGCCTGATCGCCTCCGCACTGCCCTGTTGGGCACCCCGCGCTTAACCCCCTGATCCGCCACCCTGCATCGCGGTTGCAACCCCGGTGCAGGAGGCTGTTTTGCCTGTCAATTCTTACGCGCGCGCGGGAGACTGATCATGTCTCCCGTTTCTTCCATGCTGATCGGGCTGTGGCCCATTGTTTCGGCCCTGACGCCCTTCGTGCTTGCCGGTGGCGTTTGGTATCTGCGGACGCAGTTTGCCTCCAAGGCCGACTTCGACGCGCTCTCGCTCAAGGTCATCAATCTGACCACTGCGGTCCAGACCGCCCAGGGCAGCATCGACCACCTGACGGCCGAGCAGGACTCGACGCCAACCCGCATCGAATTGCTCAACAAAATCGCTGCCGTCGAAGGTCGTGCCAGCGGCATCGAGGCCGATGTACAGGGCATCAAATCCCGTCTCGATACCGCCAATGATTACCTGCAAATCCTCGTTCAGCGGGGGATGGACCGATGATCCCCGCCGCGATCCGTCCGCTGATCCGTCGCGCCATGCTCGATCTGCTGTTCGATATCGGCGGCGAACAGAATGACGATGTACTGGCCATCCTGCTCGCAGAACTTGGGCATCGTATTGCGCGCCGCGACGTGGCCGAGCAGATGTATTGGCTGGCCGAACAGAAGCTGATCGCGGTGGAAGACCTTGGCCCATTTGTGGTAGGCCGCATTCTGGCCGATGGCCGCGATATTGCCGAGGGCCGCCTCGTTGTCGATGGCGTCTGGCGCCACAAGACGGGCGATTGACCTTGGCCCGCAAATCAAGCCTCTCCGCATTGCCCACGCAGGTTCAGGCCGCCGTGGTCAAGGCGCTGGAAAGCGGCGCGACCATCGATGCCATTGTCGAACGGCTGGGCGATCTTGGCCACCCGCGCTCGCGCTCGGCCGTGGGCCGCTATGCCAAGTCCTATCAGGAACTGGCCAAGCGTCAGGCCGACATTCGCGTGGTGGCCGAGGCTTTCGGCAAGGACTTCGGCGGCGCGGAAAATGCCGAGGGCAAGCTGATGGTGCAAATGCTCACCAGCATCGGCGCCCGCATGATCCTGCCCATGGCCAGCGAGGATGACCCCGATCTCGACAGCAAGCAGTTTCTCGAACTGGCGCGCGGCACCAAGGAACTGATCAACGCGGCCAAACTCGATGCGGATCGCGACGAGAAGGTGCGAGACCTGGCTAAACGCGAAGCGGCAGAAGCGGCTGAGAAAACCCTGCGCAAAACCGGCGCCACGGCCGAGACGATCAACAAGGTCAAAGCCGAAATTCTGGGTCTGTCAACGTGACGACGGCCATCGGCGATCTGCGCGTACTGCTCAAGTACCAGACATCAGCCATTGCGCTGAGTGCTGCTCACCAGTTGCTGGTGATTGAGAAATCACGCCGTACCGGCATCAGCTATGCTTTTGCCGCCGATGCGGTGCTGACAGCGGCCCCGGCCGACCGACCGCAGAACGTCTATTACATCGCCTATAACCTCGACATGACGCGCGAATTCATCGGCTATTGCGGTGAATTTGCCAAAGCGTTCGACGAGGTTGCCTCCGCACAAGCCGAATTCCTGTTTGACGACGGATCGGAGAAAGGCATCAAGGCGCTGCGCATCGACTTCCCCTCGGGCAAGTCGATTGTCGCACTGCCCTCCCGCCCACGCTCGCTGCGCGGGATGCAGGGCAAAGTCCTGATCGACGAAGCCGCGTTCCATGACGAACTGGACGAACTGCTCAAGGCCGCCATGGCGCTCACCATGTGGGGCAGCCATGTCGTTGTCATCTCCACCCATGATGGCGAGGAAAATCCCTTCAACCTGCTGATTGAAGACATCCGCTCCGGCAAGAAAGAAGGCGTGGTCATGCGCCTGACCCTTGAAGAGGCACTGGCCGATGGCCTGTTCAAGCGCATCTGTCTGCGCACCGGGCAGCAATGGTCGCCCGAAGCCGAAGCGAAATGGGAGGCTTCGCTGCGCAAACGCTACGGCAGCGCGGCTGAGGAAGAACTGGACGTAATCCCTTCGCGCGGATCTGGAGTCTACTTGTCGCGAGCCATGATCAAGGCGGCCATGTCGGCTGATCTACCTGTCGTGCGGATGGAATGCCCCAGCGGCTTTGAACTGAACGACGAGAGCTTCCGAACCGATTTCGTGGAGGAATTTCTCGAACGGGAAATCGGCCCGCTGCTGCGCAAATTCGATCCGCTACGCCGGTCCTATTTCGGGCAGGATTTTGCCCGCTCGGGTGACGTTTCGCCGATGGCCTTTGGCCAGCATGACGAACACCTGAACCTTGTCTGCCGGTTCATTCTCGAAATGCGCAACGTACCGTTTCGCGAGCAGGAGTTTGTTCTCAACTGGATTGTCGCCCGCGTTCCCAACTTCTGCGCGGGCAAGATGGACGCGCGCGGCAACGGTCAGGCGCTCAGCGAGTTTGCCCAGCAGAAATGGGGCTTCACGCGGATCGAGGCCGTGATGTCCAACGACAGCACCTATCTGGCCTATATGCCCAAGCTCAAGTCCGGGCTGGAAGACCGCACTTTCCTGATCCCCAAGGATGAGGGGACGATGGAAGACCTTGGCATGGTCAAGAAGGTCAAGGGCATCCCCAAGATCCCGGATAGCTCCAAAGTGTCCAAGGCCGATGGCGCGAAGGGTAAGCGGCACGGCGACAATGCCGTGGCGCTGATGCATCTGGTGGCCGCCTCCGAAGAGGATGTTGGCCCGATTGAAGTGCAGGTTCTTGGTCAGAACCGCAGCGCCGCCCCCGCAACGATTATCACGTCCACCGGCTTTGGCACGGTTGGCTCCCGCAACACCGGACTGGTATTTTGACCATGGCAGAAACCACCAAACCAACGCCCGAACCGGTGTTGATGACCGAGATCGCCTCCACGAGGGACGGCCGCGACATTACCCAGCCGTGGGTAAAGGGCCTGCGCGAGGCCAAAGACCCCAAGCTGGCTACAGCGGTCGATTGGGGCGCTTATGATGTCATTTTGAATGACGATCAGGTTTATGCGACCATGCAACAGCGCATCAGCGCGGTTGTATCGCGCAACTGGACCGTGGTGGCCGGGGATGAAAGCGACCCCCGTTCGGTTGAGGCGGCCGAGAAGTTTGATGAGACGCTCAAGCGCATCGGCTGGGACCGCGTGACCCGTAAAATGTCGATGGCAACATTCTACGGTTATGGCGTGGCCGAAATCATGTGGGAAGTGCGCGACGGCCGGTTCGATTGGGCGCGCATCAAGGTCCGCCATGCCCGGCGCTTCCGCTATAATGCGGAAGACCAGCTGGTGATGCTGACGCCCACCAACCCGCAGGGCGAATTGATGCCCGAGCGTAAATTCTGGGTGCATCGCGTTGGCGCCGCCGATGATGATCAGCCGTATGGTCAGGGACTGGCCCACTGGCTCTATTGGCCGACGCTGTTCAAGCGCAACGGTATCCGCTTCTGGAACATCTTTCTCGATAAGTTCGGGACGCCCACGGCCAAGGGAACCTATCCGCGCGGCGCAAGCAGGGATGAGATCAACAAGTTGCTGGCGGCGCTGGGCGCCATTGCCACCGACAGCGGCTTTGTTGTGCCCGAAGGCGTGGCGGTGGAGTTGCTCTCCGTAACCCGCTCCGGCGCGGCCGACTTTCATCAGCTTTGCACCTACATGGACGGTGCCATCGCCAAGATCGTCCTGTCACAGACTATGACCACGGACAACGGCTCCTCGCGTTCGCAGAGCGAGACCCATGCCGGTGTTCGCGACGATGTCGTCCAGTCCGACGCGGACGACCAGACCGACAGCTTCATCAATGGCCCCGATGGCAAGGGCGGCCCGGCGCGCTGGTGGACTGATTTCAACTATGGCCCCGATGTGGCCGCGCCCATCGTTCGCCGCAAGGTGGAAGAGGAGGAGGACACCAAAACCACGGCGGAAACCGACAAGGTCCTGGGCGAAACCGGGTGGGTCCGTACCGAAGAAAGCTTCCGCGATACCTATGGCGAAGGCTGGGTCCGCAAGGATGATCCGCAGGCACCATCAGGATCGCAGCAGGGCGCCGCCGCACCGACCGATGCATCCGCGCAGCCGGTCAAGCCCGCAAAACCCCTCCCAACCATGGCCGCCAGTTTCGCCGCCGATGATCCGCGCCCGCTGTACGTTTCGCGCGCCCTGCTCAACACCAGCGACCTGCTGCAATGGGCGCAGCAGCAGGGCTTCGCATCCACGCTGACGCCCAACGATCTGCACGTCACCGTCATGTATTCCAAGCGGCCGGTAAACTGGTTTGCCATGGGCGATTGGTGTGGTTCGAACGGCGAACTGGTGGTAGCTGCCGGTGGCCCGCGCATGGTCGAACCTATGGGCACAGAGGGTGCCGTGGCGCTGATCTTCGGCTCGGCGGATCTGCAATATCGCCACCGCCAGATGCGCGATGCCGGGGCAAGCTGGGATTACCCCAGCTATCTGCCCCATATCACCATTACCTATGACGCAGGCGGCATTGATCTGGCCAAGGTGCAGCCTTATCAGGGCATGTTGGTATTCGGCCCGGAGCGTTTCGAGGCCATCCAGTCCGACCGACTCGATACGCTGGAGGAAACGCCCACTAGCGCCAGCTTTGCCGAAACCGCGCCGCCCGCCGCCACGCAACCGGACGCAGTAGACTCTGTCGTGGATCGCATGATCGCCGCCGATGGCTATCGCGCGGCCGACGCCATGACAGGCCCGCTTATCGACCGCGTGATCGCAGCCAACAGCGAGGCCGAGGCTCGTGCCCTGATCGCTTCGGCGCTGGGCATTATGGACGAGGCCCCCCTGATGCAGGCGCTCGAACGGGCAGGCTTTGCCGTCAAGCTGGACGCAGCCTCGCAACCCGCCCCCAAGGGCGACGGCGCATGACCGATATCACGATCCGCGAAGGCTCCGCCGCATTGGCCGCCGCATTGATCGCAGCCGGTGGCCACACTTCCGTCGCAGAGCGCTTTCGCGCGCCGGTCGGTGCCTCGCGCCTGACCGGCCTCGGCCGGACTGGCGTCCGTCAGCCTGACCAACGCGTCATCGTCAACACGGCCGAGCCTTGCCCCAAATGCGAAGTGCGCGGCGATTTTCCTGAGGGCTGCGCGCATCAGCGCCCCGATCCCGACTGGCTGAAAGAAAGGAGCACCCCATGAGCGGCGCAAGCCGGTGCCCGATGTGCGATGGCACCTATTATCTCGATCATTGCGGCTTCTGCATGGATGTTTGCCCCTGTGCCGGTTTCGCGGCCGAGAGCGCAGCGGCCGATGCGGCGGCTATTTCGGAGGATCAGCAGGGCGAAACCGGCGGCCCTGAAAGCGCGTTGCAATGACTAAGAAACCCGCCAGCATCGCCCCTGAAGCAACCGCCGCCATCGACCGGGTTATTGCCACGCTTCAGGTGCTGAAAACCCACCTGAAGGCCAAGAAACTGAAGGGTCGGGCCCTCGCCGAATTCTTGTCCATAGCGATGGATGAACTACGCGAGCTTCAGGTGCCATTCGAAGACCTGCGCAGTCAGGAAATTGACGAGGCCATCGCTCATTATCGGCGCCTGTCCGATCAGGCCGAAGAGCCATGAATGGCCCGAACTGGAAACCGCGCGAATGCGTGAATTGCGGGGCACCGCATCCCAGCTTCAGCCGGGACGGATCGCGCGGGCCTTGGCGCTGCCGCCCATGTGACGTCCGTACAGGGACACCAAGCTCCGCCGCAGATGCTGGCACATTGGCCCCGCAATCTCCGGGGCAAGGATTACTGTTATGACCACCAATGTCCAGACATCATCTATCTTGGCCGAGTTTCAGGCCGAGCGCCTGCATCAGGGCACAACGGATGGCTACGTTCGCCTCGATCTCTCGCATGATGAGGGCGAACTGGCGATGGCCGCCGCTGCCTTTGCCGTCCAGTCCACCGGCGAAGGCAGCGGCGCCGATATCCTCTGGCCTTGGTCGAGCCTCATGCCCACCTACGCTGCCCGCCGCCATCGCCTGATCGTCGCGGGTGCCCTGATCATGGCCGAAGTCGAGCGGATCGACGGCACCATGAATATCGAAGGCCAGTCCACCGGATCTTTCGCCGATATCGCCGAACATTTTCAGGAAAGCGGCGGGCTGATTGATCTTCAGGTCGTTGAACATCCTGAAGCCCAAAAGCGCGAGATGATGGCGCTGCATATCGCCTTGGATTTTGCCGATAACCCGAGGCCATACCATTCGCTTGCGGCCCCAGCGGACACCAACGGTGAATTATACCGGGCTTTGAAAAGCCTTGCCGCCGCTTATCGCACCGTCATCGACGGGCAACCGGCTGGGAAGGGTGCAACAGCATGACCGCATCGCCGGACATCGCCGCCATCGCGGCAAAGCTGACGGCTCCCCAGCGCCGGGCCGTACTTGCCGGTGGGCCAAAATATGGCTCCGGCTATTGGCCGATCCTGAATGCGCTCATGGCCAAAAATATCATGACCAGCGCCGCCCGGCGCTATGTCCTCAGTCCGCTGGGCAATCAGGTGCGCGCCTATCTGCAGGAGGCGCAGGGATGACCTTTTTCATCACCATTCCCAAATGGCTCATTTTGCTGATCGGCATTCCGGTCGGACTGCTTATCGTTATCTTCGCGGTATTTGGCTTTGTGGTAGCTCATGCGTTGGGAAAACGGAGATGACTGACAAAGCCCGCGCCGACCGCACGAAGCGCTATCTTGCAGACCAAGCCGCTGCAAGCGAAGCCGTAGCCGCGTACCCCGACCGTACACGCCAGCGCCTTGAGGCTTGGCAAACTGCACAGCGGGAATGGTTCATGGACACAATTCTCGAAATCGTGTCGGAGTTCATTGCTTATGAGGACGGGCTTGCCCAAGCGCCTATCCCGAACGTGGAGCGGCTGATCGAAATCGAGCGTGATGCAGACGGCAATCGCCTGATTTGCACCGGATGCGGCAGCACTGAAACCGTCGCGTCGATCCGCCGCCATAACCCTAAGGCTTTCACTTGCTGCCCAGAGCGTAAGATGGTGCGGGCCGTGCCTGTTACTCAACTCACCGCCGCCCAGCGCGTGAAGGATGAGGCGGTGCAATTGCTGGCAGTCACTGCTGCAAAGCCGACTATCGCGGAAATGATGGAGCCTGCCTTCAAAGACCCGTTGGTAGGTCTGTCGATTGAGGACAGGATCGAAGCGATAGGACGGCGCAAGTTGGAAGCGGATGGCGAAATTTTGAACGCGCGCGCCTTCCTCGCCAAGCATGGATGCTCTCATGGCTGACAGCCTCGGCTATTCCATTTTCCTCGATCCGAAGGACACCGTGCGCGCATGGGAAATGCGCGGAGCACTGCAGCCGACCGTCAATTGGTCGGAAATGAGGCACGAGCAGCACGCGGTGGCCTTCACCGTGGCCAAGGTCGCCAAGCTGGACTTGCTGCGCCAGATCCAGACGTCGCTGGATACCGTCATCCGCGAGGGCGGCACGTTCGAGGGCTGGAAAGCCAATATCCTGCCCATCCTGAAAAGCGCGGGCTGGTGGGGCACCGTGGCCAATAAGGATCTGACCGGAACGGACGAGCCGATCACCGTCAATGAGCGGCGCCTGCGCACGATCTATGACACCAATGTCCGCATGAGCCTTGCCTCGGGCCATTGGACGCGCATTCAGGCCCAAAAGGACGTTTTCCCCTATCTCCGCTACCTGCCATCCACCTCGGAGCATAAGCGCCCGCTGCATATGGCATGGTACGGCACCTTACTGCCGGTCGACCATCCGTGGTGGCAGACCCACTTCCCGCCCAACGGCTGGTTCTGTAAATGCCATTTTGAGCAGGTATCCGAGCGTAAAATGGCCAAAAAAGGCTGGTCGATGACCCCTGTTGGCGACATCGCCACCGGCCCGGCGCAGCAATTCATACCGGCTTCGGGCAATCCGATCAGCGTTCCGGCAGGTATCGACCCCGGCTTTGGCTATAATCCGGGCATTGCCCACCTGAAAGCCGTGGCAAGCAAGGCCGCAAACTCGATTGAGCAGGCCGTGGAGGCCGGGCTGGAGACAGCCGCGCGCCAGACCATGCGCGAGATCGTGGCCGATCCGGCTTTTGATCAGTTTGTGGCTCTGCCCGATCCGGCTTTCCCGGTTATGATCCTGGACAAGGCGCTGGCCGATATTTTGGGCGCCAACCAGCGTGTGGCCGTGCTTTCGCCTGATACAATGGCCAAACAGACGGCTAAGCGGGCGGATCTGCCTACCGATGTTTACCGCCAGCTGCCCACCCTGACGGACAGCCCCACCATTCTGGCCAAGGATGGCGACAACACGCTGATTTTCGCCCAGCCGGTTGCCAATCTCTGGACCGTGGCCGTGGTGAAGCGCACTGCCAGCGGTCAGGGCCTGTTTGTCACCAGTGTGAGGCAGCAATCTGCCAGCACGCTGCCCCGCCTGTTGAAAGGCACGGAGATTATTCGTGATGAGAGGTAAGGGGCGATGCGCGGTGGGGGCTTGCATACTCCCCACATGGCGCTCCGCTGGCGGCTGGGCCAGCGTGCTACGGCCGCAAGGTTCACCGTGTCGCGCGCATCGCTATCGCGCCTATAGCACCGCCACCCTTAACAAGCAATTCGCCGCCAGTGGGCGGGGGATGGGGCGCACCAACGCCCCAAGCCGACGGCTTGCACCCGTCATGATCCGGCAAGCGCTTGCCGAAACCATCCCGCCATCCAACGCTGGACGGCGTGAACACATAGAGAACAAATTGAGAGAGTCGAGTCCTATTTCACACCCGGTGCATGCGGGTGACATTGCCGTTTCAACCCCGTTGCAACCCGTCCGACCGGCCTTGCCAGCCGCAGGCTATATCGGCGGCAAGCGCAATCTGGCCGGGCGGCTGGTGAAGCGCATCGCCACCATTCCCCATGCCACCTATGCGGAGGTCTTCGTGGGCATGGGCGGCGTCTTCCTGCGCCGCAACGCCCGCCCCAAGGTTGAGGTCATCAATGACTGGTCGGGCGATGTATCCACCTTCTTTCGGGTGCTGCAGCGGCATTACGTCGCCTTTGTCGATATGATGCGGCATCAGATCACCAGCCGCGCCGAATTCGAAAAGCTGGCTGCCATGCCACCTGAAAGCCTCACCGACTTGGAGCGTTCGGCCCGGTTCCTGTATCTGCAGCGCCTCTCATTTGGCGGAAAGGTGGTGAGCAGGAGCTTTGGCGTCGACCCGTCTAACTCCGCCCGCTTCGACATCACCAAGATCGTGCCCATGCTAGAGGCGATTCACGAACGCATGGCCGGGGTGACGGTCGAACGGCTCCCATGGGCCGAATTCCTCACCCGCTATGACCGGGAGGCTACGCTCTTCTATCTCGATCCGCCCTACTATTCGAACGAGGGCGATTATGGCCGGGATATGTTCTCCCGCGAGGATTTCGCCCTGATGGCCGAGAGATTGCGGACGCTGAAAGGGCGCTTCATCCTGTCCCTCAATGATCGCCCCGAGGTCCGGGAAATCTTCGCAGGCTTCGATATCGAGGCGGTGACGACAACCTACTCCGTGGGCGGCGGAAGCAAGGCGCAGAAGGCCGGGGAGGTGATCATTTCTAACGCCTGATCAGGCTGATTTTCAGTTCGGAGTTAGGCTTATTTCAGTTCGGAGTTTTTGTCGCATAGAAGGGGCGGTGCATGGCTTGCAAAACCCCAGAAATCCGCCGAAAATCCTAAGTCCGAACTGAGATGCCGGATAACTCCGAACTGGCTCTTTGAAAATGGCGGATTTCTGCCGATCTGTTTTTGCCGATACACCGGCTTCGGCACATCATTTCCGCAGATCGCGACAAAAATTCCCCAGCCGGTTTTTGCGCGCCGCCGACGTACGAAAATGCCCGATTTCCGGGGCGTTCATCCCATTATGGGCTCAGAATGTCCCGGAATATCCCGGCAATTCCAGTTCCCATATTAATGTCGCGTCACATCGTACCATGCCTCAACCGGGCCGTTCAGCTTGATGGTCAGCGGCTGCCCCTTGCGGTCAAAGCTCTTGCCGGCCTGAACGCGGACCCAACCTTCGGAAATGCAATATTCTTCGACATTGGTGCGCACCACGCCCTTAAAGCGGATGCCGATGCCGCGCTGAAGCTTTTCAGCGTCAAAGAACGGGCTCTTGGGGTTGATGGCAAGGCGATCGGGAGGGGTATCGCCAATGGCGGCCGGGGTGTTTTCGGTGTCAGTCATGGTTGCGTGAAATAAATTGCAATACCCACTTGTCAACGCAAACAAACCCCTTTAGAGGCGCGGCTCCCGGCAACGGAAGTCGCTTCTTGATGAAGCCGCCATCCATGCCAGCGGGCGCGTAGCTCAGCGGTAGAGCACACCCTTCACACGGGTGGGGTCACAGGTTCAATCCCTGTCGCGCCCACCATAAAACCCTCTGGAATAAGGGGATTTTATGGAGACGAATTTTCCCGTAAAAAATTTCAAAGCGGAAAATAACCGGAACAAACGCCTCGTTTCGGATCGAGCCCGTACAAATCGCGTAGACGGCCATCTCGGCCTTCCCTTCGTTTTGCCAGTCCCAGCGCCGAACAGCGTGAGCTTGGTGCGCTCCTCAGCGGCCTTCTCGTCGATACCCTGCCGGACGTTCATCTCTTGCCCGAAACCATGACGGCCAGCGGCATGAAATGGCAGCAGATCGATCCCTGCCAGCTTGCAGGCCTTGGCCCAGCCCTTGCTTAACTGCACGCTCCATGCCCTATGGATGGGCCGTCCGGGTGTTACAAGCACAAGGGCTTGCGCGCGGTTCTATGAAAAAAGATCGGGGTTGCGCGCGCGCCCTTGCGACGGTGCGGGGGGCATCGAAAGCCACACGATGATTGCCGCGCCCGCCGCAAGTCCTGCCAGCAGCAGAAAAAACGGAGCATAGCCAAGCCGCGAGACCAGAGGCACAGCCAGCACAGGCATCAGCAGGGCGGGTACCGTATTGGCCAGATTGAATAGCCCGAGATCGCGCCCGCGCCTTGCCGGATTGGGAAGCACGCGCAGCATCTGGCTGCCATGGAGGGCGAGAAAGGCCGAGCTGGTCCCGGCATAGAAGACATACGCCAGCTTGGCAGCCAGCGGTTTGGAGACCGCCGCCATGATGATCAAGGCCGCCGCCGCGCCCAATGACAGCAGCGCGAGCATCTTGCGCGCTCGCCCGGTGCGGTCGGCATGATGCCCCGCCAGCGCCGCCAGCACAATCGAGAGCACCAATCCCGCCGCAAGGCACAGCGCCTTGTCCACATCGCCCATCGCCGGATCGATTCCGCGCAGCCAGAAATAGACATAGCCCGTCAATCCGGCGACCCCGATCTGAACCAGCAGCCGCCCCAGCCACATGCCTCGCTTGGCAAAGCGACGTTGAGGCGGGAGATGTCCGTGGCCTCTTGTGACTTTCCCGGACAAACGGCCCAGCAACAGCGGCAGACAGGCCCCGCTCGAAAGCAGCGCCACCAGCCCCAGTTCGCCCAGATAAGCGCCCGGCGCAAGCGCGGTGACCACAACCCCGGACACAGCCCCCAGCGCGGGAGCAAAGGCCAGCATGGCGCCAAAGCGGCCCTGTTGCCGAGGCGGCAGGACATCGCCCGCCCATGCCATCATCGGCACCAGCATCATGTTGAGCGCCAATTGCCATCCCACCACCAAAGCCAGCATCCAGCGCGGATCGGGCGCCCATGCCGTGGCCATCTGCAGCGCCGCCGACAGGGCCAGCCCAGCGACAACCCATCCCCGCCGCCCACCGCTGCGATCAGAAAGCCAGCCAAACAGCACGCCACCCAGACTGGATGCGGCCGCCCCGGCAAAGGTCATGGCCCCGAGCCACGCCACATCATCTCTGCCCGCCAGCGCCGTTACCCGCGCGGGCAGCAGGAGCGTGAGGAAAGGGGCATAGGCGATCACCCCCCCGCCCTGCGCCAGCGCCAGCCCCAGCAATTGCGCGCGCGCCAGCGCCACCTGCGGCAATCCGTCCTGCGTCACCGCTGCGGGCGCCTGTGAAACCCTCTCCTGCATGCCTCACCCGCCCCCCATGATATATCTAAAGCCTTAGCGCCATGGCGCCCAACAAGCAAAAGGCCCGGTTTGCGCCATGACAAACCGGGCCAGATGAGAGAAGTTTTAGGGCAATCAGAACGAGTAGCGGATGCGCGCGCCATAGCTGCGCGCGTCATTAAGGAAGCGGATGTTAAGCGAAGCGCCCGCCAGTTCCTTCTGTGAGGCCTGAACATCAAGCAGGTTGCTGGCCCAAGCCTCGAAGCGCAGATTCTTCACCTGATAACCCACGCCCAGATTGAGCGTGACAAAGCCCGATTGGCGGTCCGGGAAGCCCGCCGTCAGAGCGCTTTGGCGCGTGCCGTCAAGGAAGACGACATCCTTGTTGTTATACTGGGTCAGATAATAGCCCGAGCGGTAATTGGCCAGAACTTGCCAATCGAACCGGCCATGGGGCAGGTCAATCCATTGCGAGAGATGCGCGCTGATATTGACCTTGGAGGCCAGCGGAAGCTGGTTGCCCACAAGGCTGATCAGCGGCGATTTGCCGCCCGAACCATTGTCCTGTGCGCGGGCATCGGCCACCGTGCCCTGGGTGATGCGCGTGTCCAGATAGGCCGCGTTCACGTCAAAGGCGAAATGATGCGGCAGCGAAAGGCGCAGCTCCGCCTCAGCGCCCAGAATGCGCGAGGCGCCGATGTTGCGGTTGACCAACGAATAGCCGTTGCAGACCGCAGGCGTCTGGGTGGTGTCGAGGTTGATGCAGGTCAGGTCCTGGAACACCTGATCGGTGTAGTCATAGTAGAAGCCGGTGACATTGAACACCGCGCGGCGGCCCATCACGTCAAACGTGTTGCGGCTGCCGATTTCATAGACCATCAGCTTTTCAGGGCGATAGGTTTCGGGCACGGTCGAGCCATTGAAGCTGTCGTTGAACCCGCCCGCCTTGTGGCCGGTGGAGATCTTGCCATAGACCATGTGGCCGGCGCTCACATCATATTCAAAGCCCACGCGCCAGTCGGCATAGTTGAACTTCGCGCTGCCCACCTGCTGGCCCGGAATGGTCAGGTTGGCATAGCTGAAACCGCCATTGGTGTTGATGGGGCAGGTGACAAAGCCATTGTCGATGTCGGGCCGGGTAAAGCATGTGCCCGCCGGATTGGTGCCGTTGGCGATCGCGCCGATCTGGTTGATCAGCGTGTCACGCGCGCCCGGCTTCGCAATACCCTGGATCAGGAACTGGGCCATGCCCTGGGGCGTGTTGATCCTGGACACGTCGAAGTTCGCTCGGTTGAGCAGAGCGGGCGCGAAACCCTCGGTGCCAAGGCGGGTGGCCACACAGCACGCATAATTCGCCCCGCCCAGCGTCAGCGCCCAGTTGCCTCCGATGCCGTAACGCGACTTGCTTTCATCCGTATAGCGCAACCCGCCCAGAATGCGCAGGCGATCGGTCACATCATAGGTGCCGTCGGCATAGAAGGCATAGCTCTTGCCGCGCACATCGGGCATCGTGAATTCGGTGCCGGAATAACAGCAATAACCACGGTCGGCCAAGGCAAGGTAGCCTACCTGCTGGTCTTCGTTAAAGTAGAAACCGCCCAGATTCCACCGGAACCGCTGCCCCTTCTTGGCAAAGACGCGCAGTTCGAACACTTCGCTCTGCGATTTCGTCTGCCAGAAATTGCCAGAGAAATTGTCATACTGCTCGGTGGCCAGATTGCGGCCGGGATAGTCGATGCCGTCGCTCGATGCATTGACCTGGTTGAAATCGACCGAGCGATAGCTGCCGGTCAATTCCATGCCGATCTTGTCGAAATCATAGGCGATCTTGCCTTGAACGCCCCACAAATCGTTGGTCATGCGCCCCTGAAGTCCGCGATAGACAACGCGGCGCAGGTCAAGGTCACTGGCCGCAAGGTTCGTGGCTTTGACCGCGCTGAAGATGTTGGCGCCCGGATAGCCGGTGCCGGTTTCTTTGCCATAGTCGCCGATCACCGAAACGGTCAGGCGGCTGGTCGGCTCCCACAGCATCGAGAGACGGCCTGCATAATTCTCTTCCAGCCCGGCGGGCTTGAGCGAAGCAGCGGGCGCTCCGGTCGAGACATTCTTGAAGCCATAGTCGCGGTTGACATAATAGCCCGCCGCACGAACCGCAAAATTGGGTGCCAGAGGGATGTTTATCGCACCTTCGGCCGCATAGGAATTGCGATTGCCATACTCGGCCTGCGCATAGCCGGTGTAACGATCAAAGCGCGGCTTGGCGGTGATGATGTTGAGCGTGCCGGCCAAAGCATTGCGGCCATAGAGCGTGCCCTGCGGGCCCTTGTTCACTTCCACACGCTCAAGGTCATAGAACATCACGCCCAAACCGCGGGGACGCGGGATATAGGTGCCGTTGAGATGCGGCGCTGCGCCCGGATCGCCAAGTTCGGTGTTATTGGCCGAACCAACGCCGCGAATGAAGATTTCGACATTGCCTTCCTGATTGGCAATGCTGACCCCCGGCACCGCCTGCTGCAACTGGCGCAATTCGACAATCCCGTCCTTGCGCAGCTGATCGGCACCCAGCGACTGAACCACGCCGGAAACGTCCTGCAGATTCTGTTCGCGGCGATTGGCCGTCACAATGATGTCGGACGGGCCATCCTTGGCCGGAGCCGCCGCGGGCTTGGCAACGGGTTTGTCCGCAGATGCCTCCTGAGCCAGAGCAGGCGCCCCGGCGCAGGTCGAAAGCAGCGCCAGCACGAGGCCGCGCTTCCAGATTCCCCTGTTCATTTTTTCCTCTCCTGATTGGATTGTCACTTCACCAAAATTCTATCCGTCCCGCGCCGGATGTGGCGCGGAACACTCATTTGCAGGCCAAGACAGGGCCGGCGGGCGATGCAATCCGCGCCGATGAGAGCGTGACCGTCATCGCCCCGGCGGTGGACAGCGCCAGCGGCGTGCTCACCCGGCTCATGTCCACGCCCGCCTTTTCAAAACAGCGCAAAGGTATGGCCAGCCTTGACCATTTGCCGGTTTGCGCCGCCGCCCGGAACATGGCGCCCACCGGAAAACCGCCCGCGCATGTGTTGGCCCCGCATTGCATGATCAGGTTCACATCGGCGGTGGGTGCGGCATCGACCCGGAATTCCATCTCGATGGCCAATTCGCCATTGCTTTCCCGCGTCAGGTTGATGGGCGCATCGCCCACGATGGCCGCCATGGCCGGACCCGCGCCCGTCCAATGCAGACGCACCGAATCTTCTTGCGCGCGGTGATCGGCCGGGCGAGCGTCGATCAGTTCGGGGCCCGGATTGGTGGAGAGCGCGCCGGACGCGCCCAGCAGCAACCTGCGCCCTGCCCCCGGCCGTCCAGCGGCAAAAAGCACGCCCGGATCGGCTGCGGCCGCCGTTGCCCGCGTTTCGGGCAAAGGCGCCAGATCGCCGTTCTGGCCAAATTTCAGGCCAAAGCCATAGGGGAAGAGCGGATTGTAATCCTTGTCGCCCACATTGACGGCGGTCTGGTCGCTCGATCGCGGCCAACTGTAGGGCAAGGTGCCGCGAAAATCGGATTTGCCGAAAAGGACATCGGCAATCCCGCCGCCCTCCGACCCCGGCAGCCACGCCGCCACAAAGGCATCGGCGGCATTGAGGAAGGGATTGACCCACATGGCCCGCCCGGACAGGAACACCGCCACTGTCGGTACGCCAGCCGCCTTCAACCGGCGCAGGGTTTCAAGGGTTCGCGCATCATCAAAGCCGACATCGGGCCGGTCGCCCTGAAATTCGGCATAGGGGTCTTCGCCAAAGACCACGATGGCCACATCAGGCTTGATCGTATATCGCCCGTCCACCGCCAGCGTGGCCGTGCCGCCCGCCGCCTTCACCTGCTCGGCGATGCCCGACCAGATCGATTGCGCATGCGGAAAATCAGCGGGGGTGGTTCCCGTGCCCTGCCAGCTCAACGTCCAGCCGCCGGTCTGCTTGGTCAGATTGTCCGCCCCGTCGCCAGCCACCAGCACGCGCGCCGAAGGCTTGAGCGGCAGCAATTGCCCGGCATTCTTGAGCAGGACCAACGATTCGCGAACTGCCTGGCGCGCCACCGCGCGGTGTTCGGCGCTGCCCAGCAGATCGAACTGACCGCCATAGGGGCGCGAGGAAGGCTTGCCCGCCTCGAACAGGCCCGCGCGCAGCTTGACGCGCAGGATGCGCCGCACCGCATCATCAAGGCGCGCCATGGGCAGCGATCCGTCGCGGGCATGGGCCAATGTGCTTTGCCACAGCGCCTTCCAGCTGTCGGGCGCCATATACATGTCCAGCCCCGCCTTGGCCGCCTGAACGCAATCGGTGGCGGTGCAGCCATCGACTTGTGCATGGCCGTTCCAATCGCCCACCAGAAAACCGTCAAAGCCCCAGCGCTGCTTCATCACCCCGGTCAGCAGCGACTGGTTGCCGTGCATCTTGGCCCCGTTCCAGCTGGAAAAACTGACCATGACCGACTGCACCCCGGCGTCGAGCGCGGGCAAATAGGGCGCGCTGAAAATATCGCGCAGGCCCGCCTCGGAAATCCGCGTGTCGCCCTGATCTTTTCCGCCGTAGGTGCCGCCGTCGCCCAGAAAGTGCTTGGCCGTGGCAATGATATGCGGCCCACGCAGCCAGTCCTTGTCGCCCAGCTTGCCCTGCAAGCCCTCGATCAGCGGAGCGGCATAGGAGGCCGCGATTTCCGGCGCTTCACCAAAACCTTCATAGGTGCGGCCCCAGCGGTCATCGCGCACGATGGCCAGCGTGGGCGCAAAGGTCCAGTCCAGCCCGGTAACGCGCATTTCCTTGGCCGTGACCGCCCCGATCCGGCGCAGCAATTCGGGATCGCGCGCGGCGCCAAGACCGATGTTGTGCGGAAACAGCGTGGCCCCCACCACATTGTTATGGCCATGCACGGCGTCGCTGCCCCAGATGATGGGAATGCGCGGCAATTTCCCATCCGGCGCCATCGAGGCATCGTAAAACGCATCAGCCAGCGCGAGCCAGTCCTTGGCCGGAGCATTGTAGCGCCCGCCCGGGTCCGAATTGCCACCGTTGAGCACCGAGCCGAGATGATAGCGGCGCACATCATCGGGCGTGACACTGGCAATATCGCCCTGGACGATCTGCCCGACCTTCTGTTCCAGCGACATGGTCGCCAGAAGCGCGTCGATCCGCGTCTCGATCGCCGGGTCACGCGCGAGCGGAGCGTGTCGTTCTGGCCAGAGTTCGGGATGGGCGATGCCCGCGACCTGGCCGCGCGCATCGTCTGCCTGCGGCTGTTGCGCATGGGCCGCCGGAATGCCTGCCGCGGCCATCGCCGCAAAGGCAACCCTCCATGCCAAACCACTGCGCCGCATCAACTGCATGAAACCTCCCCTGACATCCTTGACGGCGTTTCCCGTCGAATCTGACAACGTTTACCGATTCTGTCTGACAGCGTTTACCGTCACACATCGACAGAAGTCAAGTCACAGGCTAAGAAGCGCTCTGCGCCGTGTGATCACGGCCGCGACATCATCAGGGAGGCCCCCATTTCCAGGCGTACGACGATCATCGATGTGGCCAAAATGTCCGGCGTTTCGCCCAAGACCGTTTCTCGCGCGCTCAACGATGAACCCCATGTCAGCGCGCGCGTGCGGCAATTGGTGAAGGAAGCAGCGGCCAAGCTGGACTATCACCCTAACCTGACCGCGCAGAGCCTCATCGCAAGGCGCAGCTTCCTCATCGGGCTGACCTATGAACGACCCAGTCCCAGCTATGTCGTTGATCTGCAGAACGGCGCGCTGGACCGCATGCAAAGCGGGCGATACCGGCTGATCGTGCTGCCTTTCAGCAGGGTTTCGGAGCGTCTGGAGGAGCTGGGTCGCCTGTTGCTGAGCGCCGGGCTGGACGGGGTTTTGCTCGCGCCGCCTGCGTGCGACCAGCTTGAGCTGCTTGATCTGCTGGATCGACAAGGGTTGGCCTATGCGCGAATCACGCCACAAAAGGCGCTGGAGCGGGGAATTGTCATCACCATGGACGAAGTGGCCGCAGCCCATGCCGTTGCCTCCCATGTGCTGGAACTGGGCCATCGCCGCGTCGGCGTCATTTTGGGCGATCCCTCGCACGCGGCCAGCATGGCGCGTATGGAAGGCTATCGCCGCGCCTTTGCCGAACATGGCGCGACGCTGGATGAAGACCTGATCGTGACCGGCGATTTCACCTATGCGGTCGGCTATGATGTGGCGCTCGATCTGCTGCGCCGGCGTCCTGTGCCCACCGCAATTCTGGCCCAGAACGATGATATGGCCGTCGCTGCCCTTGGTGCCGCGCGTGCGCTAGGACTTTCCGTACCGGGCGATATCTCCATCGCCGGATTCGATGATTCAGAGGTTTCACGCACCACCTGGCCCCAGCTTACCACCGTGCGACAACCGGTCAGCGCCATGGCATGGGATGCAACCGACCGCCTGATCGGCAAACTGGATGCGACAGACAACACCGCCCCCCTTGAGCAGCGCCATAACCATGACCATGCCCTTCTGGTCAGAGCTTCTACCGCGCCGCCGGGCATGGCCGGGTCAGAGCACTAGAGCATTTTCGAACCAGACGGATCTGGCGCAGCCAGATCAGAAACCGCTCTAGGGGACGTATCCGGCGCTCGTCAGGGCATCGCGGGACGGGCCAAAGCGATCAGTTCGCGCGCCTGCGCGGCAAACCATCCTCCCGCAGCTGGCGCCACCACCGCGCGTTCGGGATCGGTTGGCCCGCCCGTACCGCGATAGCATTGGCCATCGGATTCGCCCGGGATCTTGATCCAAAGAAAGGCGTCGATGTACGGATCGTCGCTGGCCAGCGTAGGCCGACGGCCAAGTCCGCGCCCTGGTGGATTACACCACACCTCGGCATCGCGATAGCGACCGGGCTGCGGAACCCATCCGCCGCGACCATTGCGACTGGTGTCCAGCACCGCGTGTTTCTGTGCCTGCGGGTTTCGTGTGAGGTGCAGGCGCCAGAACAACCTATCGTAAGCGGCATCGACATCCGCCCAGGCCCCCGGATAGTCACGCGCTCCAGTAATCGGAAAGCCGGGGCATTCGCGCGGATTGAGGCCACGTTGCGAAACCAGTGCGATGCAATCGCTGACCCAATGCGCATAGCGCTTTAGCCGCGCATCGCTCTCATAATTCGATACGTTGAGAAAGAAGCCTCGCGCCTTGCCAATATTGGCGCGCAAGAGGCGCGCGGCAATTTCCCCCGGAGGCAGCCAGCTGCTGCCCCCGCCGTCCATGTAGAGCTGGGCTCCCGGCAGAGCCGAGAGCACTCCAGCAGCATCGCGCAGTTGGCGATAGCGTTCTTCGGCAGCGCCGGCATGCATGTTGGCCGGCCGGCAATTTTCCTGCTGCCCGGTCAGCGTGGTGTTCCATGGGATCACGCCCAGACCGTCCGGCTCCAGGATGATGATGGCCCTGCCCTCGCCGACCCCTGCGGCAAGGCCACGGATCCATGCCGCATAGGCCGCGCTGTCGGCCGCCCCGCCTGCGGAATAGAGCGAGCAGTCGCGGGCCGGTACATTATACGCCACCAACACCGGAATCGTGCCAGTCTTTGCCGCATCGCTTACCAGCTTGCGGGCCTGTGCCTGCACCTCTTCGGGGGTGCCGTTGGTCAGCCAGGTGGCCGAAGGAAACTGCGCAATCAAGCGGGCATCCTGCTCCGCCTGGCCGGTCAGACCCTTGGCAGCGCGCACAACGGTGCTGTCAGGATTGACATAGAGCCTCCGGCCAGAGCTTTGCGCGCCAGTGCTCCCGCCCAGCAAGATGGCAAGCGATGCGGCCAGCAATCCTTTTGCAGCGATCCGCTTTGTGTGGCGTCCAAGAGGGGCTGTGGAAAGGAAGCCCATGTTTCCTCCTTCAAGCTAGGTCATAGGCTGCTGATACAAACCAAACGCGATTCTGACAACGTTTTCCGTTTCTCTGTTTGATGGTGCTGTCAGACCAATCGAGGTCAAGACTCAGGCTCAGACCATCGTTGCCGAGAACATCTCCGATTTCCCCGCCGAACTGCTTGGCAAACTCAACCTTACAGCCCGCACCGCCGACGAGTTCATCGCCGACACCATCGCGCTGGCGGAGGGTCTTGCCATCCCGGCGTCCGCAACATGCGCATGCACCTGAAACGGCCCGCAGGGCAGTTTTATCTTGGCATCGCCCAAGATGCTGGCCCATTACCTTCGGTGAACTTCGTTGCGCGAAAGCTCGGGTTGGTGGTGATCACCACGCTGGTGCGCTTGGACGGCTTGCGGAGCAGGTGGAACAGCAAGGCCCCGCCGGATGGGCTGAAGGGCAGATAGCACCGTTCATTCAGGATAATGAGGACAGGCCAGCCCGGTTAGTGAAGTCTTCACGGAAAGCCCCCCCTGTTATCCAGTTCTCAGCCCACAAGCTGCTTGAGCTTCGCGAGCGCGGCGTCATCGCCCTCGTCATAGCCGATCATGTTTTGAAAGCCGCCCTTGGCATCCATCAGATAGATCGCGGCGGTATGGTCGATGGTGTAGTCGCCGCCCGGTTGGGGCACTTTGGCGACATAGACGCCATAGGCCTTCTCGATGGCGGCAAGCTGGGCATCGCTGCCGGTCAGGCCGATGATCGGTGTGCCGAACAGCGTGACATATTGGCCAACGTCCTTGGGCTTGTCGTGCCCCGGATCGACCGAGACGAAGAGGATGGCGAATTTCTCGCCATCCTTGCCCATCCGGGCGCGCAGCCGCGCCATCTTGGCCAGACTGGTCGGGCAGACATCGGGGCAGCGGGTGAAGCCGAAGTAGATGGCGTAAGGTTTGCCCCCGAGATCAGCCAAGGTAAAGGGCTTACCAGTGCTGGAAACCAATGTGAACGGGCCGCCGGGGCCTTCGCGCTGCGAATTGGCCTGCCGCTTGGCCCCGCCGCCCAGATAGGCGGCAAGGCCAAGCCCGAAGGCCAGCGCGGCAAGCAGCAATCCGCCCCAGATGATGGCGCCGCGCGAGGGCGGCTTAGTGGTGGTCATGGCCGCCACCCATCGTCTGGGCCGTGTCGGCGATGGCGCGCACCGGCATGGCCAGTTTCACCACACCCGACTTTTCAAAGCGCAGCGTGAGAGCCACGCTATGGCCGGGTTTGAGCGGGGCTTTCAGCCCAATGAACATGATGTGCATCCCACCCGGCTTCAGTTCGACCACGGATTGTGCGGGTACGGGAATGCCATCGGGCAATTCGCGCATCCGCATCACGCCGCCATCCATGCTCATCGTGTGGAGCTGGACCGTGGGCGCCACAGGGGATGAAGCCGAGACGAGGCGGTCGGCTGGGCCTTTGTTGGTAATGGTCAGGAACCCGCCGCCATTGACCTGCGCGGGGGCGGTTTCGCGTGCCCAGGCGTTGGTGACGGCGATGGCCTGATGGGCGGCGGCATGATGGCCGTCATGGGCGAAAGCGGGCGATGCCGCGCCGGTCAGCGTGGCGAGCATAAGAGTGGCGGCGAGGCGCATGGTCATTGGACTATCTCCTGAATGGGCGCGGCCATGGCGGCACCGGATTGGGTGGCGGGGTCGAGAGCTGCGCCTGCGATCTGGCCAACAAGGCCAAGCGCGACCAGAAACCAGGCGCGCCGCCGGATGGCGCGCAGGTGGCGGATCGTGCCATGGGCGATTTCCAGCACTTCGCCATCGGGCTTGGCGCGCGCCATCATCGCCGCGCCCAGCACGGCAAAAGTCTGGCGGGCAGGTTCGTTCAAATACAATCGGTTCTCGCGCAGCATGTCGCTGCGCGCGCTCAGGGCAAAGGGCCGCTCGGGCGAGCGGCACAGTATGTCATACATGAAATCTACTCCGGCAGGGCCGGGGCGTCAGCTTTTTGGGAAGGAGGGCCAACGCACCGGCCTATCCGACAGAAAAGGGAAGGTTCTGTCAGGCCAGTGCAGGCGGTCCGCGCAGAGGCGGACGCAGGTAGTGGACACGCTTTACGCCTGCGGGAAGGAGCGGCGCAAAACCAAGCGTCAGAATGAACAGCAGCGCGAGGGCGAGCTGGATCGGGTCAGCCCCGCCCAGCACACCATGGTTCAGCGCGGTAAAGGTGCAAGGCGTGTCAGCCTTGGACTTGCCGTGGTCCTTGGTCCCCACATCGATCTGCTTGGTAATTTTTGCCCCAAGCGAGTCTGCGCAGATCTGCACGGTGATGGTTTTCGATTCCCCACCCAGCATATAACCCGCAGGAATCAGCGCCTTCATGCACAAAGCCAGCGCGACCAGCAATGCGGCCACGCGGGCGTGAGACAAGAAGTAGGCGCGTAATGAATGCATGATCGAACAATCGTCTAAAGTCTGAATTGCAGCCTGTCACCGGTCTGGATCAAATTTGGACAATTTGTCTCAGGCAATGGGCGCAACCAAATCACACTATCGTGTTGGTCGCGTCGAACCTTCGGGTTGGCAATAAACACGCCAACCCGAAGAAATTGATACCCTCAATAGGCGGCCTTCAGCGCCAATTGATAGCTGCGCCCCGCTTCGGGGAAGCCATCCACCAACTGGTATTTGTCATCGAACAGATTGCGCGCCGAGGCGCTGATACTGACACCTTTGCGCAAGGTATATTCCGCCTTAAGCGCCGCATTCACATAGGCACCCGTGCGATAATAGATAATCGGGGCCGCGCTGGTGACGGTCCACCGACTCGATGCAATATCCGCGCTGGGGATCAGATGCAGGCGCGGCAGGGCTGTCCAATCGGCATAGACGAAAGCCTTGTGCGTGGGCACATCGGTGGGGCGAAAGGCGGCATTGCCCGGATCGACCAGATCGCGATGGAGCCAGGTGTAATTGGCGCCCACGCTCAATGTTTTGAGCACGGGGGCCTGGGCGCTCAATTCGATGCCATAGAACTCGCCTCGCGAGACGTTGCGCGATTGCGTCATCACCGTTTGCGCGCAAGGGCCGGGCGTGGTGCTGGCCGTACAGGCATAGCCCAGCACGCTTTCCGAGACGATCGCATTGGTCACAAGCGCGTGGAAGGCCGCGCCTTCAAGGCCGACCGCGCCCAGCCTCGTCGATCCGCCAAGCTCGATCTGGCGCGCACGTTCCGGGGCCAGCGACGGGTTGGGGATCGAGGTGCCAAAGCGCTGGCTGAAGCGTTCAAAGATGGTGGGGAAGCGGCTGCGCGAGGACAGGCTGATGTGCAGACGGGTCGCCTCGCTCGCTGCCCAGTCCAGACGCCCTTGACCGCTCCACGCGCTGCTGTTGCGCATGGGGTAGTTATACAGCACGCTGGCCCCCGATGTCCCCAGCGGCGCGCCATATTCCTCGGCCCGCTTCAGATCACGCCAGTCATAGCCCGCGCCCATGGTCAGGCTCAGGGCTGGCGTGAGATGATATTCATGTTCGGCGGCAAAGCTGTAGGTGTTTTCAAGGGATGTCTGCATCGGTTCGGTCGCGCCGCTGGGAAAGCTGGTCTGCGCCTCTTTGTGACGGTCGGACCGCATTTGCATCGAGATAGAAAAGCGCTCCTTGGCAGACGGGCGCAGGGTCAATTCCGCCGATCCGCCCAGTGCCTCATCCCAATAGGGGCTGTTGAACGCGCGGCCCAGCGTCTGGGTGTTCTCGTTTCGATTGTCGAAGGCGCGCAGCAGGTTGTAAAAGGTGTTGCGGTACAGGCGGGTCTTGAGTGTCGCCAGATCGCCCAGAGCCGTGGTGGACAGGAAATAGAGGCTGTCGGTGTTCCACGCGGGCCAGCTCCAAAAGCGCTGGGCCGAGATTGGATCACTAACGTGCAACGGCGCGCCCTTCTCGCCTTCCTGCCGCGTATAGCTGATGGCATATTCATCGGTGCTGTTGGGGGTGAAGCCTGCCTTCACATTGACCCGCCAATCGGCGCTGCGTGAAAAGTCGCGACGTCCGGCGGCCTGGTTGGCCGTGCCGGTAAAGCTGCCGGGCAGATCCCAGTGATCGGTGAAATTGCGGGCAAAGCTGGCTTGGGAATACCACTTGTCATGGCGCGTACCGAGCAGAGCATGGGTGGTATATCCGGCATATTCGCCCTGCCGCCCAAGATTGAGCGTTGCGCCGAGTTTGGCCTCCAGCGCCTTGGTGGGCTTGGCCGTTACCAGATTGATCGCCCCGCCCATGCCATCCGGGCCGTTCAGCACGGACACATAACCTTTGGCGATCTGCACCTCGGCAATGTCGTTGGTAAGGAAACGGCCGAAGTCCAAACGGTTGTCTGCGGGCAGATAGACGCGGATGCCGTCGATGGTCAGCGGCACCTGAAAACGGTTGAAGCCGCGCACGAAGATCAGGCGTTCATTGCGGCTGCCCCCGCTGTTGCCGGCCGAAACGCCGGGCGCCTGCGCCACCGCATCATCCAGCGTCACCCGCCCGAATGTGTCGATGGCCTTCGCATCCAGCGTCTGGCTGGTGATCTCGATGCCTTTGGGTTGCTGGCCCGTCACAACGATCTGCCCCAGAGCGAAGCTGGAGGGTTGCTCCTGCGCGAAGGCAGGCATGGCCGCAGCAGAAGCCAGCAAGGTGGGCAGGATTTTGGACAAACGCATGGAGATTTCCCTCAGTAACGCCCTGATTGCAGGCTTGTGATTTTCACGCGTTTCTATATTCATAGGAATATAGATTGCAACGCAAGGAGGCAAAAATGGGAAGCTGCAAGATTTGGAAAGCTCAGTTGGCCACCTGCCTGATGGTCTCTCTTTCCACTCCGGCCTTTGCCCAGATGCCGGCCACGCCAGCATGTGTGGCACCCGTCGCCGCCAAGGGCGATTATGCCGCGTGGAACCAACCCAAAGCGCTGATCGCAGGGCGCGAGGCAGCGGCTCCAGCGATGCTGACACTTGGCGGCGCGGCACAGGTCGCCTTGTCCGCAACCCAGGACGTTCATTATGCCCATCGCCCGGAAAAGCCGGGCGGCTCGGTCAGCCATGGAGGTCTCCTCGCGCTCGATATTGCCAAGGCCGGCACCTATCGCATTGCTCTTGGATCGGCGGCATGGCTCGATGTGGTCGGCAAAGATGGCCCGCTGCTCTCAATCGCGCATGGCCATGGCCCAGATTGCACCGGCATCCGCAAGATGGTCGATTTCACGCTGGAGCCGGGGCGCTATCTGGTCCAGATCTCGGCCAATGGCGCGCCTTCGGTGATCGTGCTGGCGATCCCCGTACCAAATGCGCCTGTGCAATGAAGCGTCTAGTCAAGAAGCGGGGCGCAATGTCTGTCGCGCCCACCATAAATCCCTGGAGACGGTCGGGATTTGTGGTGCAAAATGATCCAAAGTCACATTTTGAATGCAACGCGTTACGGCGTTCTGCGCCCGGCGTTCATAAAGTGCTGCGACCATCACATGCCGCCTCTTGCATAAGCGATTAGGCGTAATACGCCCCCTTTCGCGCACCAGTTCTGCCGTTATCATGGGCACGATATTCTGCGCGAAAGGCCCTCATGCACATTCCCGATGTTTCCACACTTGCCGAACCGGCAATCAAGCGCTGGTACGGCCACCTTTATGCGCAGGTATTGTTGGCGATTGCCGCAGGCGTGACGCTGGGCCATTTCGCCCCCGATGCGGGCGAGGCGATGAAGCCGCTGGGCGACATCTTCATCAAGCTGGTCAAGATGGTGATCGCGCCGGTGATTTTCCTGACCATCGTGACGGGGATTGCGGGGATGCGCGATCTGTCCTCGGTCGGGCGCGTGGCGGGCAAGGCTTTTGCCTATTTCTTCACCTTCTCGACGCTGGCGCTGATCGTGGGGCTGATCGTGGCCAACACGGTTCGCCCCGGCGACGGCCTGAACATCGATCCGGCCAGTCTGGATGCCAGCAAAGTGGCCGGCTATGCCGAAAAGGCGCATGAAAGCACGATCATGGGCTTCATTAACGCAATGGTGCCCGAAACCTATGTCTCGGCGCTGACCGAAGGGAATATCCTGCAAGTGCTGGTCGTCGCGATCCTGTTTGGCGTCGCGCTCGCTTCGGTGGGTGAGGTCGGGGAACGGGTGCTGACCGTGCTGGAGGATGTCTCGACGGTCTTTTTCCGGCTGGTGTCCATCGTGATGAAGGCGGCCCCCTTGGGCGCATTTGGCGCGATGGCTTTCACCATCGGTAAATATGGCGTGCACAGCCTGTCGCATCTGGCCGCTTTGGTCGGCACATTCTATCTGACGTCGCTGCTCTTTGTGCTGGTGGTGCTGGGGATTGTCGGGCGTTTTGCCGGTTTTTCGATTTTCCGCCTGCTGGCCTATCTGAAATCGGAACTGCTGCTGGTGCTTGGCACGTCATCTTCGGAAAGCGCCCTGCCCGCGCTGATCGAAAAGATGGAGCGTGCCGGTTGCCCCAAGGCGGTGGTCGGGCTTGTAGTGCCCACGGGCTATTCGTTTAACCTCGATGGCACGAATATCTATATGACGCTGGCCGCACTTTTCATCGCACAGGCGTGCAATGTCGATCTGACCTTTGGCCAACAGGCGCTGCTGCTGGGCGTGGCCATGCTTTCGTCCAAGGGTGCGGCGGGGGTGACGGGCGCGGGCTTCATCACGCTGGCCGCGACGCTCTCGATTGTGCCGAGCGTGCCGGTGGCGGGTATGGCGCTCATTCTGGGCATTGACCGATTTATGTCCGAATGCCGCAGCCTGACCAATTTCGTCGGCAATGCCGTGGCCACGATCGTCGTCGCGCGCTGGGAAGGCAAGCTGGACCAGGCCGCCCTGGACCGCGCCCTGTCGGCCAAATGAGGCAATATTCGGCTGGACCGCCAGCGTTCAACCGAATCCACATTGCCCGCATCACTGTGATGCTGTAACTTCAAATTGGACACAGTGAAGTATTCTGTCCAACGGATAAGCTCTTCTTTCGTGGCAAAGGCCATGTCCTTTGCCAACGGGTCCATAAGACCCTTGGGTGAACCAACTAGGTGTCACCACTTAATCAGTCGGTAACCAAAATCGCATAAACAACAGATCTCCGAACGATGATGCTGACTTCAACCTTTTAAACACATCGAGGAAACTGCCATGGGTATGCCGATCCCCTTTAAGACTTTCACTGTTGATCGCACGCAAATCACCGACATTGAAAAGTGGATCGGTGATGGCAACAATCTGGGCGAAGTAGAAATTCGCAATTTCCTGGGCAAGATTCGCGTCGATGTCGAACATGAAGTTGACGAACAGCAGCTGCGTTCTTTCTTTGACCGTTCGCAGCACTGATTAATACGCATATACGGTGGGGCTGCGCGGGAAACCCGGCCCTGCCGCATGGCGGCATGGCGGCGCGCCATAGTGCGGCGATGGCCCGGTTCGTTCCCCATAGGGACTTGACCAAAACCGGCCCACCCCATACCCGCCTTACCCCATGCACGACATTCGATTCATCCGCGAAAACCCCGCAGCTTTTGACGCCGGCCTTGCGCGCCGCGGGCTAGAGCCGCTTTCGGCCACCATCCTTGCCGCGGACGCCGATGCGCGTTCGGCGCAGACCTCGGTGGACACGATGCTGGCCACGCGCAACGCTGCGTCGAAACAGATCGGCGCGTTGATGGGCAAGGGCGACAAGGAAGGCGCCGCCGCACTCAAGGCCGAGGTTGAGGCGATCAAGGTCGATCTGCCCGCCAAGGAAGAAGCCAAGCGTGCCGCCGACAAGGTGCTGGTCGACATGCTGGCCACGATCCCCAACCTGCCGGTGGATGAAGTGCCGCAGGGCGCGGACGAAAATGACAATGCCGAAGTCAGCCGTTGGGGCGAACCGGTCGAAATCGCCAATGCCCGCGAACATTTCGACATTGGCGCCCCGCTGGGCCTCGATTTTGAAAGCGCGCAGGTCGTTTCGGGCGCCCGTTTCGCCTATCTGCGCGGGGGCATTGCGCGCCTCAACCGCGCCATCGGGCAATTCATGCTCGACACGCACACCGAAACCTTTGGTTATCAGGAAGTCGTGCCGCCCGTGCTGGTGCGCGACGATGCGCTGTTTGGCACCGCGCAATTGCCCAAGTTTGCCGAAGACCTGTTTGCCACCACCGATGGCCGCTGGCTGATCCCCACGGCAGAGGTCAGCCTGACCAATCTGGTGCGTGAACAGATCCTCGATGGTGAACTGCCGCTGCGCTTCACCGCGCTGACCCTGTGTTTCCGCAGCGAAGCGGGCGCGGCGGGCAAGGATACGCGCGGCCTGATCCGCCAACATCAGTTCGACAAGGTGGAACTGGTTTCCATCACCACGCCCGAACAGAGCGATGCCGAACACGAGCGCATGACGGGGGCTGCGGAACATATCCTGCAAAGCCTGGGCCTGCCCTATCGCCGGATGTTGCTGTGCAGCGGCGACATGGGCTTTTCCGCGCGCAAGACCTATGACCTCGAAGTCTGGTTGCCGGGTCAGGGCAAGTATCGCGAGATCAGCTCCTGCTCGAACTGCGGTGATTTTCAGGCGCGCCGCATGAACACGCGCTATCGCCCCGCCGGCGAAAAGGGCACGAAGTTCGTCCACACGCTGAACGGTTCGGGTCTTGCCGTGGGCCGCACGCTGGTGGCGATCCTTGAAAATTATCAGAACGAAGATGGCAGCGTGACCATCCCCGATGTGCTGCGCCCCTATATGGGCGGGCTGGAGCGTATCGAGGCGCTGTAAGCCCCACGCACGCCATCATGGAACCTTTGCCGCCGGTGCTTCTTAACAGGGAAGCATCGGCACAAAGGAGGCACCCATGAATAGTCAACCGGGCGATACCCATACCGTCGTAGTCGAAAAGAGCAGCACCAGCACTATTATGCTGGCCATCGTTCTTCTGGTGGCGCTGGTGGGCGGGCTGATCCTGTTCAACCAGTATAATGCCAGCGAAACGAACAAGAACAACGCCATCGAACATGCCGCCAATCAGATCGGCAATGCGGCCAACAAGGCAGGCGATGCTGTTGAAGACGCCGCCAAGTCGGCCAAAAAGGAATTCTGATTACTTGACCTTGACCCATTTGGTCGCAAGTCATCAGAAAGCTGGATAAAACATGTTCGCGCCGCCGCGCATTCATTGCGGGGCGGCGCGCTTGCCTGTAAGGCCCTGTGTGGTTAACTGACTGAAAGGGCCTTGGCATGCGTATCCTTCTGACCAATGACGATGGGATCCACGCGCCCGGGCTCAAGGTTCTCGAAGCCATCGCGCGCACCCTGTCCGACGACATCTGGATTGTCGCCCCGTCCGAGGAACAGTCGGGCGCAGGCCACAGCCTGACGCTGACCCGCCCGGTACGCCTGCGCCAGCATGGTGAGCGCCGCTTTTCGGTCACCGGCACGCCCACCGATTCGGTGACGCTGGGCCTGCGCAAGGTGATGCCGGAGGCGCCGGACCTGATCCTGTCGGGGGTCAATCGCGGCGCCAATCTGGGCGATGACGTCACCTATTCGGGCACCGTCTCGGCCGCGCTCGAGGGTTCGCTGGCGGGAATCCGCTCGATCGCGCTCAGCCAGGTCTATTCCAAGGAAGGCGTGGGCGACGCGGTTTCCTTTGATGCGGCGGAAAAATGGGGCGAAAAGGTGCTGCGCCCGCTGATCGACGCGCCCTTTGCGCCGCGCACGCTGATCAATGTCAATTTCCCCCCGATCCGCGCCGACGATGTCAAAGGCATCCGCGTCGTGCGTCAGGGTTTCCATGACTATGCCCGCGGTTCGGTGGTGGAAAGCACGGACCCGCGCGGCTATCCCTATTTCTGGTTTGGCCTGCACGGCATTGAACACACGCTGGGCCACAACACCGATCTGGAAGCGATTGCCGATGGCTTCATTTCGGTCACGCCGCTCCATCTCGATCTGACGCATGACGCCTCGCTGGCGGCGCTGGCCGGGCGTTTCGCCCAATGATGCGTGGCGGGGGGCGTTTTGCCGCGATGGCTGCGGCCTGTATGTTGGCAGGCGCAGGACCTACCGCCTTTGCCGAAAAGGCGAAGTCAGCGCAAAGCGGCAAGCCCCGTACCGCGCGCTCGGGCAATGAGGGCGAATTGCCGACGCCTCTGCCGCTGGAGGAAGAAACCGAACATGTCGTCATCCCCGGCGAAACGTTGGGCGGAATTGCGAACCGGGCCAAGGTGCCCAAGATCCTGATTATCGAGGCCAACCACCTCAAGCCGCCCCATTATGCCATCCGCACCGGGCAAAAGCTGCATTTGCCGCGCACGCGCCACCACATCGTCAAGGCGGGCGAATCAGGCTTTGACATCGCCATGCGCTATGGCGTGTCCTATTCGTCCATCGCCGTCGCCAATGGGCTGGAGCCCAATGAAAAGCTGCGCACCGGCCAGAAATTGCTGATCCCCACCCTGCTTAAGCCGCCCAGCGAGGCGGAGGTGAAGGCCGCGAAGGCAGCCACCGATGATGCGAAGGGCAGCGCCAAACCGACCGAAAAGGCTGATGCCAAGCCCCGCTTTCTGTGGCCGATGGAGGGGCGTTTGCGGCGCGGTTTCGTGGCCAAGACGCGTGACGGCGACGGCGGCGATTTTCACAATGGCCTCGATCTTGTCGCGCCCGAAGGCGAAACCGTGCGCACCGCTGCGCCGGGCGAAGTCATCTTTGCCGCCCGCGAACCCGACAGTTTCGGCAATCTGGTCGTGGTCGATCACGGCAATGGCTGGCAGAGCGCCTATGGTTTCCTGTCCAAGCTGACGGTGAAACGCGGCGACAAGGTCAAGGCCCATGATCGGGTCGGCCTGGTTGGACATTCCGGCCGGGCCACACGCGACGAATTGCATTTCGAAATCCGTCGCAATGATATTCCGGTCGATCCCACGCCGCTGCTGCCCCGCCGTGAAGGGGTGAAGGCGGACAAGAAAGACGCCGAGCGCATCGTCAATGGCCCCATCGAAGGGCGCCAGAACACTGCCCCAACCTCGGCCACCAAACCCAGCCCGGAAAAGCAGACCTCTGGCAAAAAGCCGGGCAAGGACGAATCGCAAACCAAGTCGAAATCGGTCAAGGCGCCGGTCCGGTACTGACGCCAAGACGCAAAATGCGTGAACGCGCGTAAGCCCGTCCGTTGGTTTGGCGCGTTATCCCATCGCCCAGAAAACCGTGCCCATCGCCATAAAGGCGACCAGAACATAGGTCGCATCGGCCATGGCTTCCCGACCGCGCAGGGCATGGCGGCTGTAAAGAACCACGCCCACCGGGATGATGATGGCCAGCGCCCATCCACCCGACATCATCCAGTAAAGCTTGGGCTTTGCCGCCAGCGCTTCTGCGCCCAGACGCGCGAAATTGTGCCCGATGAGCGCGGCGGGAAAGAGCATGGCCAGAAAGCTGCGCGGCGAAGGCATGCGCGATACCCGCCACAACCCATAGCACGGATAGGCCAGCAACCCCGCCACCAGCGCCGACACAACCACCGCCATCCAGTTCACCGGACCCATCAACTTTCCCTCTTTGCATTGCCGGATTCGCCGCAACTGGCCTTATCCGCCAATTTAGCGTAGGGGCGCGGACCATGAGTGACAAGCTGACAACAATTCCCGAATCCCCCAAGGTTGGCATGGTCAGCCTTGGCTGTCCCAAGGCGCTGGTCGACAGCGAACGGATCCTGACCCGGCTGCGCGCCGATGGCTATACGTTTGCGCCCGATTATGCAGGCGCCGACGTGGTGCTGGTCAACACCTGCGGCTTCCTCGATTCGGCCAAGGAAGAGTCTCTGGCCGCAATTGGCGAGGCGATTGCCGAAAACGGCCGCGTGATCGTGACCGGATGCATGGGCAATGAGGCCGACGTAATCCGCGCCCGTTTCCCCGACGTTCTGGCCGTGACCGGCGCGCATCAGTATGAGCAGGTGGTGGACGCGGTCCATATCGCCGCGCCGCCGACGCGCGGGCCTTTCGTGGACCTGATCCCCGCCGGCCCCGATGGCGAGGTCAAGCTGACCCCGCGCCATTACAGCTATCTCAAGATTTCAGAAGGTTGCAACCACTCTTGCTCCTTCTGCATCATCCCCAGCCTGCGCGGCAAGCTGGCCAGCCGCCGCATTGACGCGGTGCTGCGCGAGGCGGAAAAACTGGTGGCGGCAGGGACCAAGGAACTGCTGGTCATTTCGCAGGACACCTCGGCCTATGGCGTCGACATCCGCCACGAAAGCCGCACGTGGAAGGACCGCGAGGTTCGCGCCCACATGACCGATCTGGCTCGCGAACTGGGGCAATTGCACACGCCCGAAGGCCATGCACCTTGGGTGCGCCTGCACTATGTCTATCCCTATCCGCATGTCGATGATGTCATCCCGCTGATGGCGCAAGGGCTGATCACGCCCTATCTCGACATTCCCTTCCAGCACGCCGCACCCAATGTACTGCGCGCGATGAAGCGCCCAGCCAACGAAGCGCGCGTCCTTGAACGCATCAAGAAGTGGCGCGAAATCTGCCCCGATCTGGCGATTCGCTCATCCTTCGTCGTGGGCTTCCCCGGCGAGACGGAGGAGGATTTCCAGTACCTCCTCGACTGGCTGGACGAAGCGCAATTGGACCGCGTGGGCGGGTTCCGCTTCGAGCCGGTCGAAGGCGCCACCGCCAATGACCTGCCCGGCGCCGTGCCCGAAGCGGTCAAGGAAGAGCGCTATGCCCGCCTGATGGAAAAGACCGAGGCGATCAGCGCCGCGCGTCTGCAACGCAAGGTCGGCCGCACCATCCCCGTCATCATCGACGAAGTGGGCGAACCCGACGAAGATGGCGACATGGGCGCCACCGGCCGCAGCCAGGCCGACGCGCCGGAGATCGACGGACAGGTACTTTTGCGCGATGTGCCGAAGGATCTGCGCCCCGGAATGATCGTTGATGTTTTGATCGAAGATGCTGATGCGCATGACCTTTTTGGCGTGATTGCGTAAAATGCAGCGTACGTGGTTGCCATTTATGCAATCGTGTACGCAGTTTTCGCAATTGCAATAGTCAGCGTTGTCAGGCTTAAGGAGCGGGCCTTTTAGGCATCCTCTCCCAAAACTTCCAAAGCCCGGCTCCGGCCGGGTTTTTTTTCGCCCTGTTGCCGCAGGGTCGCATTTTCCGTCCCGAATCGGGACTTTGGGGCGCTCTTGCTGATTTTGCACAGCTTTGCCCCTGATACCGCCTTGCCGCGATGCGCCTTACTCCGGTACGCCTGTGGTCATGGTTGATACAGCATCTCCCTCGCCCCGCATCTTCACCGCTGCGCTGGTGGTGATTGGCGACGAAATCCTATCCGGCCGGACGCAAGACAAGAATATCGCCCAGATCGCCAGTTGGCTGGGCGTTCAGGGCATTCGCCTGCGTGAAGTGCGGGTGGTGGCCGATGATACGGACGCGATTGTCGAGGCGGTCAACGCGCTGCGTGCGCGCAATGATTATCTGTTCACAACCGGCGGCATCGGCCCGACGCATGATGACATCACGGTCGACGCCATTGCCCAGGCCGTGGGTGTGCCGGTGGTGGTCCATCCCGAAGCGCGCCAGATTCTGGCCGATTACTATGCCTCACGCGGCAGCGAATTGACCGAGATGCGCCTGCGTATGGCCCGTGTGCCCGAAGGCGCTGGATTGATCCCCAATCGCTATTCCGGCGCTCCGGGCATCCATTGGGGCAATATCTATATCATGGCGGGCGTGCCGATGATCACGGCGGGCATGCTGGACGCGCTGACCGGATCGCTGGAGGGCGGATTGCCGGTGATGGCCGAAACGGTCGGCTGCTGGGTGGGTGAGAGCGAAGTGGCCAAACTGCTGGCCCAGACGGAAAAGGACCATGAGGGCGTCTCGATCGGCTCCTATCCATTTTTCCGTGAAGGGCGCACAGGGTCCAATTTCGTAGTCCGATCGACCGATGCCGAACAATTGGCCACCTGCGTCACGGCTCTGTCGGCCGCGCTGGAGGCATTGGGCCACGAACCGGTGCTGGGCGGTATCTGATGCTGCTGGCGCTGTTGGCACCGGCCATGCTGGCCCATGGCGGGGCGCTGGCCGCGCTGGAGGCGACCTTGGCCGCACAAGACAGCGCCACGGCGGGTTTGGGGCAAGTGTGCGCCGCGCGCCATCTGGCCGATCCGGCGACAATTTCCGCGACGCTGGTGAAGGGGCAGGACGCCCTGCCGCCGCCCGATCTGGATGACACGCTCAAGCTGACCGAGGATCAGGAGGCGGGCTATCGCCATGTCCGCCTGTCCTGCGGCGGCAAGGTTTTGTCCGAGGCGCATAATTGGTATGCGCCGCAAAGGCTGACACCGGCAATGAACAAGGTGCTGGACACAACCGACACGCCTTTTGGCAAGGCGGTCATGGCGCTGAATTTCCGGCGGGAACGGTTGGGCGCGATTGAAGGCGCCGCACCGGGATGTCCGCGTGACACGGTGTTATCGCATCGCGCCTTGCTGCGCCTGCCCGATGGGGCGCCGCTGGCGCTGGTGGTGGAATGCTATACGCCCGCAACATTGGGTAAATAGTCGATGGAGGGGCAAATAGTGGATGTTCCACGGCTTGCGAAAATGGCCCTTCCCGCTTACCTTTAACCCATGATCGAAGCGCAATCCCTTGCCGGACGCCTGCTGCTGGCCATGCCGGGCATGCCTGATCCGCGCTTTGAAGAAGCGGTGCTGGCGCTGTGCATGCATGACAAGGATGGCGCGCTGGGCATTGGCGTGGGGCAGGTGCTGGATGGCGTAACGCTGCACAACCTGCTTGATGACCTGAATATTCCCACCGGCCACGCCCCCGATTGCGAAGTGCACCACGGCGGCCCGGTCGAACCCCAACGCGGTTTCGTCCTGCACAGCCCCGATTGGGAGGGCGAAGGCACGCTTCTGGTCTGCGAGCAATGGAGCCTGACGGGCAGCCGCGACATTCTGGTGGCCATAGCCGAAGGGCGCGGCCCTTCGCGCTGGCTGGTGGCATTGGGCTATGCCGGATGGGGCGAAGGGCAGTTGGACGGCGAAATGCGCCAGCACGGCTGGTATGCCGCCGAAGGTCGCGCCAAGATCCTGTTTGGAGAGCCGGTGGAACGCCGCTGGAGCGCGGCATGGCGGGCCGAGGGTATTGACCCGGCGCATCTGACCAATGTGACCGGACGGGCCTGATTGGCTGCTGGCCCATTGGCTCTTGCGGCATACTGTATTGCCACTATAATACACGATTGAACGCTTATCTGCGAAAAGAGGATAGTCATGGCGACCACGCTTGAAGCCCCCGCAATCACGCTGACCCCGCCCGATCCGGTGCCGGTCGTCGCGCCCGCGCAGGCCGCAGGGCTGGTGCCATTGGCCCCCGAACAGAAGGACAAGCTGGACGAAAAGGTCGACAGTTTCGTCAATGACCTGATCGCGCAGGACACCAATTCGCCCGAATTTGGCAAGCGCGTCGACCAGTTGACGTCAATGGGCCGCAAGGAAATCGCGGCCGCGGCCGGCATGTCGAACCGTTTCCTCGACCGCCCCGTGCGCGCGATGGACAAGGATCAGGGCGTCGGCGCCAACCTGATTGAATTGCGCCGCACGGTCGAGGCTCTGGACCCGGCAAAGGCGGGTAAATTGTCGCCGGGCAAAAAACTGTTCGGCCTCATTCCTTTTGGCAATTCGATGCAGAAATATTTCGACGGCTATGTGTCGTCGCAGGGCCACATCAAAGCGATCCTGGATAAGCTGGCCAGCGGCAAGGACGAGTTGTTGATGGACAATGCCGCCATCGATGTCGAACGCAGCAAGCTGTGGGAGGCTATGGGCAATCTGGAACAGATGATCCATATCTCCAAGAAGCTGGACGAGAAGATCGAGGAAAAGGCGGGCGATCTGGACGCCACCGATCCGGCCAAGGCCAAGGCTTTGCGGGAAAGCGCGCTGTTTTACACGCGCCAGCGCACGCAGGATCTGCTGACGCAAATGGCGGTGACGGTGCAGGGTTATCTGGCGCTCGATCTGGTCAAGAAGAACAATGTCGAACTGGTCAAGGGCGTGGACCGCGCCAGCACGACCACGGTGGCGGCGTTGCGCACGGCGGTGACGGTGGCGCAGGCGATGACCAACCAGCGCCTTGTTCTGCAACAGATCACGGCGTTGAACGAGACGACAGCGGGCATCATCGATTCGACCAGCACCCTGCTGAAAGAACAGACCGGCCAGATCCACCAGCAGGCCGCCGCCAGCACGATCCCGGTCGAGGTGCTGCAACGCGCGTTCCAGAACATCTATGACACGATGGACACGATCGACACGTTCAAGATCAAGGCGCTCGATTCGATGAAGCAGACGGTCAACACGCTGTCCGCCGAGGTCGAGAAGTCGAAGGGCTATATCGCCCGCGCACAGGGGCAATCCTCGGCGCAGGTGGCCCATGACGGCCCCTCGCTGCTCAGCCTTGAAGGGTAATCATGGCCGACAGCGCCCATAACAGCGACGCCATTCTGGCCGCCGCGCGCGCATCTTTGAACGATCAGCGCGCAGGCGGGCGTCGCGTAACCGGCAAACCCATCGGCCAACGTTCCGCCGCCCTGCGCCGCAGCGGGCAAAAGCGCAAGGCCGCCGCCATGGCGCTGAGCGTGGTGGTGGCCTTTATGCTGGTCAATCTGCTGATCAGCCTGTTGTCGGGCGTGTTGCACCTGATTGGCTGGCTGGCCAGCGGGGCGGGCGTGGCGCTGTTGGTGGCGGTAATATGGGCACTGATGCGCAACCGCGACGTGGCGGTCCCCAGCCTTGAAAAGCTGCGTGTCAGCCCCCCGCGCCAGTTGGTCGGTCAAACGCAATTGTGGCTGGAGGCGCAGCGCCCCGCCCTGCCCGCACCCGCGCTCAATCTGGTAGGGCATATCGGCGGACAGCTTGACGGGCTGGCGCTGCAACTGGACCGGGTGGATGAGAATGCGCCCGCCGTGGGCCAAGTGCGGCAATTGGTGGGGCAACATCTGCCCGATCTGATCAACGCCTATACCGCCGTGCCACCCGCCCTGCGCGGGCAGGACCATGCCGGGACCAGCCCGGACGAGCAATTGACCCAGAGCCTGTCACGATTGAGCGGCGAACTGGACAGCGTCACGCGCCAACTGGCCGAGGGCAAGCTGGACAATCTGGCGATCCAGAGCCGGTTTATCGATTACAAATATGGCGATCAGGGCGCGGATTGAGCCTTTGACCGCGTCATGGCCGGGATCCATCGGATCACGACAAACAGCACCAATGGCCAGAACAAGGTGGCGATGACGTCACCTTGGGTGTCCGCCCATGTCCACAGAGTCCGACCGGCATAGTCAAATATCTCATTGAGCAGCTCGGCCAAAACCACCGCCATAATGGGCACCCTGCTGCCAAGCGGGCGGCGCAGGGCCAAGGCCGTGATCAGCCAAATGGCCAGGCCCACGTAGGTATGGACGATCTTGTCCGACTCGCTGGGCGCAAAGGTGACGATCCAGTCGACCAATTTAAGATAGTGCGCAAGCAAGGACATGGCACCCTCTATGCTGCACCGCACAAGATGCGTCCAGCCCTAACGGAAAAGGGCCGGAAAAAGGTTTCCCCTTTTCCGGCCCTTTGAAATCCGTACACGCTCAAAGGTGCAACGGCTCTATCCCGATGGGATTAAGCGTTGTTGACTTCGGCGATGTCCACCTTGATGCCCGGACCCTGCGAGGTCGACAGACCGATCTTGCGCAGGTACTTGCCCTTGGCGCCAGCCGGCTTTGCCTTGACGATGGCGTCAACGAAAGCGTCAAAGTTGGCGCGCAGCGCTTCGTCCGAGAACGAGAGCTTGCCGATGCCGCCGTGGATGATACCGGCCTTTTCGACGCGGAATTCGATCTGGCCGCCCTTGGCAGCCTTGACCGCTTCGGCAACGTTCGGCGTAACCGTGCCCAGCTTGGGGTTCGGCATCAGGCCCTTGGGGCCCAGCAGCTTGCCGAGACGACCCACAATGCCCATCATGTCGGGCGTGGCGATGACGCGACCGTAGTCGAGATTGCCAGCCTGCATGTCTTCGAGCAGGTCTTCTGCGCCCACGCGATCGGCGCCGGCGGCCAGAGCCGCTTCAGCCTTGTCGCCACGCGCGAAGACGGCAACCTTGACGTCCTTGCCGGTGCCCGAGGGCAGCGTGACCATGCCGCGGACCATCTGGTCGGCGTGGCGGGGGTCAACGCCCAGGTTCATCGAGATTTCGAGGCTCTCGTCGAACTTGGCGCTCTTGAGTTCACGCAGCAGCGCGATGGCATCGTTGATGCCGTGCAGCTTCTGGTTGTCGCCCAGCTTTTCGGCCAGCGACTTCTGCTTCTTGGTCAGCTTTACCATGTTCTTAGCCCTCCACAACCTGGACGCCCATGGCGCGGGCCGAACCGGCGATGATCTTGACAGCAGCGTCCAGATCGTTGGCGTTCAGATCCTTCATCTTGGCCTGAGCGATTTCAGCGAGCTGAGCGTGGGTGATCTTGCCAGCCGATTCCTTGCTCGGATTCTTCGAACCCGACTTCAGGCCCAGCGCCTTCTTGATAAAGTAGGTCGCGGGCGGGGTCTTGGTCACGAACGAGAACGACTTGTCCGAATAAACCGTGATCACGGTGGGCAGCGGGGTGCCGGGCTCAACGCCCTGAGTCGCTGCGTTGAATTCCTTACAGAAACCCATGATGTTAACGCCGCGCTGACCCAGAGCCGGGCCGATCGGCGGGCTGGGCTTGGCTTGGCCAGCTGCGATCTGCAGCTTGATGTAACCGTCAATTTTCTTGGCCACGATGGCCTCCTTTCATCCTGTACGAGCCGGCGGGCCGACCCTTCAGATCAAGCGGTCAAACGGCGCCCGAAGGCTCCTCCCGCGCGGATATGCCGAAGAATCGGGCAGGCCCGACATCACCGGCAAGCGGTGGCCCATACAGATTTGTCCGGTAATTGCAAGCGCCCGGCTCTCAACCGTCCAGCAACCCCGCCGTCCGCATCAACAGATCGGCCACGCGCCGCTCCACGCCATCATCAAAGCGTACCGCCGGAATGGCCACGGCAAAGGCCCCGATCACTTCCCCGCCCGCCATCGCGGCGCAGGCAAGGCCCTCAATACCAACCGAATATTCGCTGCCCGTGCGGCCATACCCACGCTTGCGCGTCAGGGCAATTTCGCGGCGCAGATCCGCCGCGCTGACCATCGTGGCCTCGGTAAAGCTTTCGCGGCGGCTTTCGCGCAAATAGCGCTCAAACTCGTCCTCCGGCATAGCGGCCAATATCGCCTTGCCCGCCGCCAGACCGTGCAAAGGCGCCCGCGCGCCCACCGCAATGGCGTAACGCAGCGCGTGCTCGCTGCTTTCGGTCACCAATGTCTGCAATTGCCAGCCGTCGCGGACAAAGAACGAAGCGGTCTCGTTCAATTGCACCCGAAGCGCGCGGACCAAGGGCGCCACGCGGTCCTCAAGGCTGGGCGCGCTGCGGGCTTGCAATCTTTGCAAGCCCACACCGGGCAGATAATTGCGCCCTTCGCGTGCCAGATAGCCCCGCTCGACCAATGTGGCGAGCAGATAGGACAGGCTGGAAACGGGAATGGCCAGAGCGCTGGCGATTTCCTGCGCCACCGCCGGACTGCCCCTCGCCACGACATATTCGATGATGTCGAGCGTGCGCATCGCCGATTTGACGTGCGAGGTGGTGGTTCCAGCGTCAGCCATATCGCCCCCTATAACGCACCCGCGCCCCGGCAATAGCCCTGATTACAGCCGAGCCGCCGCAATATCGGCGCCTTCACGCAAGCTCCGCAGTTTTTTCCACGTCACATCCGGGTCGATCTTGCCATAACCGGCAAAGGTGCCAAAGCCGCAGTCGGTGCTGGCCACCACGCGTTCGGCGCCCACGATCCCGGCGAAACGTTCGATCCTCTGCGCAATCAGTTCGGGATGTTCGACATAGTTCGAGCAAGTGTCGATCAGGCCCGGCGCAAGGATCTTGTGGTCGGGGATCTTGGCATCGGCCCAGATCTTCCATTCATGCTCGTGACGCGGATTGGCCGCCTCGAACAGGATCGTGGCGGGGCGAGCCTTGAGGATGATATCGACCACGCGTTCCAGCGGAATGTCATGGTCATGGGGGCCTTCATAATTGCCCCAGCAAATGTGCATCCGCATCCGTTCGGGCGGAATATTGGCGGTTGCAGCGTTGAGGGCAGCGACATTCTCCTCGGCGACCTTCAGGAATTCGGCCTCGCTCAAATCCTGATAGCCGGTGTGGCGGCTCATCGCCAGATCGGGGCAGTCGAGTTGCAGATAGAAACCTTCATCCACGATGGTTTCATATTCGGTCCGCATCGCCTCGGCCAGATCGGCCAGATAGGCCTCGTGGCTGGGGTAATATTTGTTGACCTGAAACGCGGTGATCAGGCCCGGCGAGGCCGCATTCATAAAGGCCTGCGTCCCCTCACGGCCATGCTCGGCCAGAGCGGCTTTGAACCGGCGAATATCCTCGTGCAGCGGCTCCAGATTGACCAGCTTGATCGGCCCGACACAGCTTGCCCGCACGAAGTCCTGACTGCCCATCATGGCCGACAGCTTTTTCACCAACGCGGGATGTTCGGCCAGATCGAGCGCGGATTTGCGGTCTACATGGCCGCCAAACCCGGACAGGCGCTCGATCATATAGGTCGAATAGCCGATCTTCCCAATCTCGCCATCCGAAACGATATCGACGCCGCATTCGACCTGATGACGCACGGCTTCTTTGACCGCCGCCGAAACCTTGGCGTCAAACTCCGCCGCATCATAGGCCTCGCCCCGGTCGCGCGCGATCAGCAGCGGCGTCAGGTTCTCCCCGCGCGGCATGGAGCCGACATGGGTGGTGGCGATATGGGGCATGTGACCTCTCCTGTGACGGGTTTTGCCGTTCTCCTATATGAAATTATCGGATGGGTGAAGGATGAAGTGTGCCTCCGGCGGGTTAAGGGCGGGGGCCCTTAACAATCCCGGTTTGGGGTGGTGCTAGGGTGCATACGCGGGATGACGACAGAAAGCCTGCGGCGCGGCGAACGCATCCCCGTCCGCGCCGCAGGCTTTCAAATTTCAAGGGCATGTCCAACACAAAAGGCCGAACCCGTGGCGCAACACAGACAGTAACGGGAGCGCGAGGGTCTAGACCCTCGCATAATCTCTTCCCTTAATCCCCTACCCCATCACCACCACCGGCTTGACCACCGCGCCGCTTTCCCCGGCCTCAATCGCCTCATTGATCTGCGCAAAGGGAAACTCTCCGATCAGCCGATCATAGGGAAACCGCCCCGCCAGATGATGCTCGATCAATTCGGGCAGAAAGCCGAACAGGTCGCTGTCCCCGCCAAGGATGCCCTTGACCGTGCGCCCGCCGCCCATGAAGGCGGTTTCGTTGAACGTCAGCATCGCGGTCGGATCACTGGCCCCGACGATTCCAAGCATGCCGCGTGGGGCGAGAAGGTTGAACGCTCCCTCAATAATGCTGGCAAGGCCGGTATTGTCGAAAGCATAGGCCAGCCCTTGGGGGCAGAGCGCGGCAATCTTGCCAAAGGGATCGTCCCGCCCGTCCAGCGCATGGGTCGCCCCCGATTCCAGCGCCAGCGCGCGACGGTTTTCGTGCAGATCGACGGCAATGATCGGATCGGCCCCGGCAATCCTGGCCGCCATCACCGCGGCCAAGCCCACCGCGCCCGCCCCGAAAATGGCAATCGGCATGCCCGCCTGCACCTTCATACTGCGCAATATCGCCCCCGCCCCGGTCATCATCCCGCAACCCAGCGGCGCAAGGCGCTGCAACGGCACATCGGCGGCACTGTCGGGCACACGCACCACATTGCGCGCCGTGGCCAAGGCATAGGTGGCAAAGCTGCTCTGGCCAAAGAAATTGCCATGCACCGGCTCCTCGCCCGCGTGCAGGGTATAGCTGCCGTCAGCCCGCGCCCCGGCGAAATTATGCGGAAAGAAGTTGTAGCAATAGGTCGGCGCGTGATCGTGACAGCACGGACAGGTGCCGCAGGAATTAAAGCTCATCAGCACCCGGTCGCCCGGTTTGACATGGGTAACATCCGCCCCCACCGCCTCGACGATCCCGGCCCCTTCATGGCCCAGCACCACCGGCATGGGCGTGGGCAATTGCTGGTCACGCACGGCAAGGTCGGTGTGGCAAATGCCCGATCCCACAATCCGCACCAGCACCTCGTCCGCGCGCGGATCATCAAGGCGCAATGCCTCCAACGTCAATGCGCCATGCGGCTGACGGCAAACGGCGGCGGTAATTTCGGGCATGTTTTACTCCTTAAAGCGCGATCACAACCTTGCCGAACAGGTCGGGCGAAGATTGATAGGCAAAGGCATCCTTGACCTGCGCCATCGGAAACACCCGATCGACGACAGGCCTGATCGAATTGCTATCGATAAAAGCGTTCAGGTCCAGCGCCATCTGTTTCGACCCGACGAAAATGCCGCGCAGACTGGCGCCTTTCATCATCAATCCATGGGGGCTGGTGTCCCCGGCCCGCGTCAACACGCCGATCAGCGCGATTTCCCCGCCAAAACCCACCGCCGCGATGGATTGGGCCAATGTGCCCGCGCCGCCCACCTCGACCACATGTTCGAAACCGCCGCCGGTGTGGGTCGCGGCCTCGGCGCCCCATTGCGGGTTATCGCGATAATTGACCGTGGCGTCCGCGCCCATGGCGGCCACGCGCTCACGCTTGCCCGCACTGCTGCTGGTGGCAACGACCCGCGCGCCCACAGCCTTGGCGATTTGCAACGCCATCAGCGACACGCCCCCGGTGCCCAGCACCAGCACATTGTCGCCAGCCTGTACCGGGCGCGGCCCGCACATCAACGCATTCCACGCCGTCACCCCCGCACAAGGCAGGCAGGCGGCTTCTTCAAAGCTGAGCGTCCGGGCGATTCGGATCACGCCTTGTGCGGGCAGCACGACATATTCCGACAACATCCCCAGCGCGCCCGACGCGCCCAGCGCCGGACCAACGCCCGGATTGGGCGGGCCTTCCAACCAGTGCTGGAAAAATATCCCCGCCACCCGGTCGCCCAAAGCCAGATCATGCACCCCATCACCCAGCCCGACGATTTCCCCCGCCCCATCGGACAGAAGCACCGTATCGGACGTCACCGGCCCGCCGATATATTGCCCGCGCACAATCGCCTGGTCGCGGAAATTGAGCGAACAGGCCCGCATGCGGATCAGCACTTCGCCCCAACCGGGACGCGGCACATCGCGTTCCACCAAATGGAGGTCATCGAGGCTGGTCGCCCCTTGGTTCAAAACCCAGGCTTTCATCGCATCCTCCTGGCCGCGCTCTTGCGGCGCTTATGTTTTTTGGCGGCAATTTGTATGTAATACATATTTCTTGCTTTGATATTCGCAACCATGAAGTTATCGCATGGATGACAAGATTCGCAGAGTCACAAGACTCCATGTCGGGAGAGTACCATGGCTGAACCTACCATCGCAGACCTTGCCGCGCGCCTTGAAAAGGTGGAACACGATCTGGCCATCCAGCAGGATATCCACCAGATCCGCCGGGTGCAGTACACCTATGGCTTCTTCATTGATAAATCACAATATAATGAAGTGGTGGACCTGTTTTCCGATGAAGGCGAAGTGTGGTTCCTTGGCGGGATCTACAAGGGCAAGGCCGGGGTTCGTCGCCTCTATATCGAACGGTTCCAGACCAATTTTACCCAGGGCCACAACGGCCCGCGCTATGGCTGGCTGCTCGACCATCCCCAGTTGCAGATGGTGATCGACGTGGCCCCCGACCGCAAGACAGCCCATGTGCGCGGCCGCTCGATGATGCAGGCGGGCCTGCACGAAAGCGCCGAGGGCAATCAGCGCGCATGGTGGGAAGGCGGCCTCTATGAAAACGAGTATGTCCGCGAAGCCAATGATGCGGGCGAGTTGGTCTGGAAGATCAAGGCGCTGCGCTATTATCCCTTCTGGCACGGCACCTTTGCCGATGGCTGGGCCAAGACGCCGATCGACTATATCCCGATGACCAAGACGCTCTATCCCACCGATCCGCTCGGCCCGGATGCGCTGGTCGATCCCCTGCCCCGCCTGTGGCCCGCCACCGATACGGTGCCGTTCCACTATCCCCACCCCGTCACCGGCGCGCCCATCGTGCTGGACAATTCGCGGGCGCGGGAAGGATTTAAGGACTAAAGAAGGGTTAGGTGCGAGGGTCTGGACCCTCGCGCTCCCGTTACTGTCTGCGTTGCGCATTGGGTTCGGCGCCGGGTGTCGGACGCGATGTTAGAATTATTAAAGCCTGCGGCGCGGCCAAGGCTGCGCTCCCCGCGCCGCAGGCTTTAAATATCGATCCCCCCACCTCGCCTCCAATGCACCACCCCATTAACGGGATTGCAAAGGGACAAGTCCCTTTGCCCGCCGGAGGCAAAACCTGCTAAAGCCCGCCCCTATGACCGACATCGACCGCATGCTTGCCGAACACGCCATCGCCCGCCTTATCACGCGCTACGTCCACCTGAACGATGCGGGGGCATGGGATGAACTCGCCGCGCTCTACACGCAGGATGGTCGCATGAACCGCCCCACCGCGCCGGACAGCTTTACCGTCGGGCGCGACGCCATTCTGGCCGCGTTTCAGGCCCGCCCGCCGCGCGCCAGTCGCCATATCGTGGCCAATATCGTGGTCGATCTGGCGCCCGATGGCCAGAGCGCGTCGGCCTATAGCCAGATCCTGCTGTTCACCGGCGAGGCGGATGGGGACGGGCTGCCATTACAATCGCCCAAGCCGCCTTTGGTGGGCAGCTATCAGGATCAATTGGTGCGCGAAGCCGATGGCTGGAAATTTGCAGAGCGTCGCGGCAGTCTGGATTTCCGTCAGGCTTAAAGCAGGTTCGCAGGCCCGAACGCCAGCGGCAGCAATTCCGACAGCTTCATTTCCGCCACGCCATCGGCCGAGGCGCTCCACACCACCGGGTCGGTGCCGCCAAGCTGGGCGATTTCGTTCAGCACCTGACGGCAACGGCCACAGGGTGTGACCGGCCCCGGTCCGGGCTGGGCCGTGCCGTCTTCACCCGGCGAACCGCCGATCACCGCCACGGCCACAAGGCCCCCACGCACGCCATCGGCCATCGCCTTGGACACGGCCACCGTTTCGGCGCAAAGCGCGAGGCCATAGGACGCGTTTTCAACATTGGCGCCCAACACCACGCTGCCATCGGCAAAGCCCAGCGCCGCGCCGACATGGAACAGCGAATAGGGCGCATAGGCACGGGCAGAAGCCGAACGGGCGGCGGCGATCAAAGTGTCACGGTCGTGGTTCATAGGCCCGCTTACCTCTGCACCACCACCCAGCGCAAGGGCTGCTCGGCCGCCGAGGTTTGTAAGGCAGAATTGGCGGTCCACAGCGCCCATGGGCGGCCACCGTAATCCGGCTCCACCCGATCCGAGCTGAGCCACAGGGCGCGGTCGAGCGTCGCGGCGATGGGATAGGTCTTTTCAAACTGACGCCCCAGTTTCAGCACCGCCGGCTTGCCCGTATGCGTCTCGATCTGGTTGAGGAAAGTCATCAATTCGCTGACCACGGCGGCGTCGGATACCGGCACCGGGCAATGGTCGGCCAATTGCTCCAACTCGACCGCGGGGGGCAGCATCTTTTTGTCGCGCGGCACCACGGTGACGAAATTGGCGGCCTGTTTATCGGCGGGCTGGCACGGGTCGTATTTGTGCAATGCGCCCCATGGCAGGCCGCTGGCACGCGCGGCGTCGAGGTTTTTAACCACGGAGGGATCGCGCGCAAAAGCGCTGGCCGAGGCTTCGATATAGACGAAATCGGCGCCGATGGCCTTTAAGGCGGTGAAATCGACCGGGCCATCCGCGCTGCCCACCAAGGCGCCCTGCGTCGGAAAGGTCGTGCGATCAGGCTGCCAATGCCGCATGCTCCACCACGCCCAGACCCCGCCCACCATCGCGATCAGCGCCAACAGGGCCAAGACGCGCCAAAGGAGGCCGGGGCGCCCGCCGGCCGATTTGCCGCGCGGACGGGTTTTGGTTTTTGCCATGATTTTCAACGTTCTTTGTGATGGCCGTTCAACAGGGAAAGGCGAATCCCCATCAGGCCTTGATATGCAGCACGCAGATCAGCGTAAACAAGCGCCGCGCCGTGGGGAAGTCGGTTTCCACCTTACCTTCCAGCCTTTCGAGCAGGAGTTCGGCGGCATGGTTGTGAACCCCGCGCCGGGCCATGTCGATGGTTTCGATTTCCTTGGCCGATGCTTTACGAATGGCCTGATAATAGCTTTCGCAGATTGCGAAATATTCGCGAATCGAGCGACGGAATCGCCCCAGCCCCAACATGATGGTTTCCAGCAATACACCTTCATGCCCTTCGCGCCCGTCGCTGATCTCCATCGACAAACGCCCGTCATGCACCGCAAGGCGCACCGCATAGGGGCCGTGATAACCCGATTCCCAAATGCGCAAGGGCTTGAAAACATTGTCCTCGATCAGATCGAAGACCGCCACCCGCCGTTCCTGTTCAATGTCGTCATTGCGGCGCAGAATCGTCGTTTCATCCAGATCGATGCTGGAAATGCGCGCAGAGGGCGAAGCGGATGTCGGGGTGGGCGTCATAAGGCCGTCTCGTTTCGCAAATGCGAGGGGCCGCCGCAAGGGGGTGTTAGGAACTATGATGCAATCCATCGCATGACTACCCCACCGCCGTCGCAATGGATTTCACCAAAACCATCCCCGTTATCCACAGGGCCATGAATACCTATCCCCATTGCGCCGCCGCAGCATGGAGCGCATGAGGGCCAATCCATGGCACCATCTGACACCCATCTCGCACCGGCTTTGCCGTTTTCGCCTGCCAATGACGCGGCCCCCGGCAAGGACGGTCGTGCGCAGGCGCTGCCTGCCAATATTGAAGCCGAAGCGGCCTTTCTGGGCGCGATCCTGATCGACAATCGCGTGATCGAGGAATTGGCCAAGCCACTTTCGCCCGCGCATTTCTTTGAACCCGTCCATGGGCGGATTTTCGAACGCATCCTGCAATTGCTGGACCGCAAGGCGGTGGTCACGCCGGTCACGCTCAAGCCCTATTTCGAAAGCGACGAGGCGCTGCGCGCGCTGGGCGGGACGGCCTATCTGGCGCGTCTGACGGCCGATGGTCAGGGGTTGATCGCACCGCGCGTATTGGCCGAACAGATTTACGATCTGGCGCTGCTGCGCGAACTGGTGCGCGTGGGGCGCGATCTGGTTCAGGGCGCAATGGACACCAGCGAGTCGGTCGAGCCTCTCGAACAGATCGAGGCCGCCGAAGCCGCGCTGTACAAGGTGGCCGATGGCGCGGGCAGCGCGAATGAGGCCAAGAGCTTTGGCGAGGCGACCCGCGTCGCCATTTCCGGCATCGAAAAGGCGTTCAATTCGGGCGGCCATGTCGCGGGCAAAACGACGGGCCTCGATTCAGTCAACCAGCGTATCGGCGGCCTGCACGATTCCGACCTTATCATTCTGGCCGGTCGTCCGGGTATGGGTAAGACCTCGCTGGCCACCAATATTGCGTTTAACGCGGCCAATCGCCTGCTGACCGATCGCGAGTTGGGCATCGATCCGGCCAAGAGCATCGGTGCGGCGACGGCCTTTTTCAGCCTCGAAATGAGCGCGGATCAGTTGGCCACGCGTATCCTTGCCGAACAGTCGGGTATTTCCTCCAGCGCGCTGCGTATGGGCAAGATCAGCCGCGAGGATTTTCAGGCGCTGTCTTTTGCCAGCCAGCGTTTGAGCCAGTTGCCGCTCTATATTGACGATACGCCGGGCCTGACGATTGCGGGCCTGCGCGCCCGCGCGCGTCGGTTGAAGCGTCGCCACGACATTGGCCTGGTCATCGTCGACTATCTTCAGCTGCTCTCGGGCGGGGGGCGCGCCACCGACAATCGCGTGAACGAAATTTCGGAAATTTCGCGTGGTTTGAAAACCTTGGCCAAGGAACTGCATGTTCCGGTGATCGCCCTGTCCCAGCTTTCCCGTGCGGTGGAACAGCGTGAAGACAAGCGGCCCCAGCTTTCCGACCTTCGTGAATCCGGCTCGATCGAACAGGACGCCGACATGGTGTGGTTCGTGTTCCGCGAGGATTATTACGTCAAGGGCCGCGAACCCAAGGAACCCGGCCCCACCGATCCGCCCGCAGTGGTCGAGGCCCATGCCAAGTGGCAAGAGGAAATGGAGCGCGTCTTTGGCCTTGCCGAACTGATCATCGCCAAGCAGCGCCACGGCGCCACCGGCAAGGTCCGCATGCGGTTCGAAGCCAAGATCACCAAGTTCAGCGATCTGGCGCCCGAGGAATTGGCCAATTATTCCTATGATCTGGAGGAGTGAGGAGGTCCGCTCCTCACGAATCCTTGACTTTGGCCGCTTTGCCGCCTAGGCGCCAAGGTTCGCTGGAATTTCCCTATTCAAGACGGAGTGCCCATGGCGCGCGTAACCGTTGAAGATTGTGTCGACAAGATCCCTAACCGCTTTGACCTCGTGCTGCTGGCTGCCCAGCGCGCGCGTGAGATTTCGGGCGGTGCGGAACTGACGCTCGATCGCGATCGTGACAAAAACCCGGTGGTGGCCCTGCGTGAAATCGCAGAGGAAACCGTTCGTCCCAAGATCCTCAAGGAATCGCTCATCACCTCGATGCAGCGCGTCCTGCCCGACGATGATGATGAAGTCGATGACATCGGCTCGCTGTCACAGTCGGCCGAAGCGCTGCGTATCACTGCGGCGGCTCCGGTGCGTAACACCTCGCTGGGCGGTGATTACGACGGCTGATCTACGGCGGCTGATCACAACAGGGCGGCAACGCCTTGAACGATTGAACAAATGGCCTCGGAGAGCACTAGCTTTCCGGGGCTTTTTGCTGCAAAAGGTAAAAATACTTAGTACTGCCCCAAAAGGTGAAAACGAATGACGACGCAATTGCCACCTAAAAAAGCAAAAAAGTGGCTATGGCTGATCCCTTCGATTGCAGTTTTATCCTTTATGACAGCAGAAATAACTGCAAATGCTTTTGGTTTTGGGCACCCTTTGCTTTATCGCTCATCATTCTCTGGATATGAGCCAGCGCCAAATCAGAATATTTACAGATTCGGGAAGAAAGTAACAACAAACGCCATTGGCTTGCGTGGGGAAGATGTTCCGGGAATTGAAAAGAAACGCGTTCTAATTTTGGGTGATTCCGTCGCCTTTGGAACAACACTTACAGATGATAGCCATACATTTCCAGCCCTGACGCAACTGGCCCTAGCTGACCTTAGTGCTGCCGTACTGAATGCATCTGCAGGCGGTTGGGCTTTGGAAAATGAACGGCGATGGCTAGCCCAGCACGGAACGCTGGGCGCAAAAGTGCTTGTGCTTGAAATTAATCAGCGAGACCTCACGCAAGGCTATTCCCCCCATACCATTTTAGATAACCACCCCAGCTTCCCCACTCGCAACCCAACCACGGCTTTACATGAAATTGCCGTTCGGTACATTGGGCCGAAATTACGCCTTAACGCAGCACCCGTCGACCCTGGATCCACCGGCCAAATGACAATCGCCCCTGACGAGGATATTTTCAGCCATATCTATGCAATTCATAGCATGTCCAAAACCGCAGGCTGCAAGCTCATAATTCTTTATTGGGACATGCGCGATCCGAAAACGGACAGTCCTGAACGCAGGGAGAGATTGTTCACTTGGGCAAAAGCTCAAAACATTACCGTTATTCGCCCTCAACTTCACAAAAGGCCGGACGCTAACAACCTCTTTCTGGACGCAGCGCATCCAAATTCCGCTGGCAATGCCCTAATTGCAAAACAGTTGGCCAACGCCATTCGAGCAGATATTTAATACGCCATAGGAAAAGGCCCCGCTGTTGCCAGCGAGGCCCATATCCAAAGCCGTAACGGCCGGTTACGCCCCTTGGGGGGCAATCCCGCCCAGACCGCCAGAACGTCCCGCACGCGGCACGCTGGTGCCACGGATGGCAGCGGGCAGAGGGATGCCGCTGGGCGCTTCGGGGCGGTCAATCTTGCCGGTGTCGACCACCTGCTTGATCTCATCACCCGTCAGCGTTTCATATTCCAGCAACGCCTGTGCCAGCGTGTGCAGCTTGTCGATCTGCTCCTGCAACAGGTTGGTGGCGCGCACATGGGCATTGTCGACCAAGGTGCGGATTTCGCTGTCGATCAGCTTGTTCGTCTCATCCGAGGCAAACAGGCGCTGGCTGGCGCCCATGCCCAGATAGCCCTCGTTCTGATCTTCGTATTGCAACGGCCCCAGCTTGTCGCTCATGCCCCATTTGGTGACCATGTTGCGCGCCAGACCCGTGGCATATTGAATATCGCCCGAAGCACCCGACGACACCTTGTCATAGCCAAAGATCAGTTCTTCAGCCACGCGGCCACCCATGGCAACCGAGAGGTTCGCATGCATCTTGTCGCGGTGGTACGAATAGCTGTCGCGCTCCGGCAGACGCATCACCATGCCCAAAGCGCGGCCACGCGGGATGATCGTCGCCTTGTGGATCGGATCGCTGGCCGGTTCATTGATCGAGACCAGAGCATGGCCCGCCTCGTGATAGGCGGTCATCTTCTTCTCTTCCTCGGTCATGACCATGCTGCGGCGCTCGGCGCCCATCATGACCTTGTCCTTGGCGTCCTCGAACTCCTGCATCGCCACCAGACGCTTGTTGCGCCGGGCGGCCAGCAGCGCCGCCTCATTGACCAGATTGGCCAAATCCGCGCCCGCAAAGCCCGGCGTGCCGCGCGCAATCACGCGGGGCTGAACGTCGGGGGCCAGCGGCACTTTTTTCATATGCACGGCCAGGATCTTTTCGCGGCCCTCGATATCGGGCACCGGCACTACGACCTGACGGTCGAAACGGCCCGGACGCAGCAGCGCTGGATCCAGCACGTCGGGGCGGTTGGTCGCAGCGATGATGATGATGCCATCATTACCCTCAAACCCATCCATCTCGACCAGCAACTGATTCAGCGTCTGCTCGCGCTCGTCATTCGAATTGCCAAGGCCATTGCCGCGGCTGCGGCCCACGGCGTCGATTTCGTCGATGAAGACGATGCAGGGCGCGTTCTTCTTGGCCTGTTCGAACATGTCGCGCACGCGGCTTGCGCCCACGCCCACGAACATTTCGACGAAATCCGAACCCGAAATGGTGAAGAAGGGCACGCCCGCCTCACCCGCAATCGCGCGGGCCAGCAGCGTCTTACCCGTACCGGGCGAACCGACCAGCAACGCGCCCTTGGGGATTTTGCCGCCCAGTTTCGAAAAGCGGCCCGGATCGCGCAGGAATTCAACGATTTCTTCCAGTTCCTCACGCGCCTCGTCAATGCCGGCGACGTCCGCAAAGGTCACGCGCCCCTGCTTTTCGGTCAGCATCTTGGCCTTGCTCTTGCCAAAGCCCATGGCGCCGCCGCCGCCGCCCTTCTGCATCTGACGCATGGCCAGGAAACCGACCGCCACGATCAGCAGGAAAGGCAGAGCCTGAAGCAGGATATAAAGCAGGACGTTCGGCTCTTCGGGCGCCTTACCCTGATATTTCACGCCATTTTGCGACAAAAGCGGCGCCAGCGTAACGTCATTGGGGATGGGAACGGTGGTATAGGCCTCGCCATTCTTGAATTTGCCGGTGATGCGCTGTTCGCCCACCTGCGCCTCATAGACGCTGCCCTCGCTCACCTTGGCCTTGAACTCGGAATAGGGGATCGCCTGCGCGCCGATATCATTGCGCGCGCTGAACAGCGATACGGCGAAGAACAGGGCAAGGAAGATGCCTCCCCATACCAGCAGGCTCTTCGTCCAGGGGTTACCATTGGGCTGTTCGTCATTCATTGCAGGGCGCGTCCTTTCACACCCATGTAATGTAGGACGACAGACCTGAAGCGCAAGTTAGCGATGGTTTCTTTTATGGGCAGAAAATCGCATCTGCGATTTTCCAGCGGCACCGGCCCTCTCCCCCGGCCCTGCCACCCATATAGTGTACCCTGTGGGTGGCAGGGCCGGGGGAGAGGGCCGGTGCCGTCAAGCTTCAGGCGGACGCCTGAAGCGCACCAAATCAATCACGCGAAAGCAGATAGACCGCATGTTCCGCCCGCCAATTGGCCATGGCCGGGCTGATCAGGCTGTCGCCGTTCAGATACCATGCCCCCTCGACCTTTAACACGCGCGCCCTCACAAAATCGCGGAAATCGGCAATGGTCAGGTGGTGGATGTTGGGCGTTTCATACCATGCCACCGGCAGCAATCGCGTCACCGGCATCTTTCCCCGCCAGAGCAGGTCGGTACGCACCCGCCAATGGGCGAAATTGGGAAAGGACACAAAGGCCCGCCGCCCGATACGCAGCAATTCCTCCAGCACCATGTCGGGGCGCTTGGTGGTCTGCAACGTCTGGCTCAGGATCGCGTAATCGAAACTGGCGTCGGGATAGAGCGAGAGGTCGGTGTCCGCGTCGCCCTGTATCGCCGACAGCCCCTGCGCCACACAGGCCGCCACATTGGCCGGGTCCAGTTCCAGCCCGCGCGCATCACAGCCGCGCTCATCGCGCAAAGCCGCCATCAGCGTGCCATCGCCGCAACCCACGTCCAGCACTTTCGCGCCCGACGCCACATGGCCCGCAATCACCGCCAAATCGGGGCGCAAATTTGCCATAATCCGGTTCATCGGCTCAGGAACCCCGTAATCACCCGGTCAAGCGCAGGCACATCAAGCAGGAAGCTGTCATGCCCAAAGGGCGCGGCCAGTTCCATAAAGGACACCGGCGCCCCGGCGGCATTGACCGCATGGGCGATCTTGCGCGATTCGGCGGTGGGGTACAGCCAGTCGGTATCGAAGCTGACCACACAAAACCGCGCGCTGACCCCGGCAAAGGCTTCGGACAGGCGGGCATTGTGTTGCCCGGCACAGCGTTCCTCGGTCAGGTCGAAATAGCTCATCGCGCGGGTGATATAGAGATAGGAATTGGCGTCGAACCGGCCGGTAAAGCTGCTGCCCTGATAACGCAGATAGGATTCGACCTGAAAATCGGCGCCAAAGCCGAAACTCTTAGCGTCACGATCCTGAAGCCGCCGCCCGAATTTCTCCGACAGCGTTTCCTCGGACAGATAGGTGATATGCGCGGCCATCCGCGCCACCGCCAGCCCCGCATCGGGCGCGCGCCCGGTGTTGTAATAGGCCCCGCCCTGCCAATCGGGATCGGCCATGATCGCCTGCCGCCCGACCTCTTGAAACGCGATATTCTGCACCGGCATCACCGCCGTCGTGGCCAGCAGCAGCACCCGCTCCACCCGTTCGGGCCAATTGACCGAGAGCGAGAGTGCCTGCATCCCACCCATCGACCCGCCGATCACCGCATAGAGCCGTTCCACCCCCAGATGGTCGAGCAGCAACATATGCGCGCGCACCATGTCGCGGATGGTGATGACGGGAAAACGCAGCCCATAAGGTTGCCCATCGGGGGCAAGGCTGCCCGGCCCGGTCGTGCCCATGCAGGAGCCCAGCACATTGGGACAGATCACAAAGAAACGGTCGGTATCGATGGGTTTACCCGGCCCGACCATCTTGCTCCACCACCCCGGCTTGCCGGTGATGGGGTGCGGATTGGCGACATATTGGTCGCCGGTCGTGGCGTGACAGATCAGGATCGCATTGTCACCCGCCGCATTAAGCGTGCCATAGGTTTCAAACGCGATCCGCACGCCTTCAAGGCTTTGCCCGCCGTCAAGCAACAGCGGGTGCGGCAGATCGTATGTTTCCGAACAGGGCGTAAAGAGGCTTGCCATTATGCGCGCTGAATTGGGGGCTGGCGCGCGGGAAGTCAATGCATGCGCCCCCTGTCAATTCACACCATCTTGGGCTAAGGGCCGCGCCATTATGACCAATCTTCCGACCCCCAAACCCTGGATCAGCGCGATCCACGCCTATGTCCCCGGCAAGTCCAAGGGCAAGGACGGCAAACCGCTGACCAAGCTTTCGGCCAATGAAAACCCGCTGGGCACATCGGCGGCGGCTCTGGCGGCGCGCGGCGATGCGGCGGCCCCGGCGCTCTATCCCGATCCCGACAGCAACGCCTTGCGCGCGGCATTGGGGCAATTGCACGGTATTCCCGCCGCCCGCATCGTCATGGGCACGGGTTCGGACGAGATCCTGCATATTGCCGCGCAAGCCTATGCCGGGCCGGGGGACGAGATCATCTATGTCCGCTATGGTTTCAGTGTTTATGACATTGCCGCGCGCCGTTGCGGGGCGACGCCGGTTGTGGCGCCCGATGCCGATTACGGCACCGATGTCGATGCGCTGCTGGCGCTGGTGAATGAAAAGACCCGCGTGGTTTTTGTCGCTAACCCGAACAATCCGACCGGCTCCTTCCTGCCGCGCGGCGAGATTGCCCGCCTGCATGCCGCCCTGCCCTCCGATGTTCTGCTGGTGCTGGATCAGGCGTATGGCGAATATGTCGATCCGGCGGACGATGATGGCGCGCTGGCTCTGGCGGAAAATGCGGGCAATGTGCTGGTTACGCGCACCTTTTCCAAGATCTATGGTCTGGCGGGCGAACGCCTTGGCTGGGGCACGGGGGCCGATCACATCATCGATGCGCTCAACCGCATTCGCGGGCCGTTCAACCTGTCAAACACAGCCCAGGCGATGGGCCTTGCCGCCGTTGCCGATCAGAGCTTTGTTGTCGCCAGCCGCGAACATAACGCCAAAACCCGCGCCCGCTTTGTCGAGCGTTTGGAGGCCCTTGGCAACCATGGCGTGCGCCCATTGCCGTCACAGGCCAATTTCGTGCTGATCCTGTTTGAAGGCAAGCTGAGCGCGGAAACCGTCTATAACGGCTTGATGGAGATCGGCTATATTACCCGCTGGCTGCCCAATCAGGGTCTGCCGCATGGCCTGCGCATCACCATCGGCAGCGAAGAGCAGATGACCCAGATCGCCGACGAAATCGCCCGTCTGGCACAGGGCGTTTAAGCCATGTCCTTTGCCAAGATTGCCATTATCGGTCTGGGCCTTCAGGGCGGCTCGATCGGCCTTGCGGTTCAGCAATATCTGCCCAAGATCGCCACCTCGGGCTATGACCGCGATCCGGCCACCCGCGCCCGTGCAGCCGAGCGCGGATTGGTGGGCCATGTGGCCGATACCGCCGTGGAGGCCGTCAAGGACGCCGATCTGGTGATCTTCTGCGTGCCGTTGGGCGCGATGGGCGATGCGGCGCGGGAATGCGCGCCGGGCCTGCGCGCCGATGCAGTGATTTCGGATGTGGGTTCGTCCAAGGAAGCCGTGGCGCGGGTATTGGGCGAGGTTTTGCCCAACCACCTCATCATCCCGGCCCACCCGGTGGCGGGCACCGAAAACTCCGGCCCCGACGCCGGTTTCGCCAGCCTGTTCGAAGGCCGCTGGTGCATCATCACGCCTGCCGAGGGCACCGACCCCTTCGAGATTGAGCGCCTTTCGGTCCTGTGGCAGGCCATCGGCGCCAAGGTCGAGATCATGGCCCCCGCGCATCACGACCGCGTTCTGGCCGTGACCAGCCACCTGCCGCACCTTATCGCCTATACAATCGTGGGCACCGCGGGCGACCTCGAAGAAGTGACCCAAAACGAAGTCATCAAATATTCCGCCGGTGGCTTCCGCGATTTCACCCGCATCGCCGCGTCGGACCCCACGATGTGGCGCGACGTGTTCCTCTATAACCGGGACGCCGTCCTCCACATGCTGCAAGTCTTCACCGAAGACCTGACCGAGCTGCAGAAGGCGATCCGGTTGGGGGATGGCGAAAAGCTGTTCGATCATTTCACCCGCACCCGCGCCATCCGCCGCTCGATCATCGAGCAGGGTCAGGATGTGGCCAGTGCCAATTTTGGGCGGGATGGGAAGGTTTAAGGGAGGTTAGATGCGAGGGTCTAGACCCTCGCGCTCCCATGACTGTCTGCGTTGCGTCAGGGGTTCGGCCTTTTGTGTCGGACGCCATGTAGAGATTTGATAGCCTGCGGCGCTACATTTCCGCGCTGCAGGCTTTACCCCCCAAAAAACCGCAACGCGCGAACCAAACGCCACCCCAAACCGGGATTGTTAAGGGCCCCCGCCCTTAACCCGCCGGAGGCAAAAGCCTTCGCGCCTAACTCACCAAAAAACCGACGCCGGCCAAAACCATCACCCCCGTCGCCACCCAACCCAAAGCCGCGACCGGCAAAGGCAGCACCAGCCGCCCCATCACCCGCGGATTACGCGCGACCAGCAGCGTCATCACCATCAACGGCGGCGCCAGCAATCCGTTGATGACCGCCGTCCAATAGAGCGCCTTCATCGGATCGATGTTGAGAAAGTTGAACACCACCCCGCCAGCGACCGCCAGCCCGATGGCCCCGTAAAAGGCCCGCGCGCCACGGGGCGGTTTATCCAGCCCCTCGGCCCAGCCAAAGGTTTCCGACAGGGCATAGGCTGCGCTGCCCGCAAGGACCGGGACCGCCAAAAGCCCGGTGCCGATGATGCCCACGGCAAAGAACAGGAACGCGTAATCCCCCGCGATCGGACGCAGGGCCAGAGCCGCCTGATCCGCGCTGGCGATTTGGGTGATGCCATGGGCGTGCAACGTGGCCGCCGTGGCAATGATGATCGACAGCGCCGTCAGATGCGTCACCCCCATCCCCACCATCGTATCCGTGCGCAGGCGCGACAGGCTAACCGCGGCGCGGCGCGGGAACACGCCCAGCGGATGCAGGTGGCGCCTGTGCTGCTCCTCAACCTCCTGCCCCGCCTGCCAGAAGAAGAGATAGGGGCTGATCGTCGTGCCTAGCAGCGCGACCAATGCCATGGTTTCGGCGCGGCCATGGGGAATGGTGGGCACCATCAACCCGCGCGCCACCGCCCCCCAATCCAGCCGCGCCACGAAAGGCACCGCCACATAGGCCAGCAGCGAAAGCGTCGTCCATTTCAGGATCGCTTCATAACGGGCATAGGAAATGAACACTTCCAGCCCGACCGAGAGCAGGCCGAAAGCCACGACATAAAACAGCACCGGCCCCGGCACGATCAGATTGAGCGCGGCCGCCATCGCCCCCAGATCCGCGCCAAGGTTGATGATATTGGCCACCAGAAGCAGCATCACCGCCAGCGCCAGCACCGGGCGCGGATAATGGCGCTTCAGGTTCTGGGCGATGCCATGGCCGGTCACGCTGCCGATGCGGGCACAGGCCAATTGGATGCCCGCCAGCAAAGGATAGGAAAACAGCATGGGCCAAGCCAGACCAAAGCCGAAACTGGCCCCGACCTGGCTGTAGGTGGCGATGCCCGATGGATCATCATCGGCCGCCCCGGTTACCAGCCCCGGCCCCAGAACGTCCCAGACGTCACGCTTTTCGGGGGCCGGTTCCTCGCTCATACCTCTGGAGCGTTCAGCTGATTGATGGCGGCATGAACCCGCGCCTCGATCTCCTCACGCGGCAGACCGGCGGGGATCGTTTCGCAAAAACGATAGGTCACCGTGCCGCGCCTTTTCCAGAACCCGTGCAACAGCGGCCCGGTGTTGACCGCCACCGGAACGACCGGCAATCCGATCATCTTGTAAAGGCCCGCAAACCCGGCCTGAAGCGCGGGCCGCGTACCATGGCGCACACGCGTGCCTTCGGGGAAAATCGCCAGCGGGCGGTTTTGCTGCGACAGGGTCCGCGCCGCCGACACCATCGCGCGCAGGGCCTTGGCGCCCTGATCACGCTCCACCGGGACAAGGCCATAGAGCCCGGCAGCCTTGCCCCACAGCGGCAGGCGCAGCAGCTCGACCTTGGCAAAGACCGCCGGAAAGGGCAGCAGCGTAGGCAGGTCGATCGCCTCAAACATGCTTTCGTGCTTCAGCGCCACAAAGACCGGACCGGAAGGCACCGTGCCTTCGATCACGATGGTCATGCCAAGGATATGGACCGCACCCCAGCGATGCATGTTCGACCATTTGGTACAGATCCAGATCGCCCCATCGCGCCCGCCGAACAGCGTGAAGAGGGGAATAGAAAGCCCCATCAACGTCGAGCACAGATAAAAATACAGATTGAAGGCAATCGAACGTAATGCATTGCCCAGGCCCAGCGGCTCTTTATCCATAATAACCTTTTCCGATATGCCACAGGCGTCGCAGCACATATTTGCTGTATTCCGCAAACAGAATGCCCAGCGACGGGCGCGTGTGCACGGCATCTTCTGTCAATTCAACATCGGCGGGGATGGTCTGGCGTAATTCCCACGCCGCGCGGCGCATGTGCCAATCCGATGTCACCAAACGAACGCGATGCAGTTTATGACGCGCGATCCATTGCGCGGATTCGCGCGCATTGCTGCGCGTATCAACCGAATCATATCCCAACGTGATGCAACAGGCCAGCAAAGCCGCCCCGATTTTATATTCGGCGGCCAATTCGCCCGGTTTGACTTCGGGATCGACGCCCGAAATCAACATGCGCGGCGCGGCGCCGGCGCGCAGCAGTTCCAGCCCGCGCGCAATCCGCCCCTCGCCCCCGGTCAGCACGATAATGCCATCGGATTTGGCCATCGGGGCCGGTTGCGGCTGAAACGCGGCGAAACCGACAAAGCCCAAGGCCCACACGATCAGCAAAAGAGCAAGCAAGCGGCGCAGCATCACAGCATCTTTCGCAGCGCGATCAGCACCGAAAGCCGCGCCGTCAGCATGGCCAACCCCACCGCCACCACCGGCACCAGCGCCACAACGGCCCAATCCAGCGGCCCGAGCACCCCGCCCGCCAGCAGCCCCGCGCCCAGCCCGGCAAATCGCGCACCCAGCACGACCACCGCAATCTGGCCCAGCACCAGCCCGACCAGGCTGCCCAAAGCGGCGTCCATGCCCATCGAGCGCTGGAAAATCCGGGCGATCTGGGCATCGGTGCCGCCCAGATTATGGACAATCTCGATCGTTTGCCGATGCGTACCCAGCGCCGAACGCGCCGACAGCAAAACCGCCGCCGCCAGCGCCAGCGCCAGCAGCCCAATCATCGACACCGCCAGCCAGCGCAGCGAATCCATCGCGTCAAACACCGGAGCCAGCCAATGCGATTGCGCATCCACCCGCGCGCCCGGCGCGACTTTGGCCACAGCCCTACGCAAGGCATCGATGCGCCCGCCGTCCACGCCGCCCTCCAACCGGACATCGATCATCGCGGGCACGGGCACCATATCGCCATCGCTCATCCCCGCGCCCAGCCATGGCACGAGCAGTTGATCCAGTTCCTCCTGCGGCACGGTGCGGGCCGAAATCACGCCCGGCACGGCCAGCAACGCCTTTTGCGCGGCCTGTGCCTGCGCGTTGCGGATCGGGGCCTGCGCCTCGATAATCTGGACCGTCACGCCCCCGGCAAGGTCGGTTGCGGCGGCATTGGCAATGTTGCGCAAGGCAAGGCCCGTCGCCGCCGCGATCACCGTGATGGTGACCATGATGGCGATAACCCAAGGCGTCGGCCCCGACAGCCGCGCCTGCGGCACCAGAACCCCCTCGCCCCCGCTGCCAAAGGCGCGCCATCCGGCCAGCTTGCCTTCGCCCCGACCAAAATCGCGAGCCGCACCATGCGGGTTGGCCGCATCGGGCGGCCCGTCTGCGGCGGAAATAGGGCGGTGCGGGATCTGCACAGAATCGCGGCCATCCATATCGGTCATGGCTGCCCCCCTCGACGCGGGGGATAGCGCAAGGCGCCGGTGGGGTCCGACATCCGCCCCTTGTCCAGCCGCATGATCAGGCTGCCCGGCACTTTTTGCAGCAAATGCATATCGTGGGTGGCAACCACAACGGTCGTGCCTAACCGGTTGAGAGCCTCGAACAGACGCAGCAGCTTAACCGCCATGTCGGGGTCAACGTTGCCGGTCGGTTCGTCGGCCACCAGCAATTCGGGCCGCCCGATCACCGCGCGGGCAATGGCGACGCGCTGCTGCTCACCACCCGACAGCGTGGCCGGTTTGGCCCCCATCCGGTCGGCCAGACCGACCCATTCCAGCATATCCTTGACCGGTTGTACCACGTCGCGTTCGGGTATCCCCGCCACGCGCAACGGCAAGGCGACATTGTCAAAGGCCGAAAGGTGGGGAACCAACCGATAGTCCTGATAGACCACCCCGATCCGCCGCCGAAATCCGGGCAGGCGTTGACGCGGCAGGGTGATCGCATCAGTGCCGAACAGGCTGATCATCCCGCGCGAAGGGCGCTGGGCCAGATAGAGCATGCGCAAAAGCGAGGATTTGCCAGCGCCGCTGGCCCCGGTCAGGAAATAGAAATGGCCCGCGTGCAGCGTAAAGCCGACATCGGACAAAACTTCACGATCGGTGCCATATCGCAAACCGACATTATCAAACCGGGCGATTTCCCCTGCCATGGCCGTCACTTGCCCCTCCATCGCGGATGGGGCGCAGGCGACCACCCGCGCCGCACGGCGGATTTCAGGCTTTTAACAGGAGAGCTTTCGACCATCACCGGCCAGCTATAGTACGGCTTTGCCCGCGAAAAAAGGGCGGTGGAAAAATGCCTGAGAACAGGCGAGTCGCAGGCTGTTCCCCTTGTGCTTTGCAAGGATTGCATGTTTTAGATGTAACCGATGATTATCGCCTGCCCTGCCTGCGCGACACGCTATGCTGTCCCCGATAGCGCCATCGGGGTGGACGGTCGGACCGTGCGCTGCGCCAAATGCCGCAACAGCTGGTTTCAGGAAGGCCCGGTGGTCGAGGTTCCGCCCATGGCGCCCACGCCCGCCCCGGCCCCGATCAGCGAACCGGCCCCGGCGCCCATGACCCAGACCACCGTGATGGAAGCCCAGCCGCCCGTCGCTGCGCCGCCCGCACCCAGCCCGGCGCCGGTTGCTGCGCCGGTCATGGCCGCCGCCGCGCCTGCTAACCCCGCCCCCGTGGTCGCACCGCCGGTGGAACCGGCCGCGCCCGAACCCACCCCTGCGCCCTCGATCAAGGATCGATTTGCCAGCAGCCCGTCCAGCTTTGCCCACGAACCGCCGTTTCGCCCGCGCCGCAATCCGGCGCGCATGTGGACGATGCTGGCGGTGGGATTTGCATTGGTGTCGACCGGCGCGATGGCGGCGGTCTATGAATTCGGCCTGCCCGACTGGCTGCCCTTGCCGCAAACGGGGCATAGCGAGCCAGATCTCAAGCTGACCTTTCCCGCCGCACGGCAGGAGCGGCGTCCGCTCAACAGCCAGAATGATTATTTCAACATTTCCGGCACCATCACCAATATCGGCCAAAGCCGCCGCAGCGTGCCCAGCCTGATGATCGTGCTGCGCGATGCGCGCAACCGCGCGGTCTATACGGTCGAGGCCGCGCCGCCCAAGCCGGTGCTGAACCCCGGCGAAAACCTGACCATCAACACCGCGATCGTGGATGCGCCCAAAGCGGCGGTCTCGGCCGAGGTGAAATGGAAGGTGAATTGAAACAAATTTTCCACAAGTTCGATTCTGCGCTTGGCAAGGTCAAACTCCTCTGTTAGGGGCGCGCTCCTACCCCACTGACGGGCCAGATACTCTGGACGGTCAGACATGAAGATGCGGTCGTGGCGGAATTGGTAGACGCGCAACGTTGAGGTCGTTGTGGGTGAAAACCCGTGGAAGTTCGAGTCTTCTCGACCGCACCATCACAAAGAGGCAGGGCCAACGCCCTGCCTTTTTTGTTACGGGCGCCTTTTTTGTTGCCCGCCTCACCCCTTGCGAAATGCCTGATCCAGAAAATCGAAGAAGCGATCATTGTCGCCCTGCACGGCATTGATGCGCAGATAGTCCTGCCAGCCGCCAGACGGGCTGAACACAATACCGGGGGCCAGAATGATCTGCTGGCCCGCCGCTTCGCGCGCCAGTTGCGCCGCATCCATCCCGCCGGGCAAGCGCGCCCACAGCGACATGCCCGCCTTGGGTTCGCACCACAATTCCATTCCCAGCGATTTGAGCCGCGCCGATGTCCGCGCCCGCGCCCGCGCCAGTCGGCGGCGCAAAGTCTCCATATGGTGGCGATAGGTGCCGTCAGTCAGCATCGTCACCAGTAACTGCGCGCCCAACGGATTGCCCATATAGGAGGTGACGATGCGCAGATCGGCCAGAGCATCCACCCAATCGGCGCGCAAGGCGATATGACCACAGCGAATCGCGGTGGAGGCGGTTTTTGACAGACTGCCGATGCGGATCACCCGTTCCAGCCCGTCAAACGTGGCATAACGGGGCGATGGTTCGGTTTCGAAGTCGGCGAAAATGTCATCCTCAACGATGACCATATCGGCCTCTGCGGCGATCTTCAGCACGCGGTGGACATGGGTGGCCGACAAGGTGGCGCCGGTGGGATTATGGACCGCGCTGTTGGTGATATAGAGGCGCGGCTTTTCACGGGCCACAACCTCGGCAAAGGCGGCCAGATCCGGCCCTTGCGGGGTCATAGGCGCGCTGACCACGCGAACGCGATGGGCGCGCAACAGCGCCACGAAGTTGAAAAAGCACGGATCATCCAGCAGCACCGTATCGCCCGGCTGTAACAGGAAGCGGCACACCAGATCGAGCGCCTGTGTCCCGCTGTCGGTCAGGATGATCTGATCGGGGCTGGCCTCGATCCCCTGTTCGGCCAGCCGGCGGCTGGTCAGCATCCGCATCGGTTCATAGCCCAGCAGATCGGATTCGACCGCAGCAGGCGCCCCCCGCGCCTCGGCCCGCAAGGCGCGGCGCATCGAATCCTGCGCCAGCCAATCGCCCGGCAATGTGCCCGAACCGGCGTTGATCACCCCTGCGCGATCGTCCGAACATTGGCGAAGCAGCCATACGGGATCGATCTCGCGCGCGCTTTTTGCCTCATCATCGCACAGCGCCAAGGGGGCCAAAGGGGCCGCGACGTAGAACCCCGCCCCCACCCGCGCCCGGATCACCCCTTCGGCGGCCAGCCGGTCATAGGCTTCGACAATGGTGGATTTGGAAAAGCCGGTGCTCTCCGCCATCGCCCGGACCGATGGCAGACGCGCGCCGGGAACCAGCATGCGCCGCTCGATCCGCTGATGGATCAGGTCCATCACCTGTTCCGTGCGGGTCCGGCGCTGGGCGGTTTGGGATGAGGCTTCGAGCATTGTACCGATGATCCTACCAATACGGTTTATCGAAATTGTATTGGATTGTTCCTGTTCGCGCCAGCCCCTTTTGCGCCACATGGCGTCGTCCATTCAGGAGACAACCAACAGGAGATCGAGATGACTACCCCCAATACCAGCCGTTTCAGCCGCAACCTCAGCCTGCTCGCTTTTGCGCCGCTCGCTCTGGCCGCGCTGTTTGTTGTGATCGGTCAGGCGATGGCCAGCACGACAACGGGCAATCCGATGGGGGTAGAGGGCGACCGAATCATCCTGCGCAGCATTGACCGCCATCCATCCGACGCCCCGGCGGCCAAACGCACTTGGTCGCGGATTGACGCCGCCGCTCTGGAGGTCTGCGGCGGGGGCGGCTTTTCCAGCCGTCAGGTCAATGACGCCATCCGCCGGTCCGATTGCTGGCACAGTGCCATGAACGGGGCGCTGGCCCAGATCCGCTCGCCTTTGCTGCCTCTGGCGCTGGCGGATGGGGCGCGGTTCCGGCCGTAATTTGGGTGTGGGGCGGGGTGTCGCCCCACACCTTCTTGCATCGCCCATATGCTATGACTATATCTTATATACGAATCGTATATTCATGAGCGACAATGGGCATCGTCAACATCGAGGATGAACTGCACGAACAATTGCGCAGGGCCAGCAAGGTTTCGTGCCGGTCGATCAACGCGCAGGCGGCCTTTTGGATCAAGATCGGCATGTTGGCCGAATTGAACCCGAACATGAGCTTTCACGACATTGTCGCGCGCGAATTGCGCGAGGCCGGGGTCGATCCAAGCCCCCTGACGGCGTCCACGCCAGCGCCTTTGTCGGCGATACCGGCATGATCAAAACCCCCGCTGAAATCGACGTCATGGCACAGGCCGGACGGCTGTTGGCCGATGTGTTCACCTATCTCGACACGCTGCCTCTGGCGGGGATGAACACGATGCAGGTCAACGACATGGTCGAGGCTTATATCACAGGCCCGCTGCAAAGCCGCCCTGCCAGCAAGGGGCAATATAACTATCCCTATGTCCTCAATTGCAGCCGCAACCATGTGGTGTGCCATGGCATGCCGTCACAGGACGATGTTCTGGCCGATGGCGATATCGTCAATTTCGACATCACGCTGGAAAAGGACGGGTTCATCGCCGATTCGTCCAAGACCTATATGATCGGCAACGTGGCGCCCCATGCGCGGCGGCTGGTCCAAACCACCTATGACGCCATGTGGCAGGGGATTCGGGCGGTGCGCCCCGGTGCGCGGCTGGGCGATATTGGCCATGCGATCGAACGCCATGCCAAAAAGGCGGGCTATTCGATCGTGCGCGATTATTGCGGCCATGGCATCGGGCGCGAAATGCACGAAGACCCGCAGGTTCTGCATTTCGGCAAACCCGGCACGGGCCTGACCCTGCGCGAAGGGATGGTTTTCACCATCGAGCCGATGTTGAACGAAGGCCGCGCCAAGGTCGAAACGCTGGATGACGGGTGGAGCGTGGTGACCGCCGATGGCAAATTATCCGCGCAATTTGAACATACCGTCGCGGTGACGCCGCAAGGCGCGCGTATCCTGACGCTGCGCCCGGATGAGAAGGTGGCGCGCCGTTGACTGGCGCGCCCCGAAATTAAAGCAGTTCCTTGAGCGGCACGCTGCTGTCGCCCAGACGATCCACATCCGGGCTCGCCCCCGCTTCGACCAGCTTGCGCCCCTGAACATAGTCCTTGACGCTGTTGACGCAATCGAGGGCGATCACCCGGCCAGCCTTGAGGTAAACCACGCTGAAGGACCGCGCCGCCACATCGCCGCGCAGCACCGTCTGATCATAGCCCACCGACAGGCCCGCCGTCTGAAGCCGCAGATCATACTGGTTCGACCAGAACCACGGGAAGGCGTGATAGGGCTTTTCCTCGCCAAGGATATGTTTGGCGACACAAGTGGCTTGGTCATTGGCGTTCTGGACCGATTCCACGCGCATGACCACACCTTCGGCAAAGTCACAGGCGAAGGCCGCGCAATCACCGACAGCATAAATATCCGGCAAGGACGTGCGGCAGAATTCATCCACATCCACCCCATTGGCCCCGGAGGCCCCAGCCAAAATCAGCGGCCCGACGGCAGGCACGATGCCGATGCCGACGATGACCACATCAGCAGGCACAACCTCGCCATCGGACAATTCGACGCCCGAAACCTTGTCCCCGCCGACCAGTCGGGCCACCCCGCTGATGCCGGTGCGCAGATCGACGCCATGGGCGCGATGTTCGCCTTCGTAAAAGGCCGAGAGTTCCGGTCCGGCCACACGCGCCAGAACGCGCGGCGCCAGTTCGAGCAGCGTCACCTTGCGCCCCATTTTGGAGAGGACCGCAGCCGCCTCCAGTCCGATATAACCGCCGCCGATGACGACGAAATTCTGCGCGCCCGCATCCACTTCGGCCATCAACGCATCGGCATCGGCCCGCGTGCGCACGCCATAGACGCCCGCCAGATCCGCGCCTTCGCAGGAAAGACGGCGCGCATCGCCCCCGGCGGCCCAGACCAGCTTGCCATATTCGAGGACAGACCCGTCCGAGAGCGTAACCTGATGCGCATCGGCATCGACCGACACGACCTCACGGCCCAACAGCATCTCGACCTGCTTTTCCTCCCAAAACGCGGCGGGGCGGATATAGAGGCGGTCGAACGTCTTTTCGCGCGCGAAATATTCCTTGGACAAGGGCGGGCGTTCATAGGGCGGTTCGCTTTCGCGCCCGACTATCGCGACCGAACCGGCAAAGCCGCCCTGACGCAGCGCAATCGCGCATTGAGCCCCGGCGTGTCCCCCGCCCACGATCAGAATGTCTTTCTTGTCCATGACCGGAGTGGTTTGACGAAAACCGCGCCGCCGTCAATCGCCACAGTGAACAGAAGTGCTTTGCAATCCTTTCAAATCCTGCTGCCTTGCGATTTCCTGCCCGATGATCGACAGGGCGCGCGGCGATGTCTGCGCCGCGTTAAAGCGCAGATAGGCGCCCGCGCTCTGGCTGGGGCTGAACACATTGCCGGGGGCCAGTACAACGCCGCGCGCGCGACATGCCTGTGCCAGCGCCGCGCCGTCGATCCCCGGCGGCGTTGCGACCCAAAGATAGAACCCTCCCGCCGGATTGCCCCGGACACGCAGCCCCATCGCCACCAGTCGCTCCGCCAAATCGCCACGCGCACCGGCTAGACGCCGACGCAACCCCTCGATATGTTTGCGATATTGCCCGCCCGCCAGAACATGCGCGATGGCCGCCGCCGACAAGGGACTCGGCCCGCCAAAACTGGTGGCGACCTGAAGATCGCATAGCGCGTCGATCCAATCCGCCCGGGCGACGATATAGCCGCATCGCAAAGAGGCCGAGAGCGTCTTGGAAAAGCTGCCGATGCGAATGATGCTGTGCAATCCGTCCAGCACCGCCATACGCGGGGTTTGCGGGGCGAAATCGGCAAAGATATCATCCTCGACAATCACCATGCCATGCGCGGCGGCGATGGCGGGCAGGCGGTGGGCGACCTGCGGCGACAGGCTGGCCCCGGTGGGATTGTGCAGCGCCGAATTGGTCAGATAGAGCCGGGGCCTTTCGCGCGCGACGATGGCCTCGAATTGCTCCGGGTCGGGGCCGTCCGGGCCATAGGGGACGCTGACCACGCGGGCCTTATGCGCGGCCAGCAAGGCCTGAAAATTGAAATAGCACGGGTCATCCAGCAGCACCGCATCCCCCGGCTTGATCATCAGGCGACAGATAAGGTCAATCGCCTGTGTCCCCGATCCGGTCAGCAGCACCTGATCGGGATGCACCGACAGACCCTCGGCGGCCATGGACAGCGCCAGTTGTCGGCGCAGGCTAGGTTCGCCCCGTGTCGAGCCATAGAGCGTGATGAGGCCAATGTCCTGCGCCGCCACGCGCAAGGCCCGGCGCAGCGCATCCTGCGGCATCCAGTCGGGCGGCAACCATCCGCAGCCCGGTTTGTCCGTATCCGCATCGGCGTCCAGCGATTGGCGCGAAACCCAGAAAGGATCGATTTCCGGCAGGCGCGCGGGGGCATTTTGCGCCGGTCCCTTGGGCGTTGCGGCAAGGCGCGCGACATAGAAACCCGATTTTGGCACCGCCTCGATCACGCCTTCGGCCACCATGCGGTCATAGGCCTCAACCACCGTGGCGGGGGAGACATGGAGAGCCGCCGCGCATTGGCGCACCGATGGCAATTTGTCGCCCTCGCCCAAAAGGCCGGAGCGGATGCGCCCATGGATGCTGTCGATCACCATGGATATGCGGGTGGGGGCATTCATGTGTATTGGCCTTTGAAACGATACAGATGATGTAATCTGTATCATACTGTATCTGTCTGCAAGCCCCCCGCCATCCTATGGATCGTCGCCAAGGAGGCCATGATGCAGGATATCAGAAAAGGTTGGATCAACGGGATGATCGGCGTGTTGCTGTTCAGCGGGTCGATGCCGGCCACGCGCGCGGCGGTGATCAGCTTTACCCCCCTGTTCCTGACTGCGGCGCGGGCGATGATCGCGGGTGGGCTGGGCGCGTTGATGCTGATTTCCATGCGTCCGGCTTTGCCGCGCGGGCGGCAATGGCTGTCGCTGGCGATGATTGCGGGGGGCGTGGTGGTGGGCTTTCCCTTGCTGACCGCCATTGCCTTGCAGGAGATTTCGGCGGCGCGTTCGCTGGTCTTTGTCGGCCTGCTGCCTTTGTCCACCGCCCTGTTCGGCGTGATGCGCGGGGGAGAAAGGCCCGGCGCGATGTTCTGGCTCTTTGCGTTGATGGGCGCGGGATGCGTGGCGGGATTTGCGCTCTCGCATGATGGGGCCTCCTCGCCGGTGGGCGATGCGTTGATGGTGGCCGCCGTCATCGTCTGCGGATTGGGCTATGCCGAGGGCGCGGTGTTGACCCGGCAGATGGGGGGCCAAGGTGGAGGGACGCAGGTGATCTGCTGGGCGCTGGTCATCTGCACCCCCCTGGCCGGGTTGCTGGCGGTCTATACATGGCCGCAAAGCATGGGCGCGGTCGTCATGCCCAGCTGGGCCGGGCTGTTCTATGTCTCGGTCTGCACGATGCTGCTGGGCTTCATCTTCTGGTATCGCGGGCTGGCGCTGGGCGGGATTGCGCGGGTGGGGCAATTGCAATTGCTCCAGCCTTTCATGGGGCTGGGGCTGGCGGCCATGTTCCTGCATGAAACCATCGCGCCCGCCATGCTGGTGGCCGTGGGCGCGGTGGTGGGATGCGTGGCGGGCGCCCGGCGGTTTGCTTAAGGGCGATTTGCTTAAGGCGTCAACTCGATCACCTGTTCGGCATTGGCCTTCACCGCCGCCTCGCTGAACAGAAAGGGCACATACTGCCCCGCCGCCCAGCGCGGAAACAGATCGCGGTAATGCGGGCTGAACGGATCGCCCGACTGGCCCGGCGTATTGATGATGCGCGAATTGTCCCACGCCCCCACGTCCAGCACCATGCGCACCGACGCGCCCGAACTGACGCCAAAGCCCGCGCCGCGATAGGTGGCCGCCGCCGGGGTCGAACCCGATCCGGCAATCTGTAGCGGCCCCACCGTCCATTGCGGTTTTTCCAGCGCGGGCGCCACGCGGGCAATCGCGGGCGCCCAATCGGCGCGGTGCAAATCGCCCCAGCGCCATTTCTTCGGGTCCGGCCCCAGCAATTTGCTCGCCTCGACCCATGCCCCGGCCAGAGACACGCCCACCACCTTAGCCCGCACCGCCGCCGGATCGGCCCCCAGACGCGGATCAAGCGCCGCCAGCCAGTCGATCACCCCCGGCACAGAAGCATCGGCAAAGAAGCTCTGCAATTCCGGCGTCACCACCGCCTCGGCCAGAGCCTTGCGCAAATGGCGCGCGATCCAGATTTCGTAAAGCGCGGCCTGCGCGCTATCGACGCCTTCATAACCGTTCCAGCCATGCAGCAGCGCCGCCGCCCGCGCCGCATCGCCGGTCAGTCCGCCGACCTTTTCCACCACCGCCGCGCTGCGTGCCGCCAGAGGGCTGGTCGCGTCGGTCTGGATCGCCTCCATATCGGCAAGGCTCAGTTTGGGCTTGGCCGAAAGCAGGGTTTCGATCCGGTCTATGCGCGAACGATCCACCCATTCATAGCCGATGGGCTGTTTGGTGGAATCGTATCCCTTGTCCAAATTCATCTGATTGGCCGTCGCCACCCAGCCCCGTGCCGGGTTCTTGATGACCGGCAGGTCATCGGGCCTGACCATCCCCTGCCATTCATAGCGCCCGTCTCCGGGCACCGGCATCAACCCGTCCCACCCCTTGCGCTTGGGCACAAAGGCCGAGGCGCGCCAGCCGATGTCGCCATGCGTGTCGGCATAGACCAGATTAAGCGGCGGGGCGCCCCAGCGCTGATGCGCGATTTCGAAATCATCCCATTTGGTCGCGCCGAACATCCATGATGCGTTAAAATAGCCCGCCCCGCCCGGCTCGCTCCATACGGTGCGCATGGCAAAGGCGAGGCCTTTTTCGGCGTCCTCATAAATGACCGGGCCGTGGCGGGTGAATTTCAGATCAACCTCGCGGGTTCCCTCGCCCTTGACGGCCAAAGGCTGGCGGTCGACCTCGAACGGCACCCATGCGCCCTTGTAGAAATAGGCGCCGGGGTGGTCCTTGCTGGTCTTGTAAACATACAGATCTTCCTGATCGGCGTAGAAGATCGTGATGCCCCATGCCGACGTTTCATTATGGCCAAAGGTCAGGCCCGGTAGCGCCGGTTCGCCCGCCCCGGCTATATGCAGCCCCGGCGCATTGATATCGACGACATAGCGCAGCGAAGGCACCCCATGCCCGCGATGCGGATCATTGGCCAGAATAGGACGCCCCGTGGTGGAATGCGCGGCATCGACCACCCAATTGTTCGACCCTTCGCTCTGTTCATTGATGTTGCGCACCGCCAAAGTGACATTGTCATCGACGGAGGCCAATTTCACCCCGTCAAAACTGACTTCTCCGGTGGCCAGAACATAATCACGCATCAGCTTTTCCGGCACCGCGCAAGGGTCCAGCCCCTTGGGCACCACCGGTTCATGCGCGGGCGAAAGGAATCGGCGCAGGTTTTCCCATTTCAAACTGCCCTTGCACACGGCGCGGGCGCGGGTGGCCTCGGACGTGGCATTGCTGACCAGAGTGTGGCTGCGGATGCGGACGATGTCTTCGGGGGTGAAACGCTCCGGCTTTGTCCCGGTCAACGTGAATTCGCGCGGCAGGGGCGCCTTGCCCGCCTCGACCATGGCGATATAGGCGTTCACCCCGTCGGCGAAGGCCTGCGTCATTGCCCGCGCCCCGGCGGGATAGGACGCCCATTCCTTCGCCATATCGCCGCGATAGAGGAACAGGCGCGCCGCCCGGTCCTTTTCCGCAAAGGCAGGCCCGAAACTTTCCGCCAGACGTCCCAGCCCACGCTTGCGCCACAGGTCGATCTGCCACAGGCGATCACGCGCCGCATTGAAACCCTGCGTGAAAAACGCGTCATGGGTGCTGTTGGCATAGATATGGGGAATGCCCCAATGATCCACCACGATCCGCGCCGGAGCCTCCAGCCCCTCTACCTTTTGCCGCTCCGCCATCGCATGGGGCGCGGCAAACAACAGCGGCAAAGCGGCCAGCAAACGAACAGCAGATGTCTTGGACATGGAACGGAAAACTCCCCCTTTGGCGGGGGCATCATGCCATAGTGTCGGGGCGCGGCAAGAGGCGGGCATGGCGCATTTCGGCGTAAGGATGGGAGGCATAAAGCCCCCTCGCCCGATTATATATTGCTGCCCCTCCACTGACGCCGATCTTCGGCCGCGCGCAGCACTTCATAGGCCAGTTGCAGCTTGCGGAAAGCCTTGGCGGCCTCCTCGTCATTGGGGCGCACGTCGGGGTGGACTTCCTTGGCCTTGGTCCGCCACGCCTTTTTGATCGCGTCAAAATCGGCGTCGCTGTCCAGCTCCAGAACTTCGAGCGCGCGCATCTCGTCGCGGCTGCGCGTGCCGTCGCCCGAACCCGTCCATCCATAATAGGACGATTCGCGATAACCGGCGTTGGTCTGCTGCTCGGCCTTTTCGCGCGACTCGGCTTCTTCTTTGTCCAACCCCGCGAAATAGTCCCAGCCCGAATTATATTCGGCGGCGTGAGTCTGGCAAAAATACCATCGTTCAGGGCTGTTGGGCGATTTGGGCGCGGGGCAATTGCCCGGTTCACTGCACCCTGCCCTGTCGCACAGACGCACCTGAGCGGCCTCGCGTGCGCTTTCATAGCCACGCCAGCGCGGGAATCCCCAGTCTGATGATCGACCTGCTCTAGCCATCCGCGTTTACTGGCAAATGCGGGCGATCAGCGCAAGTGGCAGGTGGCATTGACCTTCCTTGCACCGCCGCCATTGCCGCTATGTCGCATTGCAATCACAGGCAAATTCCCATATGCGCAACGCCATGAGCCGCCAACTTGCCTTTGCCAGCATGATCGCCATTGCCGCCAGCGCGGCCTGCGCTTTAATGGCGCCGGTAACGGCATCGGGCATGGACAATGCCCAAACACACCACCGTTTGATGGCCATGTTTGATCGCGCGCCCGCCTTTTTGCGCTAACGCCATCAAAAACAAAACCCCGCCACCGGATTGCTACGGCGCGGGGTCTTGCATGGCACGCTAGGCGCGGTGATCAGTCGATCGTGACCGTCACAGCGCGGCGGTTCTTCGCCCATGCTTCTTCGGTCGAAGCCGGATCGACCGGACGTTCTTTGCCATAGCTGACCGTGGTCAGGCGCGAGGCATCGACGCCCAGGCTGACCAGGAACGCCTTGGCCGAATTGGCTCGGCGTTCGCCAAGGGCAAGGTTGTAATCGCGGGTGCCGCGTTCGTCGGCGTGACCTTCGATGGTCGCCTTCTTGGCGGGATACTTCAACAGCCAGCCGGCCTGAACGCGCAGGATATCGGCCGAGATCTGATCGATGTCATACTTGTCCAGCGCAAAGTGGATGGTGTCGCGACCATTGACCGAGGCCAGGAAGTCGGCCTGCGAACCGGGCGTCGGGCCGCTGGGCATGGCGGGCGCGGGGGCCGGGGTCGTGGTGGCAACCGGCGGGCCGGGTTCGGGCGGCAACTGCGCAGGCGGCTTGGGCGAACAAGCCGAAAGAGCCAGTGCGCTAACACTGACAAGTACGCCCGCGCTCAGCAGGCGAGTATTGAGCATGGAGGGCATCGTGTCTTCTCCTTGATGATAGGGACAGTCTAACTGGTCCCCCCCGTAAATCAAAGCACAGTATTTTCAGTCAATCCGCCCTTACTGACGAACCGGACCCCATGACGGGTCAGAACCATCAACCGGCGTGGGCAAACGCCTTTCATTCCGCCCCGTCAGATCCACTTGCCAGATGCTTGTGTGACCTGTCCCCTTTTCGGTGCGGAAGAACTGGATAATGCGGCCATTAGGCGCCCATGTCGGCGCTTCATCCTGCCACGCATTGGTCAGATAGCGCATCCCGCTGCCATCGACATTCATCACCGCCACGCGCAGATTGCCCACGATATGGGTAAAGGCGATCTGGTCGCCGCGCGGGCTCCATTCGGGCGTGGCCGCGCGGCCGCCGAAAAAGCTGATGCGGTGCTGGTTGCTGCCGTCGGCATTCATCACATAGATCTGCTGGCTGCCGCCGCGGTCGCTTTCGAACACGATCTTGCTGCCGTCGGGCGAATAGGACCCGCCCACATTGATCCCCGGCGTTTCGGTCAGCTTCTGGCTGATCCCGCCCTGCGCCGACACGCGATAGATATTCGTGTTGCCCGCCGATGCCATCGAATACAGGATCCACTTGCCATCGGGCGACCAGCGCGGCGCAAAGGCCGGGCTGCCCGGCTCGGCGATCATCTTTTGGCTCGCACTTTCCACGTCATAGACGTAGATGCGCGGGCGGCCATTCAGATAGGACAGATAGACGATCTTGCGATAATCGGGCGAGAAACGCGGGGTCAGCGCCATGGCCTGACCGGTCGTGATAAAGCGGTGGTTCGCCCCGTCGCTGTCCATGATGGCCAGACGCTTCATCCGGTGATCTTTGGGCCCGGTTTCGGCAATATAGGCAATGCGGCTGTCAAAGAACGGGCTTTCACCCGACAGGCGCGAATAGACCGTATCGGCGCATTTATGCGCGGCCCGGCGCCAGTCGCCCGGCGGCAATTCCCACGTCGCCTTGACCAATTGCTGTTTCAGGCTGACGTCATAGAGATAGCAGCCCACCACCAGATTGCCGTTGCTGGCCGCCGAGACGCTGCCATGGACCAGCATTTCGGCCCCGCGCGTGCTCCACGTCGGGAAATCGGGCGTCAGCACCTGAATGATCGGAATGGGGGGCAGGCTGTTCGGCCCGGTGGGCTTGAACAGGCCGTTGTTTTTCAGATCGCCCGTAATCACCTCAGCAATCGCGCGGCCCACCTGTGCGGTGCTGCCCGCGCTGGCGGCGGTGGGCACGTCGGCATTGGTGGCGAAACTGGGGATCGCGATGCCCAGACTTTGCCAAGCGGTGTCATCCGACACGGTGCCGGTCAACACGCCATTGTCCTGTGCCGGGGCGGGCGTCTGCGTCACCATCGGCGCCGGAGCGATTGTCTGAGCCCCAAGATTGCCCGCGCCAAACAGCGCAGCACCAGCCAGAAGCCCGCAAGAAATTTTACGCATCATCATTGGGACAGGTTCCTGTCAAAACGCCATTGCACATGTTTCCATGCTTCATAGAGATCGGGCGGCAGAGGAAAAGGTGCCGCAAGTTTGACGGCACGGATCGCATTTTCCCGATGCAGTCCGGCCTGCGGGCGGTTGCTGGCGGTCACGCCTTCCTGACGGACCACCGTGACCGGCCCGGCCAAAGTGCCGTCCGGGTTCAGGTCAAAGGCCAGAATCGTCACCAACTGGTCGGTTTCCACCCCTTGCGGCACGCGCCAATGGGGCTTCAACTGGCGGCTGATCGCGCCCGACAGCGCGGCCTTGACCCCCGGTCCTATGGCGGCGGCGGCCGGAGCCTGCGCCTTGCCCGCCGGGCTGGTGCCAAAGCCTTTGAGGAAATCGACGCCGATGCGGCTGCCGCCTGCCTGCTTGTTGGTGGCGGGCTTGGCCGCTTCGCTCTTGCTGACAGGGGCCTTGGCCCCGCGCGATGCCGCGATGGCCGCCGAGATCGGATCGACCTTGGCGGGGGCGGGCTTGGTTGGTGCGGGCTTGGCCACCGGCTGGGGCTTGGGCGGAACCGGCTTGGGCGGCACCGGCTTAGGCTGCGGCGCGGGCTTGGGCGGCGCGGGCTTGGGCGGCGCGGGCTGCGGTTTCGGCGGCGCGGGTTTGGGAACCGGCTGCGCAATGGGCTTGGGCTGGGGCGCGGGCGGCACGGGCGCGGGTTTGGGCACCGGAACCGGCGCGGGCACGGGTGCCGGCTGCGGTTCCGGGGCCGACATAGGCTGGGCCTCACCCAATTGCGGGGCAAGGTCGGGCGCGGCCTCCTCCCTGCTGGTCGACATGGCTTCCTTGGCCACATCATCGGCCAGCGTCACCTGCATCCGCTGCGGGCGGGGCAAAGGCGGGCTGGCCGGTTGCAGCGCCAGAACCGCGACCAGCGCCACATGGCCCACCACCGCGACGCCAAGGCCGATGGCCTCACCCCGGCTCAGGCCCTTGCGGCTGGTATAGGTTTGCGCGACCCCCATGGGTTCAAGGCTTCTCGGCCACAGGTGACGCTGTCGGCGAGGCGGCCGGGGCTTGGCCGCCCGCCACCGTCACCAGCGAGATGGCGGTGATCCCGGCGCGGTTCAATTCGCCCATCACGCCCACCACACGGCCATAATCCAGCGCCTTGTCCGCGCGCAGCGTCACCAGCGGCATTTGCCCATCGGCCCCACGCGGCAATGCGCCCATGCGCTCACCCAGTTCTCCGGGCGACAATTCATCATCGTCCAGAAACACCCGGCCCGTCGCGTCCATCGAGATCGTCACCTGCTTGGGCGTCTGATCCAGCGGTTTGGCGCGGCTGTCGGGCAGAGTGATCGGAATGCCCGCCTTCATCAGCGGCGCGGTCACCATGAAAATGACCAGCAGCACCAGCATCACGTCCACCAGCGGCGTGACGTTGATTTCGGCCATGGGCGCGCGCCCGCCCCGCCCTTTCCGCTTGGAAAATTTATGGATGCCCATCGCCATGGATCAAAGCCCGTCCAGTTCGCGAGACAGGCTCGCGTGGAAACGGTCGGCAAAGCGTTGCAGGCGCGATTCAAAGCCGTTCACCACATGCGAATAGCGGTTGTAACCGATCACCGCCGGAATGGCCGCAAACAGGCCGATGGCCGTGGCGAACAGCGCCTCGGAAATGCCGGGTGCAACGACCGAGAGCGAGGAGTTCTGCTGCTGGCCGATCTGGAAAAAGCTGTTCATGATGCCCCAGACCGTGCCGAACAGCCCGACAAAAGGCGCCACCGAACCCACCGTCGCCAGAAAGTTCAGGCGGTCGGCCAGAGATTCCGCCTCGGCCGCCACGACATTGTCCATCACCGAGGCGAGGCGTTCACGCGCCCCCGAACGGTCGATCTTGCCCGTAGCCGAACGGCGCCATTCGGCCAATGCCGCGCTGACCACCTTGGCGACGGGCAGGTCGGCATTCTTGCCGCCGCCGCGTTCGGCCTGAAACGCGTCAATATCGCGCGATTTCCAGAATTCGGCCTCATAGCTTTCCGACTGGCGACGCAGAGCGGCCATGCGGAAGCCAAAGGACAACAGGATCGTCCACACCCAAACGCTGGCCAGAACCAGACCGCCCATCACCACCCGCACGACAATGTCGGCATCGAGGAACAGCTTGACGGGATCAAGATGAGTAGAGCCGGCAGCAGCGGCAAGCAGGTCGAGGTCGGTCATGAGGTTCCCGGTTGGTTGGGGCTTGGATCGGTTGACGCCGGATCGAACCCGGCAAGGAATTGGGCAAAGGCGGACCGCCACGGCGCGGGCTGTCGGCGCGGGCGACCATCGGGGCCGACAAACCCGACCCGCACGGACGCCTGCGCCAGCAGCGGGCCTTTCTGAACACCCGATCGCCTGAACGCTGCTTGAACCAGACGGACGCTGGCCGCGCCCAGTTCTTCAAGGCGGGTTTCGATCAGCACATCATCGTCAAGGCGCGCGGGCGCGGCATAGCGGATGTTCATTTCGGCCACCGCATAGGCGCCCCCGCCCGCTTCATGCACGGCGCGTTGATCCACCGACAGCAGGCGCAACATGTCCGACCGCGCCCGTTCGAACCAGCGCAGATAGTTGGCGTGATAGACAACGCCGGACAGATCGGTGTCTTCAAAATAGGCGCGCACCGCATAGAGATGCACAGGCCCATCGAAGCAGCCGGAAGGGGAGGAAGGCAGCGCGTTCATAATTGTCGCTGAATCTAGCCCGCACATGCAGCTAAGAGCAAGTGACGCCTGCGAATAAACCGGTTTATGCCGGAATCATGCGCCCCAACGGTTTGCCGCCAAAGAGGTGAACATGCAGATGTGGCACTTCCTGCCCTCCATCCACGCCGATATTGGCCAACATGCGGTAACCCGGCGCCACCAGACCCAGTTCGCGCGCGACATGGCCGACGGCGCGAACGAATCCGGCAATCTCATCCGCCGGAGCCTTGGCCGAGAAATCATCCCATGACACATAGGCCCCCTTGGGGATCACCAGCACATGCACCGGTGCCTGGGGCGCGATGTCGTGAAAGGCCAGCGAGAACTCGTCCTCATAAACCTTCTTCGCCGGAATCTCGCCGCGCAGGATGCGGGCAAAAATGTTGTTGTCGTCATAGGCGAGCGTGGGATCGATCGGCATGGCTTAGTCTCCCTTGCGGCTGGCTTTTTCGACAATCCCGCTCACGCCTTCGCGGCGGTCAAGTTCGGCGGCGATGTCGGCCAGCGTGATGCCCTTGGCGCGCAGCAGGACCAGCAGGTGGAAGATCAGATCCGCGCTTTCGCCAATCAGTCCGTCGCGATCATCGGCCATGGCGGCAATCACCGCCTCAACGGCCTCCTCACCCACTTTCTGGGCAATCTTGGGCACGCCGCGCGCGTTCAGTTTCGCCACATAGGAGGAGGAAGGATCGGCGGCGGCACGCTGGGCAATGGTGGTTTCAAGCCGGGCCAGCGTGGCCAGTGGATCATGACGGACTGTATCGTTCATGGCGCCAGCGATGGAGCGCGCCGCGCGCCGCGTCAAGCCCGGATGGCGGATCAGACCGTTGCGGGGGTTTCAGCATCAGCCTTGCGGACATGGCTGCTGCCGCGATAGCCCAGCATCAGACCGGCCAGCCCCAGCGCCGCCATCGCCATATTTGATGAGGTCAGACCCGAAAGCCCGTGCGATTCCAGCATGGGTTGCACCAGCATCGCGCCAATCAGCATCAAGGCTGCAAGATTAAGAAACAGACGCATGGGACACTCCTGATTAATCAAATTGATTAATGCAGGATGCGTGCCAACGGCATAATTGCCTGAATTTACGGCCTTAAAATATTAACCACAATGGCGGATTGGTAAAAATTCCGACAGTTTCCGTTAACCTTTTGCCTATCAATTGCCCCGCGCCGGCAATCCTGCCGCCCGCAGCGCGCCATGCGCCTGCGCAATCGAATGTTTACCAAAGTGGAAGATGCTGGCCGCCAGCACGGCGCTGGCATGGCCCTTGGTCACACCTTCGACCAGATGGTCGAGATTGCCCACGCCGCCGCTGGCGATGACAGGAATTCCGACACTGTCGGCAATTTTGCGCGTCAGTTCGAGGTCATAGCCATTCTGGGTGCCGTCGCCGTCCATGCTGGTGACCAGCAATTCGCCCGCGCCCAATTCGGTCAGGCGCACCGCATGCTCGATCGCATCAATGCCGGTGGCCTTGCGCCCGCCATGGGTGAAAATCTCCCATTTGCCCGGAGCCACGCGGCGCGCGTCGACGCTGGCCACGATGCACTGGCTGCCGAACTTCTCGGCAATGTCGCGCACGACTTCGGGGCGGCTGACGGCGGCGCTGTTGACCGCCACCTTGTCCGCGCCTGCCAGCAACAGCGCGCGCGCATCCTCGGCGCTGCGCACGCCCCCGCCCACGGTCAGCGGCATGAAGCAGACCTCGGCCGTGCGGCGCACCACGTCGAGCAGCGTCCCGCGCCCTTCATGGCTGGCGGAAATGTCCAGAAAGCACAATTCGTCCGCGCCCGCCGCGTCATAGGCCCGCGCCTGCTCCACCGGATCGCCCGCATCGATCAGGTCGACAAAGTTCACGCCCTTCACCACGCGGCCATCGCGGACGTCGAGGCAGGGAATTACGCGGATACGAACGGTCATGTCTTTTGCCTCCGGCGGGCAAAGGGATTCGATCCCTTTGCAATCCCGTTTTGGGGTGGCGCTCCATCGCAGACGGAATGCCGCTATATTACAGCCTGCGGCGCGGCGAAGGAGCGCCAAAAGCGCCGCAGGCTTTACAATTCAAACGGCGCGTCCGACACCATAGGCAGAACCCGACGCGCAACGCAGACAGTCATGGGAGCGCGAGGGTCCAGACCCTCGCATCTATCCCTTACTCTTTATTCGCCATCGCAATCGCGGCGGCCAGATCGAGCTTGCCCTCAAACAGCGCGCGACCGGTGATGACCCCCTCGATCCCATCCTCAGCATGGAGCGCCAGCAAGCGGATATCATCCAGCCCCTTGACCCCGCCCGACGCGATCACAGGAATATCGACGCGACGCGCAAGGTCCACCGTCGCCTCGATATTGGCACCCTTCAACAAACCATCGCGACCAATGTCGGTGAAGAGCAGCGAGGCCACGCCCGCATCCTCAAACCGGCGGGCCAGATCGACCACGGCCACATCCGACACATCGGCCCAGCCCTGCGTCGCGACGAAACCATCGCGCGCGTCAACGGCCACGACGATGCCGCCGGGGAACTCCTTGGCCATGTCCTTGACGAATTCGGGGTCTTTCAGCGCGGCGGTGCCCATTACCACGCGCGACACGCCCAGATTGAACCAGCCTTCGACCGATTCGCGCGTGCGGATGCCGCCGCCCAATTGCACATGGCCTTCAAAGCTTTGCAGGATCGCCTCGACCGCCTCGCGGTTTTCCGCGCGGCCCGCAAACGAACCGTCCAGATCGACCACATGCAGGAACTGGCTGCCCGCAGCGGCAAAAATCTGCGCCTGCGCGGCGGGGTTGTCGCCATAGACGGTGGCGCGCGCCATATCGCCCTCGGCAAGGCGGACAACCTGACCACCCTTGAGGTCGATGGCGGGAAATACGATCATCTTACGGTTTCCATGTCAGAAAGCGGGAGAGCAGGTCCAGCCCGTAGGACTGGCTCTTTTCCGGGTGAAACTGCACGCCAAGGATATTGTCGCGCCCGACGGCGGCGGTCACGCCCCCGCCATGGTCGGTCATGGCCACGACATGGTGACCATCATCGGCGACATATTCATAGGAGTGCAGGAAATAGGCCTCACCCGCCTCGATCAGCGGGGCGTGGGGTTTCACGCCCACATCGTTCCATCCCATATGCGGGATCTTGATAGAGGGGTCGGCGCGCTCGATCAGGCGCACTTCGCCCGGAATCCAGCCAAGCCCCTCGGTAATGCCATGCTCAACCCCGCGCGTGGCCAGCAATTGCATGCCCACGCAAATGCCAAGGAAAGGCGCCTCGCCCACCAGCACGCGCTCTTCCATCGCGGCAACAAGGCCGGGGATCGAACGCAGCCCTTGCGCGCAGGATTTGAACGAACCCACGCCGGGCAGGACGATGCGGTCGGCGGCGCGCACCACATCAGGGTCGGCGGTGATCTTCACCCCTTCGGCCCCGGCGGCCTTCAACGCATTGGCCACCGAATGCAGGTTGCCCGCGCCATAATCGATGAGGGCCAGAACCTCAGACATAACGCACCTCAGCCATTCAGCGACCCATCGCCCAGCAAGCCCTTGGTCGAAGGCACCGCCCCGCCCTTGCGCGGGTCCAGTTCGACCGCCGTGCGCAAAGCGCGGGCAAGGCCCTTGTAGATGCCCTCGATGATGTGATGGTTGTTCTGACCATACAGCACTTCAATATGCAGCGTGATGCCGGCGGCCTGAGCAAAGGAATGGAACCAGTGTTCGAACAGCTCGGTGTCCATCTCGCCCAGCTTGTGGACGGTGAAACCAGCCTTCCACACCAGCCACGGACGGCCCGAAATGTCGAGTGCCACGCGGGCCAGCGCCTCGTCCATCGGCGAGTAAACCTGACCATAGCGGCCAATCCCGGCCTTGTCGCCAAGCGCGGCGGCAACGGCCTGACCGATGGCGATGCCGCAATCCTCGACCGTGTGGTGCTGGTCCACATGCAGGTCGCCCTTGATCTTCACGGTCATGTCGATCAGCGAGTGGCGCGACAATTGCTCCACCATATGGTCCAGAAAGCCGATGCCTGTCGAGACATCATACTTCCCCGATCCATCGAGGTTCACTTCCACGAGAATATCGGTCTCGTGCGTCTTGCGGGCGATACGGGCGGTGCGCATGGCGCTGCCTATATACCCGACGGCGAAGCGATCAATAGGTTTCAGAGCGCAAGTTGCACGCATATCCCCCCTTGACCCGCCACGCGGCACACGCCACTTGGGTGCGCATGATTGATGACACGCCCGACAGCCTGATCCCCTATGACGAAATCGTGCAGGAAGCGCTGCGCGCCGTGGTGGGCCGTGTGCTCGGCCAGGTGGCGAATACCGGCGGCACCTTGCCGGGGAATCACCATTTTTACATCACGTTCAAGACGCAGGCCCCCGGCGTGGACATCCCCGCCCATCTCAAGGCCCGCTTTCCCGACGAGATGACCATCGTTCTTCAGAACAAGTTCTGGGAACTTATTGTGGCCGACGATCATTTCTCTGTCGGGCTTACCTTTAACCAGGTGCCCGCCACATTGGTGATTCCGTTTGCCGCGATCACCGCTTTTGTGGACCCTGCGGTCGATTTCGGCCTGCAGTTCCAAGCCGCGGTGGAGGATCTTGAGCCCGAACCGTATGATCAGGCTGAAAACGACTCGCCCGACAGCGAGCCGCCCATCGCGACCAGCGAGGATGGTTCGAACGTGGTGACGGTGGATTTCGGTCGCAAGAAATAAGGGCGATTGCCCGAGGAGTGTTCTATGGCCAGTTCCGCAATTTCGAACATCATCCGCAAAAACGGGCAATCCTTCATCACCAAAGCCATCGATTCGGTGGTCACCAATGGCAAGGGCGGCAGTTCCGCCCTCTCCTTGCCCAGCAAGATCGCCGGTGTGGCGCTGACCCGGATCGCGATGCGTTCGGTGCCGGGCGCCATTATCGTGGGCGGCGTGCTGCTGGCCAAGCATTTGCATGATGCGAAGAAAGACAAGGCTAAGGCCGAAGCAACCCCGGCGCCCACACCCAAAACAACCTGATTTTCCGCCAAGCGCGCGATCAGCTTCCTCTTGATCGCGCGCCGATGTTGCGGCATCGGGCGACATGGCTCCTGAATCGCACGATCTTCATCACTCCGACCATCACCACCCCGACCTGCATCGTCGCGGGTTGATGTTCATCCTGTCCAGCCCGTCCGGCACCGGCAAGACAACCATTGCCCGCCGCCTGCTGGCCGAAGATCATGCGATCAACCCTTCGGTATCCGCCACAACCCGCGCGCCCCGCCCCGGCGAGGTCGATGGCGTCGATTACTTCTTCGTGTCGCAGGAAGAATTCGACCGCATGGCGGAAAACGACGAATTCTATGAATGGGCCGAGGTTTTCGGCAATTGCTATGGCACGCCCAAGGCCCACATCCGCGCCGGGCTGAAACACGGCAAGGACTTCCTGTTTGACATCGATTGGCAGGGTACGCAGCAGCTCTATCAAAAGGATGCGCAGGACGTTGTCCGCGTCTTCCTCCTGCCGCCCAGCATCGAGGAACTGCACCGCCGCCTGTCCGGTCGCGGCACCGACAGCGCCGAAGTCATCGCCGGACGCATGGACCGCGCCCGCGCCGAAATCAGCCACTGGGACGCCTATGATTATGTCGTCGTCAATGAAGACCTCGACGAATGCTATGAGCAGGTAAAGCTGATTTTGGCCTCGGAACGGTTGCGGCGCAAGCGTCAGACCGGGTTGATCCCATTTGTGCGCGGGTTGTTGCGGACGAAACATGGGTGAGTGAAGAGGTGCCTCCGGCGGGCAAAGGGACTGGCCCCTTTGCAATCCCATTACCGGGGTGGCGCAGGATTGGCCGCTTTGCGGTTAAGTCGAAGCTTTGAAGGCCTGCGGCGCGGCGATTTCATGCCTGAATGCGCCGCAGGCTTTAATATCAACCATCGCGTCCGACAGCTTTCACCGCCACCTTGGCGCAACGCCGACAGTATAGGGATTGCAAAGGGCCATCGCCCTTTGCCCGCCGGAGGCACCGCTCCCCCTCTTGCGCCCCCAAAACCACCCCGCTAAACCCCTGTAATGAACCAGCCACAATCCGCGCCCAACATCCCGCTTTCGCTTTTCGCAGGCGCCCTGCTCTATGGGGGCCTGTGTGTTCTGGCGGGCGTTTTGGGGACCAAGATCGCCGATCTTGGCACATGGCCTTTGCTGGGCAATCTGGCGGTGGAGAGCGGGATTTTCGCCTTCCTCATTCTGGTCGTCCTGGCCAGCGCGACGGCGGAGTTGCATGGCACGGCCACGGCCAACAAACTGGTCCGCTTTGGCTTTGTGCCGCTGATCGTGTCGATGGCGCTGTTGATGATCGTCATCCACGCCGTGCCGCCCGCCCCGTTCTGGACCGATCAGGCCGCCTTCGCCCATTTGTTGGGTCAGGGCGCGCGGATGCAATTTGCCGGGCTTTGCTCCTATGGCACATCGCAAACGCTCAACGTCTATGTATTCTCGCGGCTGGCGGCGGGGCGCGATGGTAAATTGCTGTGGATGCGCGCATGGCTGGCCAGTTTGCTCAGTCAGGTGGTCGATACGCTGATCTTCATCACCATCAGCTTTTACGGCGTGCTCGACCTTGGTCCGTTGATGAAGGGTCAGATCATTTCCAAGCTGGTGCTCTCCACCATCATGGTTCCGCCGCTGATCTATCTGTTTGTCGCGCTTGGGCGCTGGCTTGATGGCGCGCGTCGGGCGTAAAAAACACTTCTATTCCGGCAAAAGCGCGGTAAACGGCGCCCCATGACCGAAACCCCGCATCTCGATTCTAACGCATCCCTGCTCGCCAAAGCCGAAACGCTGATTGAGGCCCTGCCCTATCTCAAGCGTTACGAAGGGCGCACTTTCGTCGTGAAATATGGCGGCCACGCCATGGGCGACCCCGCGCTGGCGCAGGATTTTGCCGAGGATATCGTGCTCTTGAAGGCCGTGGGCATCAACCCCGTGGTCGTCCATGGCGGCGGCCCGCAGATTGGCCGGATGCTCAAGGCTCTGGGCATCGAATCGCAATTCATCAACGGGTTGCGCGTGACCGACAAGGCCACCGCCGAAGTGGCCGAAATGGTCCTGTCGGGCGCAATCAACAAGGAACTGGTCAGCTGGATCAGCAAGGCGGGCGGCAAGGCCGTCGGCATTTCCGGCAAGGATGGCGCTCTGGTCACGGCCCGCAAGGTCGAGGCGCAAAAGCTGGGCAAGGCGATCGAAGACCCCGACAGCGGCGAGGCCATCGTGGTGGACCTTGGTTATGTGGGCGAGCCCGATCATATCGACACCTCGATCCTTGAAACCCTGTCCAGCGCCGGCCTGATCCCGGTCATCGCCCCGATCGCGGTGGGCCATGATGGTGAAACCTATAATATCAACGCCGACACGATGGCGGGCGCAATTGCCGCTGCGATTGGTGCCGCGCGCCTGTTCCTGCTGACCGACGTTCCGGGCGTGCTGGACAAGGACAAGAACCTGCTGACCGACCTGACGCCGGCCGATATCGAGGCTTTGGCAGAAGACGGCACGATCAGCGGCGGCATGATTCCCAAGCTGGCCACCTGCACCCATGCCGTTGAGGCAGGCTGCGAGGCGGCGGTCGTGCTGGATGGCCGCGTACCCCACGCCATGTTGCTGGAATTCTTCACCAGCAAGGGCGCAGGCACGCTGATCCGCAAGGCATAACGGGCATTTTGCGAAGTTTTGCAGGAATCCACTGCAAGCCTATTCTTACGCTCTTGCAAAATTTGTAAGTAACACTTACAAACCTTCCTCAGCGCTCCGGTTGCGCGCGTGGCTTTGCTCGGCTAGGTCACGCGCTCTGCCATTGGGAGAGGAAGCGCCCCGTGATTAACGAAGTGATTATCCCCATTCTGCTGTTGTTGGCCGATATCGTGTCAACGGCCGTTCTGGTGCAAGTCGTTCTCGGGCTGCTGATCGCCTTCAATGTCGTGAACCTGCATAATCCGCTGGTTTCGGGCATCTGGCAGGCGCTCAACGCGATTCTGGAGCCGCTCTTGAGGCCGATCCGGCGGGTAATGCCGAACACCGGCTTTCTTGACCTATCGCCGATGGCGCTGCTGGTGCTGATTCGCATCGTCATCATCTTGCTGGTTTACATTGGGAATCATTACGGATGAGCGAGAACAAAGTAATCGACGGGAAGGAATTTGCTGAACGGCTTCGCACGCGCATCGGCGTGCTGGCGGGTGAATTCGAGGCAAAGGCTGGTCGCAAGGCGGGTCTGGCCGTGGTGCTGGTGGGCGAAGATCCGGCCAGCCAGGTCTATGTGTCCTCCAAGGGCAAGCAGACCGTCGCCGCGGGCATGAACAGCTTTGAATACAAGCTGGCGGCGGATGCCACGGAGGCCGAATTGCTGGCCGTGGTGGAAAAGCTCAACGCCGATCCGGCCGTCGATGGCATTCTGGTTCAGCTCCCCCTGCCCCGTCACATGGACGAACAGAAGGTGATCGCCACCATCGACCCGGACAAGGATGTCGATGGTTTCCACGTCACCAATGCGGGCCGTCTGGCCGTGGGTCAGGCCGGTTATGTGCCCTGCACCCCGCTGGGCTGTCTGATGCTGCTCGAAGATCGTCTGGGTGATCTCAAGGGCCTGAACGCGGTTGTGATCGGGCGGTCGAACATTGTGGGCAAGCCCATGGCGCAACTGCTGCTCTCGGCCAATTGCACCGTCACCATCGCGCATCGTTACACCCAACATCTGGCCGATATCGTACGGCGCAGCGACATTGTTGTGGCCGCCGTTGGCGTGCCCGAAATGGTCAAGGGCGACTGGATCAAGCCGGGCGCGACCGTGATTGACGTTGGCATCAACCGCCTGCCCCCCGCCGAAGGCAAAACCAAGGGCCGGATCGTGGGCGATGTGGATTATCAAGGCGCGGTTCAGGTGGCGGGCGCCATCACTCCGGTGCCGGGCGGCGTTGGCCCCATGACGATTGCGGTTCTGCTGCGCAATGCGCTGGTGGCCGCTTATGCGCATGAAGGTCTGGCGCTGGCCACGGCGGATCTGCCGGAGCATTCGATCTGATGACAAAGCCCGCCTTTCTTGCAAAATTTGGAAGGCGGGCTTTGCCTGCATTGGCGGTGACGGCATTACTGTGCGCCCCCGCCATGGCCCAGCGCCCACCCAAGGGCATGGCCACGATGTTCGCCCTGCCCAGCGACATTATCGCGCGCGAAATCGGCTTTGCCCGCGCCGTGCGGGACAAGGGCCAATGGAACGCCTTTCGCGACCATGCCGCCCCCGACGCACAAATGTTCGACGGCGACAAGGTCGTGCGCGTGCAGGACTTTGCCCGAAGCCAGCGTAATCCCGCTCAGCCGCTGCAATGGCAGGTCCACAATGTCTGGATGAGCTGTGACGGGGCGACGGCGATTTCCTATGGCGGATGGCAACAGGGCGCGGCCCATGGCTGGTTTTCGACCATTTGGCAGCGTCAGAAGAAGGGCCAGTATCTCTTCGTTCTGGATCAGGGCGGCGTGACCGAAAAACCAATGGCCGAACCCGAATGGGCCGAAGCCAAAGTGGCCGAATGCGGGCCGCGCGGGCAAAAGGCGCTGGAGTTTACGCCCATCGCGGCCGGCGAATATCTGTCGGGGGAAAGCAGCGATCACTCGATCGAATGGAAAACCTCGGCCCGGCCCGATGGCACGCGTGATTATAGCGTCAGCGTGAAGATCGGGAACAAGATGACCGCGGTCCTCGAACGCTCTTCAAGATAGCCCCCCTTTCGCCGGCCTGCGGGCTGGGTTAAGAGTGGGTCATGCTTGAACTTTTCATCTCCACCTTCGCCACATTGTTTGTGGTGATCGATCCGGTTGGCTGCGCGCCAATTTATGGCGGGTTGACGGCCAACTATACACCGCAGGCCGCGCGCAGCACCGCCATCCGCGCCAGTTTCATTGCCAGCGTGATCCTGATCACCTTTGCCCTGTTCGGCAAAGGGTTGCTGGCCGCACTGGGGATTGAGCTGAATGCGTTCCGCATCGCGGGCGGGATGATGCTGTTCCTGATCGCGCTGGAAATGGTGTTTGAAAAGCGGACCCAGCGGCGCGAGGAAAGGCTCGAAAAGGTCAAGCACACGCCCGAACCCCATGAAGACATCAGCGTTTTCCCCATGGCCATGCCGATGATCGCGGGGCCGGGATCGATCGCCACGGTCATGCTGATGATGGGCCATGCCACCGACCGGACGGGCGCGGCGGTTGTTCTGGCCGCGTTGATCAGCGTTCTTTTGCTGACCGGGATTGCCTTGCTGGCCGCCGGGCCGATCATGCGCCTGTTGGGCAGCCGGGTCGAAGCGGTGATCACCCGCGTTCTGGGCGTGCTGCTGGGGGCGCTGGCAGTGCAATATGTGATTGACGGGGTGCGCGGGGTTCTGGGGCATTAAGCCCAAAACCCCGCCCCAAAACCCCGCAAACCATCAAACCGAATTGGCGCGCGCAATCCGGCCAAGCACCCCGGCGCTGGGCTTGGGGGTGCGTTTGAATGTGGTGCGGTCGAACGCGCACAGGCCAAAACGGATGCGATAGCCAAACACCCATTCGTAATTGTCGATCAGGCTCCAGTGGCAATAGCCGATTACGGGCACGCCATCATCCATCGCCTTTTTGAGTTCCGTCAGCGCCGCAGGGATCAGGTTGGCGCGGATTTCATCATGCTCGCTGCCCACACCATGTTCGGTCACCATGATCGGCAGGCCGGTCTGCGCATAGGCATAGCGCGCCACGCCCGCCAGCGAGGGCGGATAGACCTCGGCCCCCATCGTGTTGGTGACGGCACCTGGCGGATTGGGCAGCTTGCCCTTATCGGTCCAGACGCTGCGTTCGTAATTCTGGATGCCCAGGAAATCGCAATCACTCTTGGCCAGACGCAGCCAATCGCCATAGAAATGCTCACGCTTTGCATCGCGCAGGCTGACCGCGCCCTTGGGCAAATTGGGCGCCGCCTGTTCATCCAGCATGGCAAGGCTGACGCCCACAGGCAGATCGCCCCGCACCGCCTTGATCGCGGCGCGCCCCAGACGGTGGCCTTCGAGCAGATGCCTTTGCGTGCGGGCGCCATCGGGCGTGTAGAGCGGGTTGCCCGGTTGATAAAGCGCCACGCCCAAAGCCTTGGCGGCGGCCTCCACCATCGCCTTGTCCGCGCCCAGAAAATCGCCGGGCAGCAATTCGCCCAGCTTGCCCGACAGGTTCGGCTCATTCAGCGTTGTGGCATAGGCCATGCCGCCCGCCAGATGGCGCGCCGCGCGGTCGCAATAGCGTGCGAAAAGCGCAGGCGCATCATCTCCATGCCAACCGCCCAGCGCGGCAAACCAACGCGGCGTGGTGAAATGGTTGAAGGTGACGACCGGCGTGATGCCGCGCGCGTGGCACCCCTCGATCATCGCCTTGTAATGATCGAGCATGGCGATGGAAAACTGGCCCTGCTCCGGTTCGATCCGCGCCCATTCAAGGCTGAAGCGATAGGTGTTCAAACCAAGGCTTTTGACCAGATCGAGATCGGTCTCCCACAACAGAAAACTGTTGGCTGCGTCCCCGGAAGGTTCGGCATAGACAGTGGGTTTCATATGTTCGAGAAACCACACGTCAGAGGAGGTATTGTTGCCCTCCACCTGATGTGCCGCCGTGGCCGCGCCCCAAAGGAAGCCCTTGGGGAAAGCCGAGTTGAACGGCTTTTCCTTGCCTGCGGCGTGCAGGGCCCCGCCTAGCGTCGAGGATGCCGCTGTGGAAAGGGCAACCGTCGCGCCCAGCATGGCCCTGCGGTCGATCACAGGCTGATCACCTTTTCATCATTGTTGAAGGACGGGAACGGCATATACGAAATGCGCAGCCGTTGTTGCAGCGAGAGCTTGTGCTCGCCCTTGGGGAAGCCACCCGGCAGCGCCACCATGATCGTCGCGGGCGCGCCAAAGGGCCAGCGGCGGTCAAAGGCCGTTTCCATCTGATCCAACGTCAACGGACCGGGGCCTTCATCAAACGTGATGGCTTCGCGCGGCAAAGCTTCACCGTCGATGGAGACTTTCAGATCCTCAACCATCGACAGACCAAGGCCGCGATAATAGCCCAGCTTTGTCGTGAAGGAGAAGCCGGTGGGCGCCTCGGCAGGGCCGGTGTTCTGCACCGAGGCGGGGTCAATGATATATTTGTCAAACATTACGCAAACTCCGCTTCCGCCTTGGCGATCAGGCGTTCGAACATCACATGCTGGCGGCGGACCTGTTCGCGGCTGTCGACTTCATGCACGTCCTGAATCCAGCGGTTGCCCTCATATTCGGACGAAAGCGTGCCTTCCCAGCCCGCCTTGACCAGCGCCGGAATCACCTCGTCATAGGCGATGGCAGGGTCCGTGCAGTCCTCGTTCATTTCATAGAACTTGGCCTGAATATGGCGGAAATAAGGGGCGTAATCGCCGATCCGCTTGGGGTTGGCATAGGGGGCGTGGCGCAGGGTTTCGGCCATGGCGACCTCGGCCTTGTTGCCCTGCATCTTAACGGCGACTTCAAAGATAGTGTATTCGCACATCACCTTCTGCTCGTGCTGCTCGACGATAAAGTCGCAGACTTCGGGGCGGGCGCCCTGGCGTTCGAAACGGGCGCGGAAGGCGGGCGGGTAATGCTTCATGAAAATGCCCATGTCGGGCAGGATGCCAAGATGCTTTGTCTGAAGGCGATCGGCCACCTCGATCGTGCGCAGGATCCATGCATGTTCCAGATGCCATGGCGCATGGACCTCGACCCCCATATGCACGTCCAGCTTTTCGGCTACGGCCACGCATTTTTCGAGGATGTCGGGGCGCACAAAGATCAGGATGCGCATGTTTTTGATGCCAAGCCGGTTGCACAGGATCAGGTCGCGATGGATGCTTTCGACCTGTTCCTCGTCGCTCATCAGGCGGTCCTTGCGGCGCTTGGTGTCGAGGAACATGTCATAACAGGTGAAATGCGCATCATGGCGGGCCAGCATATCGCGCCATTCGCCCACCTGCGCATCACTGATGTTCGGGAAAGTCGGCATATTCTGTTCGGGCAGGATTTCGATGCCCGGCGCGCCGATCTTCGCGCCAAAGGCCACGCAATCCTCGACGCTCATTTTGCCAAGGAACATCTCTTCCTGAAAGCTGTAGAGGCTGATGCCCCGTTTGATTTTCGATGTCATGATTTTCACGCTCCGGTGGGGGCGGTTTCGCGCCCCGAAACAACAATCAGCACCAGCACGGCGGACACGAGGCCAAACACCCCCGCCGCCACAAAGGCGCCCTGCATATGGCCGAAATGTTCGCGCAACAGGCTGACCAGCAGCGGCGAGGTGAATTGGCCGAAAAAGAAACAGGCGGTCCAGATGCCCATCCCGCGCCCGCGATGGGCAAAGGGCAAATGGTTCTGCGCCCAAGCGACAAGGCAGGGAACCGCCATGCCCGCGCCGGTTTGCTGAATGGCCATGCCCACCAACATGCCGCGCCAGTCATGGATCAGCCCGATGACGACCAGCCCCGCGCCCAACAGCCCAAAGAGCGTGAACAATTGCCAGCGCGGCCCAAACTTGCCCGTGAACCAGAACAGCCCCGCGCCCGCCATCACAAACAGGCTGGGGACCGTGGTCAAACGGCCGATCGTGGCCGAATCCCTGACCCCGATTTCCTGCCACACAATGCCGCCATTGATGATGAACACGTAATAGAGCGCGCTGCCCAGCAGCGTCACGCCCGCATAGGTCAGTACGTTGCGCCATGGGAAAGGCTCACCCCCTTCGTCCATGCCCAGCATTTTGCGCGCCGTCTCGTCGCTGTCCGGTTCATAGAGGAAAAGCGCGCTGGCCAGAAAAGCCGGAAAACCGATGGCATAGACAAGGAAGATGCCATTCCAACGCACCGCCGTCAGATAGCCGGAGAGCAGGATCACCGCGCTGCCCAGAACCGGTCCGGCAAGGCCCTGAATGGTCAGCCAGAAACGGCGGTCCTTGGCGTCCCAATAATCCCCCACCAGCGTGTTCAGCGTGGTCAGGATTGCGGCCTCTGCCACGCCAAGGGCAAGGCGCGAGGCATAGATCTGGTCAATCGAGTCAAGAAAAAAGGGCGCAACGCCGACAAAGCCATAGAGCGCCGTCGACACCAGCAGCAATTTGCGACGCCCGAATTTATCGACCAGTAAACCGGCAAACAGCGCCAGCAAGGCGATGGTCAGGCCCGGCGCGGAAACCATCGCGGGCACTTTGGCAATCGCGGCCGGATCGCGCGCGGCGAAATGATCGATGATCGCGGGCACGGCCGGAAACATCGAAACAATCGCCACAATGGGCAAAAAGGCAACCGTCACCAACGTGATGCCTTGCGCTGCACCGGCTTTGCGCGGTGCCTGGGAATGGACGCTCAAGACTCTCTCCCGATTGCGGACTGACCATGGCCGTCGCATAATTTATTTAGAACTCTTATTCTGAAATCTAAATGGGGGCTCGTGCTTTTGTCAAGGCGATGATTGTCGCGACCTTGGAAATCGGCATGGCTGGAACAGGATCATGGGCCGATTCGAGGGCGCAAACGCACTGATCGCCAAGCCATCAATTCCATTTATGAAACAGGGCAAAGCATAGTGCATGATTCGACGGATGATTGCGCGAAAATGGCCATAAATTCCGCAAATGCGAGCATTCCGAGCAGATGCAGCGATAGTTGTTTTCGATAAAAAACCATCACGCTGCTCTATTGGTTTTCGCGGAAAAAACGGGCGATCGGGCAAGTCGGCGTATCGCCCTCCACCCTGCAAACCACCTTTGTGTTGCACACCCGCAACGGTGGCCATAGCGATCCATATTGACAGGCCGCAGAAACGCTCATTATCTAGAACAATAGTTTTAATTTTGTAAGAGCGCCGAAGTCATTTCGGCCCATCAGGGAGAATTGCCATGAATCGCGGTCTTGCCGCAGCGCTTTGCGCATCCGTCAGCATGCTTGCCATCCCGGCCTTTGCCGCCGAGCAAGCCCCCGCCGCCGAATCGCCCAAATCTGCGGGCCTGTCGGAAATCGTCGTCACCGCATCGCGCGTGGAAACCTCATCGCAAAAGACGCCCATCGCGCTGACCGTCTATTCCGGCGCAGATCTGGCCGCCAAGGGCGTGTCGAACATGCAGGCCCTGTCCAGCATTGACGCCAGCCTGAACATCACCAGCAACACCGGCGCCGCCTATGTCGCGGTGCGCGGCATTGCCTCGACCGACACCACCGAAACCGGCGACCCGTCGGTGCCGATTGCGCGCGATGGTTTCTACACCAACCGCTCGTTCAACATCCAATCATCGATGTATGACGTCGCCCGTGTCGAAGTGCTCAAAGGCCCGCAAGGCACGCTTAACGGTCGCAATTCGACCGGCGGTCTTGTCTCGATCATCACCAATCGCCCGACCAACCGCAACGAGGGCTATGTCAGCCTGGGCACCGGCAATTACAATGCCTTCGACGCCGATGCCGGGGTCAACTGGGCCGCATCGGACAAGGTTCAATTGCGCGCATCGGGCACCTATCACTCGCATGATGGCTATCGCAACCTGACCGGCATTTATAACGGCACCCCCTTGCGCGGCGATGACCAAAAGGTCGGGTCGGGCCGCATTCAGGGCGTTTGGAAACCGCTCGACGGGCTCAAGCTCTGGGCGTCCTATCAGCATGACGAGATCGACAATGTCGGCGACGTGACAATGGATTCGACCATCGCCGTGCGCCCCGATTTCGGCAATGCGCGCAGCTTTGCCAATACCGCGCCGACCATGACGCGCCTGACCGCGGACCGTGTCCGTTGGGAAGCGGTCTATGACGCCCTGCCCGCCGGCCTCTCGCTGATCTACGCCGGCGGTTATGACAAGAGCAGCTTCCGCCACCGCACCGATGCTACCGGCCCGGTCTATCCGGCGGTGCGCCAATTTGTTCAGGCCGAAGACCCCACGACATGGAACCATGAAGTGCGCCTGTCGAACAATGCCAACAGCCGCCTGTTCTTCCAATTGGGCTGGTTCAATTTCAAGGAAGACAACATCATCAATTCGGGCCTGTACAATGTGCAGATGACCGGATTGTTCGCCCCGGGCGGCCCGCTGGCCGCGATGGGACAGCCGGACCGCTATGGCATCAAATTCGATTACAACATCGCCACCAAGTCGAACGCGGTGTTTGGACAGATCGCCTATCGCATCAATGATCAAGTCAAGCTCACGCTGGGCGCCCGCAACACCTGGGACAGCAAATTCCGCACGGGCAATGCGGTGCTGTTCCTGCCCGCTTTGGCCAGCCCATTTGCCCCGGCCATGTCCATCATCACCCCCGGCAACGGCAATATGAACAGCAGCGAGCCGACCTATCACGTCGGCCTTGATTATCAGGTCACCCCGCGCAGCCTCGTCTATGCCAAGTTTGACACCGGCTATAAGGCGGGCGGTTTCAACTCGAACGGATCGGCCGCCTCGGTTTCCTATGAACCGGAAAAGCTGTCGGCATGGGAAGTGGGGACCAAGAACCGCTTCCTCGACAACAATTTGCAGGTGAATGCGGCAGCCTTCTATTTCGACTATCGCGGCTATCAGGCCTCGCGCAGCACCGATGCGCTGTCGGGCGGTTCGGGCATTTTCAACGTCGGTTCGGCCAAGATCATGGGCGCCGAATTGCAGACGATCGCGCTGGTCCATGGCTTCCGCCTCGACAGCAATATCGCCCTGCTCCACACCGAATTTGGCAAGGGCATTTCGGTGCGTGACGGAGCGGGCACCACCCGCGACATCAGCGGCCACAAATTGCCAAACGCGCCCGGTTTCGTCGCCACCTTTGGCGTGGAAAAGGCGGTTGAGGCCGGGTTCGGCACGTTCACCCCGCGTATCGACGGCAAATATTCCTCGTCCTTCTATTATGACGTGTTCAACGACGCCGACACGCGTTCGAACGCCTATGTCACGGGCAATGCCTCGATCAATTTCAAACCGGCCCACGGCAATTGGCAGATTGACGCCTTTATCCGCAACTTCACCGACAAGGTCGTTCTGGCCAATGCCGGGCGCAACTATGTGGCGAACAAGAACACCTATCAGTTCCAGCCACCGCGCACTTTCGGCATTCGCGGCAGCCTGAAATTCTGATCATCTCCAAAGGCGGGGCGGGCATGGCGCCTGCCCCGCTTTCATTATTTCTGATTTTGATTTATCGCCTCTCCCATAAACACAGGGATGGCTAAAATGCGTTTCAAACAGCTCGACCTCAACCTGCTGGTCGTCTTTTCCGCATTGATGGAAACGCGCAGCGTCACCCGCACGGCCGAACGTCTGGGCCTGACCCAACCCGCCGCCAGCGCGTCCTTGCGCCGCCTGCGGGCGTTCTTTGGCGATGAATTGCTGGTGCAGGTGGGCAAGCGCATGCACCCCACCCCCTTTGCCGAATCACTTTTTCCGCAAATCCAGCGCAGCCTGCAAAGCGTTGAACAGGCCATTGCCACACCCGCCGGTTTTGATCCGGCAACCGCCACGCGCCGGTTCCGCATCAACGCGTCTGACTATGTCATGGTCGCGGTTCTGGTCGGGCTGGCCGAACGGGTGACCGCCGCCGCGCCCCATATACAGCTTGAAGTGATGCAGCCGACCGAGCGCAATGCCGACGATCTGGATGGCGGTCAGATCGACCTGCTGATCGCGCCGGAACAATTGCTGGCGCCTTGGCATCCCTCTGAATTCCTTTACGAAGAAGAACAGGTCGTGGTCGGATGGGCGGGCAACCCACTGTTTGCCAAAGGGCTGACGGCTGATGATTTCTTTGCCTGCGGCCATGTCGGCGTCGCATTGGGTTCACGCCGCGCCGCGACCTTTGCCGACACCCAACTGGCCCGCATGGGGCGCCAGCGCCGGATCGATATCGAGGTCGCCTCTTTTGCCTCTGTGCCATGGTTCCTGCAAAACACGATGCGCCTGGCCGTGCTGCACAAACGGTTGGTGCGTGCGATGATGCCGCAATTCGATCTGGCTTTCGCGCCGATGCCCTTTCCTTTTCCCCGCCTGCGTGAAATGGTGCAGTTTCATGAAGCGCGCCGGGATGATGCGGGCCTGATCTGGCTGCGCGAGCAATTGCGTTTGGCGGCACAGGCTATATCATAAATTCAATCTATCATTATTGATCCAGATAATGACTTTTACAGATTGACCACTCTCCCCCTAAATGCCCCCGATCAACGCGCCCGTCGCGGCGCATAGGGAGAGCATATGCGCCAGCACATCGGCGCCGCGCATGAGGCGCGGCCATGAACAAACTCGACATACTTGTCATTGGTGGGGGCATTGGGGGCCTGACGAGCGCGATAGCGCTTTGCAAGGCGGGGCATAATGTCACGG